>NZ_CP082286.1:2318492-2649705 GCF_019880245.1 Halobaculum roseum
GGACCGAAGAGCATCGATCCGCCGAACGTGAGCCGAAATCGCCGAAAACAGCGGCGGTTCCGACGCACGCGGAACACGGCCGTGGCAACGGTCCGGGGAACGAGAATCCGAAACCCGGACCGTCTCTAAACATAATCATAAAGATAGGAAAGACGAGCAGATAGTTATTTGATATCACGGGCTCGCCGATGAGACACGGCTGATGGGTAGCTCACCTCGTTCTCCCTGGCGCTGAATCCGTACCCTTGAACGCCTCGGCGACGAAGCCGCTTCTCGGCTTTCACGCCGCGTGACCGACGGCGTCGTCCTCGGTAGCGCAGTCGCCGTCCGTGTCGTCGTCGCCGCCGGCGGGCCGGCGACGAACGCGCCGTTCGAGAACCGATCGTCAACGGCCTCAGACGCCCCAAATGACGGCGATACCGACGGTCGCGACGACGGCGAGGAGTAGCTGGA
Organism: Halobaculum roseum; assembly: GCF_019880245.1. NCBI lineage: Archaea > Methanobacteriati > Methanobacteriota > Halobacteria > Halobacteriales > Haloferacaceae > Halobaculum > Halobaculum roseum. The sequence continues at coordinate 2,318,946 of NZ_CP082286.1, forward strand.
GGGGGCCGCCGACCCGCAGGAAGTCGGTGAACTCGTAGCCGCCGGGGCCGTACACCATGAGGTTCGTCTGGTAGCCGACGGGCGTCATGAACGAGGTCGCGGACGCGAACATCACCGCCAGGAGGAACGCGAACTCGTTGGCGCCGAGCCGGGCGGCCGTGGTGACGCCGACCGGGATCAGCAGCACCGCCGTCGCCACCGGAGTGATGACGCTGGCGAGCACGCCGGCGATCGCGTACAGGACGAACAGTACGCCGATCAGCGGGAGGTGTTCGCCGGCCGCCACGAGAAACGCCGAGACGACGGCCGCACCGCCCGTCGACTCCAGCGCGATGCCGAGCGGGATGACGCCCGCCAGCAGAAAGATGACGTTCCACGAGACGGCGTCGTAGGCGTCGGCGCTCGTCAGGCAGCCGGTGACGACCATCGCGACGACGCCGGCCAGCGCCGCGATCACGATCGGGAGCACGTCGAGGGCGGCGAGCGCGACGACGCCGCCGAGAATGCCGACGGCGGTCGGCGTCTTCGGGGACAGCGGCGCGATATCGTCGATGTCCGCGGTCGCCAGGCGGTCGAGGGCACGCTCGTCGGCGACCACGAGGTCGCCGGTGTCGGTGAAGTACCGGATCGACGCGGGGGTGGTCCGAACAAGCAGCAGGTCGCCCGCCTGTAGCGTCCGATCGCGGAGGTCCGTGCGGAACAGGTCGCCGCCGCGGCGGATCGCGAGCACGCTCGTCTCGTGGTACTCGTGGAGGCCGGCCTGGGCGACGGTCTCCCCGACGAACGACGAGCGCTCCGGGACGACCGCCTTCGCGAGCACGCCGTCGGTGGCCGTCGACTCGAACGTGTCCTCGGTCACCGACTCGCGGACCCGCTGTCCGAGATCGGCCTCCTCGCGGAACCGGTTGACCGCCTGCAGCGAGCCGTGGACGACGATCGCGTCGCCCGCCTCGACGACCCGATCCGAGTGGGGACCGGCGTACGCGGTGTCGTCCCGGCGAACCTGTAGGACGCGGACCTCCGGGTACGCGCTGTCGAACTCAGCAACGGACACGCCGACGCCGGGCGACTCCGGGCGGACGTACATGACGGTGAGGTACTCGTCGAGATCGAACTCCGAGACCGAGTCGCTATCGACCGGAACGCGGGCCGGCGTGAGCCGCCAACCGACGGTCAGCAGGTACGCGATGCCGACGACGAGCAGCACGATCCCGAGCCCCGTGAACTCGAACATCCCGATTCCGTCGCGACCGTCGATGAGGATGCGTGCGAAGTCGCTGGCGAGGATGTTCGTCGACGTCCCGACGAGCGTGAGTGTGCCCCCGAGAATGGCGGCGTACGACAGCGGGAGCAGCAGCTTCGACGGGCTCATGCTCGACTTCTCGGCGAGGCCGGTGACCATGGGCACGAAGACGGCGACGACGGGCGTGTTGTTCACGAACCCCGCGATCGGGCCGGTGGTGCAGACGGTCGCGACGAGCGCCCGGAACTCCCGTCCGGCGGTGAACTCCGCGAGATAGACGCCGAGTCGTTCGACGATGCCCGTGTTCTGAACGCCCGCACTGAGCATGTACATCGCGATGACCGTGACCGTCGCGGGGTTCGCGAACCCCGAGATCGCCTCCCGCGTGCCGACGCCGGTCCACGGCTCGAGGACGACGAGCGCGGCGACGACGCCGATCGCGGTGACATCGTTGGGAACGACCTCGGTGAGGAACGCCGTCAACACGGCGACGATGAGAAGGAACACGACGGTGATCCCCGATACCTCGACGATCGGCATACTCAGGGAGGTTCACGCAGTCTCTTTACTGGATCGGCCGGCGTCCGTACCGGCCTCGAATCGGTTTCTCAATGATAATACTTCGACGGATGGCTATTTGTGGAGGCACCGAGCCAGCTACCGTATGGCTTCACGGACGAACGATCCGGCGCGACGGCGACTGGGGGGGCCGTGAGCGACGACGCGAACGCGACCGTCCTCCTCGTCGACGACGAGGCCGCGTTGGTCTCGTTGTACGAGGCGTATCTCGGCGATCGGTACGAGGTCGAGACGGCGACCGACGGGGAGGAGGCGTTGTCCGTCGCCGACGACTCGGTGGACGTGGCGCTGCTCGACCGACGGATGCCCGGGATGAACGGCGAGGAGGTTCTCCGGGAGCTGCGCGCGGCGGAGATCGACTGTCGCGTCGCGATGCTCACGGCGGTCGAGCCGACGGTCGACATCGTCGACATGCCGTTCGACGACTACCGCGTCAAGCCCGTCGACGAGTCGGAGCTGATCGGGCTCGTCGACGTGTTGATCGAGCGGGCGTCGTACGACGAGCGCAGCCAGGAGTTCTTCGCGCTCGCGTCGAAGAAGGCGGCCCTGGAGATCGCCGGCGAGACCTCGACGGACGCGTACGCGACGCTGTGTGACGACATCGAGGCGGTCCGGTCGGAACTCGACGACCACCTCGACGCGGTCGGCGCGGAGGCGGCGTTCTCCGACGTCGCGTGAGCCGCGGGGAGAGTTCCACCGATCCGACGAACCTGTCGCGAATCCTTCTCTCGCCTTCCGGTCACGGCTGCGGCGATCCCGTCCGAACGCGCCGAGGACGCGGAGCGACGGTCGCCACGATCCGGGAACCGTCCACGGGAGCCAACTCGTTCGCTCGCGTCGGTCCTCACATGTACGACCGGATCCTGGTTCCCACCGACGGGAGCACGGCCGTCGAGGGCGCCATCGAGCGGGCCATCGACCTCGCCGAGACGTACGACGCGACGTTGCACGCGCTTGCGGTCGTCGAGCCCATCTACACCGTCAACGAGGGACTCGGGTCGATCTACGACACCCTCGAGGCCGGCGCCCGGGAGTCGGCCGATGAGGTCGCCGAGCGCGCGGCGGCGGCGGACGTGACGGCGGTCACCGCGTTGCGGACCGGCGTCCCCCACCGCGAGATCCTCGACTACGTCGACGACGAGGGGATCGACCTCGTCGTCATGGGCACGCACGGTCGCACCGGGCTGGACCGATATCTCCTCGGCAGCGTCACCGAGAAGGTCGTCCGCCTCTCGGACGTGCCGGTGCTCACGGTCCGCCACCGAGAGGACGAGGGGTGACGAGCGACGACTCGGGTCCGTCCGGCGATCTCGCCCGAGCAATTATACCGACGTAGCCCCTGGTACGGAAGATGACAGCCCACGACGGAGTACGGGACGCGCTCTCGCGGGGCGCGTCCGGCGGTCGCGCCCGTAGTGCTCTCGCTACACCGCTCGCCACACCGGGGGCGTGGTAACCCGTGGCGGGACGGACGGTGTACTTCACCGGCCCCCGGGAGGTGACGGTGCGGGAGATGGACGTGCCGGATCCCGGGCCGGGCGAGCTCGTCGTCGAGGCCACGGCGTCGGCGATCAGCCCCGGAACGGAGCTGTTGTTGTACCGCGGCGAGATGAACCCGGAGACCGCCGTCGACGAGACGCTCCCGTCGCTGTCGGGGTCGCTCTCGTACCCGTTCCCGTACGGCTACTCGACCGTCGGGACGGTGACCGGGGTCGGGCCCGGGGTCGACCCGGGGTGGCACGGCGAGACGGTGCTGGCGTTCCACCCGCACGCCAGCGAGTTCGTCGTCGACGTCGAGGCGGTGAGCCGCGTTCCAGACGGGATCTCGCCCGAGCGGGCCGTGTTCCTCCCGAACGTCGAGACGGCGGTGACCCTGGCGCTCGACGGCGAGCCGGCGATCGGCGAACGCGCGGTCGTGTTCGGCCAGGGCGTCATCGGGCTGCTCACGACGGCGATCCTGTCGTCGTTCCCGCTGGCGGAGCTGGTGACCGTCGAAACGCTCGGCAGCCGACGCGACCGCTCGGAGGCGATGGGCGCCGACCGGAGCGTCGATCCGGACGCCGTCGACCCCGAGTCCCTGTTCGCCGACGGCCCGGGGGGCGGCCGGGCGGTCGGCGGATCCGCGGATCAGGACCCGGATCCCGGGTCCACTCCCGCCCCCGCCTCCGCTCCCGCGTCGGCGTCGCCGTCGACGCCGGCGGGCGACCGCGACGAGTCGCGTTCGCCGGACCGGGCGGACCTGACGTACGAGCTGTCGGGCAACCCGGCGGCGCTCGACGACGCCGTCGACGCGACCGGGTACGACGGTCGCGTCGTCGTCGGGTCGTGGTACGGCACCAAGCCCGCCGAGCTGTCGCTGGACGGCCGGTTCCACCGCAGCCGGATCGACATCCGCGCCAGCCAGGTGAGCACGCTCGCGCCCGAGCGACGCGGCCGGTGGACCGTCGGGCGCCGCCTCGCGACCGCGTGGCGCCGGCTGCGCGACATCGAGACCGACCGACTCGTCACCCACCGGATCCCGGTCGCCGAGGCGCCCGACGCGTACGACCTCCTCGACCGCCGACCCGAGGAGGCGGTGCAGGTGCTCCTGACGTACTGACGCGGGCGACTCGGTTCGTCGCCGACGTGGACGCCTCGGTTCGTCGCCGACGTGGACGCCTCGGTTCGTCGCCGGCCGTGCGACCTGCGACGACCGACGACCGGCGGCGACGATCGCGGGTGCGTCGAAATCCCTTAGCCCGGGGGCGCGTTAGCGGACCACATCGTGGACAGACGGACGTTGGTCACCGCGGCGTTGGCCCTCCTGGCGGTGCTCGCGCTCGGCGTCGCCGCCGCGACGCTCGATTCGGCGACGACGACCGCGAGCGACGGCTTCGGGGCGGGCTCCGCAACGGACGAGTCCGGCATCGGCGCCGAGGACGAGGGCGCCGCCGACCTCGGCGGCGACGGGCCGTCCGGGGAGGCGAGCCTCAGTGTGAGCATCTGCGTCGAGTTCCTCACCAGGCCGGGCGTACAGATCGCCTTACTCGCGGGCGTCGGGCTGTTCCTCGCGGCGATGTACCGGACGACCCGCTCGTGGCTCCTCAGCGGCATGTTCGTCTCGGCGGCGCTGTTCCCGCTGGGCGTGCTGTACCTGGGGCTGATCTCCTGCGGGTCGGAGCCGACCGATATCGCCGTCGGCGCGGCCCAGTCGGCCGCCGAGAACGCCTCGCTGCTCCCCTCGGGGGGCGGGTCCGCGGGCGCGAACGCCGCCGGCGAGGCGCTCTCGGCGCCGACGGCCATCGTCGGGCTGCTGCTGGTCGTCGCGATCCTCGGGAGCGTCCTCCTCCTGTTCGTCTCCACCGGCGACGACGACGACGAACTCGCCGACGAACCCCCGGAGCCGCCGGGGCCCGAGCGCCGGCGCGAGGTCGGCGCCCGCGCGGGCGAGGCGGCCGACCGGCTGGAGTCCGACGCCGACCTGGAGAACGAGGTGTACCGCGCGTGGCGCGAGATGACGGGCGCGCTGGCGGTCGAGAACCCCCGGTCGACGACGCCCGCGGAGTTCGCGGCCGCGGCCGTCGACGCCGGGATGGTCCGCGAGGACGTGACCGCGCTCACGGACCTGTTCGAGGCCGTTCGCTACGGCGACGAACCGGCGACCCCCGAGCGCGAGCGCGAGGCCGTCGCCGCGTTGCGCCGGATCGAGGAGGCGTACGCCGACGGAGACCTCCCGGACGACGGCGACACGGGGACCGACGCCCGGCGTGGCGGGGGTGTCCGCCGGTGAGAGCCGTCGCCGCCCTCGGCGTCGCCGCCGTCGCGTTCGGCTTCGTGGTCGTCGTCCAGCGCGGGCTCGCGGGGCTGTTCGACCTGACGTACGTGTTCGTCACCGGCGCGGGCGTGCTCGCGCTCGTGCAGGGGCTCCGGTACGCGAACGAGGCTCGCACGGTCGAGCACCGCGCCACCGAGACTGGCGATCCCGAGGACCGCTACGAGGTGCCCGTTCCCGGCGACGACGACGACGAACTGATCTCCCGTGGGGGGTTCTCCCGCGCCAGCATCAAGCGCCGCCGGGAGTTCCACCACCACCTCCGTGAGGTCGCCGAGGAGACGCTTCGCGCCCGCGGCGACTACGCCGACGGCGAGGTCGCCGACGCCGTCGACGACGGCACCTGGACGGACGATCCGGTCGCCGGGTGGTTCCTCGGAACGGACGTCTCGCCGCCGCCCGGGGCGCGCCTGCGGCGGCTGCTCGGCGCGGACGCGGAGTTCCGCTACGGGGTCGTCCACACCGTCGACGCGCTCTCGGCCGCCGGCGCCGAGGGCGGCGCCCTCGATACGCTCTCGGGGGTGAATCGGTGAGCGATAGCGTCTCCCGGGGCCGGGGATCGGCCGACGGGTCGACCGGCGCGAACGGCCGCAACGCCGACCCGCTCGGCCGGATCCGCCCGCGCGGCGTCGTACCGACGGGGCGGTGGACGGGGATGGCCGCGCTGGCGCTCCTCCCCGTCGGGCTCGGCGTCCTGTTGCGACATCCGCCGCTCCTGTTGGTCGGCGCGCTCGGCGTCGCCTTCGCCGCGTACGCCCGTGGCGACTCCGCGCCGGACATCGACGTGACGATCGAGCGCGACCTCTCGGATCCGACCCCCGACCCGGGCGAGGAGGTGACCGTCACGCTGCGCGTCCGCAACGAGGGCGACGGCGTGCTCCCGGACCTCCGGCTGGTCGACGGCGTGCCGGCGGCGCTGGCGACGGACGCCCCCGCGCGGCTCGGCACCGCGCTGCGACCCGGGCGGACGGCGACGGTCAGCTACCGCGTGACGGCGATCCGGGGCGTCCACGAGTGGGATCCGGTCCACGTGCTCGCGCGAAATCCCAGCGGCTCGCGCGAGCGCGACGCCCGGATGGACGCCGGGGGCGCGACGACGCTCCGGTGTACGCCGGAGCTGGAGGCGTCGGCGTCGCTGCCCCTCCGCGGGCTTACGACCGTCTACTCGGGGCGCGTGCCCACGGACGTGGGCGGGTCCGGGATCGAGTTTCACTCCACGCGGGAGTACCGCCACGGCGACCCCGCGAAGCGAGTGAACTGGGCCCGGTACGCCCGCAGCGGCGAGCTCTCGACGCTGGAGTTCCGCGAGGAGCGCGCGGCGACGGTCGTCGTCTGCATCGACGCCCGCGAGGAGGCGTACCTCGCGCCGGACGCGGAGTCGCCCAACGCCGTCGAGCGGAGCGTCGAGGCGGCCTCGCAGGCGGTGCCCGCGCTGCTGGACAGCGGCGACCGCGTCGGGGTCGCCGCGTTCGGCCCCGGCGACTGCCGGCTCGACCCCGGCGTCGGCGACGACCACGCCGCGCGGGCCCGAGAGCTGCTGGCGACTCACCCCGCGCTGGCGCCGACGCCGACCGACGAGCGCTTCCTCCCGACGACGTGGGTACGTCGCTTCCGGCGGTGGCTCCCCGCGGACGCGCAGGTGTTGTTCTGCACGCCCCTGCCCGACGACTACGCCGCGACGGTGGCCCGTCGGCTCGACGCCTACGGCCACGCGGTCACGGTGATCTCCCCGGACTCGACGGCCGACGACACGCCGGGCCACCGCCTCGCCGGCATCGAGCGGGCGAATCGCCTCTCGCGGCTCCGCTCGGCCGGCATCCGCGTGATCGACTGGGGAGAGGAGTCGCTGGCGACCGAGTTGGAGCGCGCGGCCGCGCGGTGGTCGCGATGACGGTCACGCGCAAGCCGCCCCGGCTGGGCGTCGCGCTCGCGGCGCTGGCGGCGGCCCTCGGCGCGGCGGCGCTCGGGCTCACGTCGCCCCCGGCGGGCGGTCTCGGCGCGGCCGGCGTCGCGCTCGTCGCCGTCGGCACGCTCGTCGGATCGCGGCGCGTGCTGGGTACCGGCGCGGCGGCGCTCGCGACGTGCGTCCTGCTGGCCGGCGGTGTCTCGGGGGCCGGGCCGGGAACGCTGCTCGTCGGCGGCCTCGCGGCGGCGCTGTCGTGGGATCTGGGCGAGCACGCGCTCGGGCTCGGGGAACAACTGGGTCGCGAGACGGACGTGACCAGAAACGTCGCGACCCACGCGGCCGGCTCGGTCGCCGTCGGCGCCGTCGCCGCCGCGGTGTCGTTCGGCGTCTACGTCGCCGCCGCGGGCGGACAGCCGGTCGTCGCGCTCGTGTTCCTGCTGGTCGGGGCGATCGCGTTGGTGAGCGCCGTCAGATGAGAACCGACCGGTCCCCGACTACTCCGCGGGCTCCGTCCCGGTTTCGGCGTCGCGAACGGTCGGCACTTCGACGCGGTCGAGCACGGCCCGGAGCACGTCGGCCTTCGCCACGTCGTCGACCTTCGCGTCCGGCGTGAGCACCAGCCGGTGTGCGAGCACCGGCGTCGCGACGCGCTTCACGTCGTCGGGCGTGACGTACTCGCGTCCCGCGAGCGTCGCCGCCGCGCGAGCCGTCTCGAACAGCCGCTGGGTGCCCCGAGGGGACACCCCGACCTCGACGCGTCGGTCCCCCCGGGTGGCGCGCGTCACGGCCGCCATGTACTCCAGCAGGTCGTCGTGGACGCGGACGGACTCGGGGGCCTCGCGGGCGCCCAGCACCCGTCCCTCGTCGAGCACCGGGTCGACGCTGGGGTCCTGTTCGCCGCGGCCGGCGCGCCGGCGCAGGAGCTCGATCTCGCCGTCGAGATCCGGGTATCCCATCGACGTTTTCACCGTGAAGCGGTCGAGTTGGGCCTCCGGAAGCGGGAAGTTCCCCGACTGCTCGACGGGGTTCTGGGTCGCGATGAGGAAGAACGGCTCCGGCAGCTCGTAGGTCGTGCCGTCGACGGTCACCTGCTCCTCCTCCATCGCCTCCAACAGCGCCGCCTGCGTCTTCGGCGGCGCGCGGTTGATCTCGTCGGCGAGGACGACGTTCGCGAAGATCGGCCCCTCCGAGAACTCGAACTCCGCGGTGCCCTCGTCGTAGACGGTGGTGCCCGTCACGTCCGAGGGGAGGAGATCCGGGGTGAACTGTACGCGCGAGAAGGACAGCCCCAGCGCGGTCGCCATCGACCGCGCGGTGAGCGTCTTGCCCGTACCGGGCACGTCCTCGATGAGCACGTGTCCGCGGGAGAGCAGGCCCAGGAGGATGTCCTCGAAGAAGGCGTCGTCGGCGACGATCGCGGCGCGGAGGGTGTCGAGCACGTCCTCGCAGGCCGCGCTCGCGTCGGGAACGTCCATGTTCGGTTGGGGTGTTCGACCGGCAAGAAGCCTCGGGGTTCGGTGTGGCGTGGCACACGGTCGATCGAACCGAAACGGTTTACAGGCTGACCGCCCGACGTGAAGGTGAGCCGAGGTAGCCTAGCCTGGCCAAGGCGGCAGATTCGAAATCTGCTGTCCATTCGGACTCGGGAGTTCAAATCTCTCCCTCGGCGCTTTTCGCGCGAACAAGACTGCGAGAGTCCTACGTGTCTCTCGCACCCGTGAGCGCGAAACGACTTTCGGAGGGATTTGAACCGCCGAGTCGCAGCGCCGAGCGAACGAAGTGAGCGACCGACCGTCTCGGCGAAGTTCAAATCCCTCTATCGACGGATATCAGATGATATGGACAGTGAGCGTAGTGATCTCGACGAGCTATGCCGATCCGGTCCGGAAGACGAAACTCACACTATATACCGTTATTCGCGATATAGAATCGGGCTCGGTCGCCCTGACCATCGCCCCGGCGCCTGTCGAATCCAAGCGTTCCGGCGGCACCGCTGGGCGGCGGGATCCTGCGAGAAAACGGGGGAAGCCGGTCGCGTCGATTCAGGCGTCCTCGACGGCCGCCAGCAGCTCCCCGTAGTCGGGTTCGTTCGTGGGGTCGTCGGCGACCCAGTCGTACGCGACCCGTCCGTCGTCGTCCAGAACGAACACGGCGCGGTTGGCGACGCCGTACAGTCCGAGGTCGGGGATGTCCATCGAGAGGTCGTACGCCTCGATGGCGTCGCCGGCCATGTCGCTGACGAGGCCGAACTCGAGGTCGTACTCGTCGGCGAACGCGCCCTGTGAGAACGCCGAGTCGGCGCTCACGCCGAACAGCGTCGCGTCGGCGGCCGCGAAGTCCGCGTGGTGTTCCTGCAGGGCGACCATCTCGTTGGAGCACGGCGGCGTGAACGCGCCGGGGAAGAACGCGAGCACGACCGGCCCCTCGCCGAGGTGGTCGTCGAGGTCGAACGTCTCGTGGTCGCTGCCCTTGTACGTCGCGGTAAACGTCGGCGCGGCGTCTCCTTGCGACACCATGACGACGGATCGTATCACCGCGTGGATAGTAAATCCTCCTCGGTTGTGTACCGCACGACGCCGACGGGCACGTCACTCCCCGCCGTCGGCGTACGCGTCGAGCCTTCCCGGGTCGCCGTCGTCGCCGCCGCGGAGGCGTCGCCGTCGCTTGTCGTAGGCCCCGTCGAGGTCGAGCAGTTGGCGCTGTCGGGAGACGAGGTACCCGTCGACCTCGCTGTCGTCGGCGGGGTGGGCGGCGTGGATCCACACCGGGCGGTCGGCGCCCGTCGAGAGCCCGTCGGCCCACGCCTCCGCGGCGCCGCGGTCGCCGAACTCCCGGCGGGTGCCGTCCCGCAGCACCGCGTGACCGACCGCCGCGTTCGCCTTGCGCGCGGACGGCTTCACCTCGACCAGGTAGCTCACGCCCCCGCATAGTACGGCATCCGATAAATACGTCCGGAGTTCCGACGGCGTCGCGGCCGCGGTTTCGACGTCCCGTCGCTCACGCCCCCCGTGCGTCACAGCAGGTGCGAGAAGTTCCACAGCCCGATCAGCCCGAACCACGTCGCACAGCCGAGATACACCGCCGCGCGGAGCCCGGGCACGTACCAGTCGGGGGTCTCGCCGCCGACCAGGCGGTCGATAAGGACGCCCGACTCCGCGAGGAGGCCGACGATCACCATCGTGATCACGGTGAGCAGCGCCATCCCCCCGACGGGACCGAGCCACGCCATCAGCGCCCGCGAGAGCGGCACCGACTCGCGCACGGAGTCCGAAAGGTGGAGCACCACCACCGTCGAGACGGCGTCCAGACCCTTCCCGACGAGCAGCGCACCCGCCAGCGTCGCTCGGCGCATGGCCGACGCTTGGGCGTGATCTGTCATAACGGTATACGGTATCCGCGTCGACGACGGGTGTCGGCTATTCGACGACCTCGACGATGTCCCCGGGCTCCACGTCCTCCGCGGCGCCGGCCGGCAGCTCGATGATCGTGTCCGCGGTGCCCCAGCCGAGCCCGACCCACGGCCGGAGGCGCTTCGCCTTCGTCACCTCGCCGTCGACGAGCCAGAGCGCGTCGATGGCGAACGGGACGAACAACATGTGGAGGCTCCGCGAGTCTGCCTCCTCGAACGGGAACACGAGCGCGTAGTCGTCGGGCACCGACCGACGGAACATCAGCCCGCGGGCCTGCGACCGGAACGAGTCGGCCACGTCGACGTCCGTCGCGAGGACGTGCTCGCGCGGCGCCGACGGCTCCTCGTCCTCCGGGTCGATGGCCGCGGACCGGTGGATCACTCGCACGGGGCGTGGTGGACGGGCAGGGGGTATGAACGTATCCGTTCGCGCGACCGCGCTCGCGACGCGGGCAACCCGCACGCCGCTCTCGTCGTCTCGGCACGCCGTTCGTGTGAACTCTCCTCGACTCACTCTCTCATCCTCTCACCCTGTCACACTCTCGCTCACTCTGCCTCTGCAATCGACCGAATGAAGGTGGTTTCCATGAACAACAGATATTCGCCAAAATCGAATGACGAAGAGGCGAAACGGAGAACACAGATGTCGAACGACCGCGGGGCTTATTATCGTGTGCATCGTTACCATGATACATGCGTCCGGACCCATACCACACCGGGACGGTGCGCGTCTTCGAGTGCCGGACGTGCTCGGCGCGCATCGAGGCGGAGCACAGCCCGAGCGCCTGTCCAGAGTGCGGCGGCGACCTACAGGATATCAGCGTCCCACGGGAGTGATCCCGAGGGAGTGAGCGTTTTTACCCGAGCGCGACGCGAGTCCCCGTATGGAGCGGACGCCAGACGGGACGCCGGTCGGCGTCGACGACCCGTACGAGTTCGCCGGCCGCTGTGACCATTTGACGGGCGACGGTCGCTGTCGCTTCGCGCTCGAACGCGCCGGCGACGACCGCGAGTTCGCGGCCGAGCGGCGCCGTGCCGACTACGCCTGCGTCGCCGCCGACGAGGACGCCGACTGGCGCGATTGCCCCCACTACCGGTCGACGACCGACGCGAAGGCGTGCGCGCGGTGTGGGCTGGAGGAGGTCCGGATCGCCCACGACGACCGCCGACCACTCGTCGAGGAGCACCACCTCTCGTACGGGGAAGGGTCGACGGAGGGAGGACGCCAAGGTGAACCGGAGAGATCGCCGGACAGCGAGTCGAATCGGAGCCCATCCCACGAGATCACGGTGGGGTTGTGCCGGTGGTGTCACACGAAGGTGCACAAGTCGTTCGCGCGCGTCGACGACGACGCGAGCCCCGATCCGGAGGCGGTCGCCGAGCGCGAGAGCCGCCGCGGCGAGGAACTCGGCGAACTGGGGTTCTCCTCCGCCAACGAACGGTACGGCGACGACCGCCGGGGCGACGAGTGACGCGGACGCGCCGGCGACGAGCGGGCCGGTCGAGTCGGGGACGAGCGGACCGGTCGCGACGGCGACGGGTGATGTACGCATATCCGTGCATCGCTCGGTGAGAAGCGGGCTGCTTTTCACCACGTCCGCGCAATTCACTCCATGAGCGAGCCGCGCATCGTGGTCATCGACAACCACGGACAGTTCACACACCTCGAGGGCCGGGCGCTTCGCGACGTGGGCGTCGACTCGGAGATCCTCGACAACGACACCGAGCCCGACGACATCGACGCCGACGGGATCGTCCTCTCGGGCGGCCCGAGCATGGACCGCGTCGGCCGCTGTTCCGACTACCTCGACCTGGGCGTGCCCGTGCTGGGCATCTGCCTGGGCCTGCAGTTCATCGCCGAGGAACTGGACGGCCGCGTCGAGTCCGGCGACTACGGCGGCTACGCCGATGTCGACGTACGGATCCGCGACGACGAGGATCCCCTGGTCGGGTCGCTCGCGCCCGAGACGCGCACGTGGGCCAGCCACGCCGACGAGGTCGTCGAGGCGCCCGACGGGTTCGCCGTCACCGCCGACAGCGACGTCTGCGGCGTCGAGGCGATGTCCGACACCGACCGCGACCTGTACGGCGTCCAGTGGCACCCCGAGGTGAGCCACACCGAGCGCGGGCAGGAGGTCTTCGAGAACTTCGTCGAGATCTGTCGGTAGTCGCCCTCGAGTTCTCCGATCGGCGGTTCCGTCTTGTGGTTTTGAGCTGGCTCGATTCCCCTCCGAGAAGTCACCGGGGTGAGCCTGTCCGAGCAGTTCAGGTCGAACACGTGCCCGTCGGCGTCCGGCCATTCCGTTCGACGCTCGCTACCGATCCGCACGACGAGTACGCCTCATTTTTACGTCCCGCATGCGTCCCCCACCGTCAACGCGTATGACTGCGACCCAGAGCAACCTCGCCGGCCTCTCGCGGTTCATCTTTCGTGCGCCGTCGTGGTACACGTCGGTCGCGTTCGCCCTCCTGCTGGCGGCAGTCGCCGGCGTCGGCGCCTTCGAGCGCCCGGAAACCTCGGTCGCGTGGCGCGGCGTCCTGTTCGTCGGCCGCGACGCCTGGGAGGGCGTGTTCTTCATCGGCATCCCGACGGTCGTCGCCGGGCTCGGCACCGCGTGGGTCGACCGCCTGGTCGGCGGGAAGCTCACGCCGAACCGCTCGTCGCTGCTCGCGCTGGTGTGTGAGGTCGTCATCGTCGCCTTCCTCGCGGTGGGCGGGCTGCTGGCGTATCTGACCCCGCTGGGCCAGCGGTTCGTCTTCGACGTGCTCGTCGTCGCGCTGGCGTCGGTGTTCGCCATCCGCCTGCTCGTGATCATGGCGGTCTCGCGGTCGTCGCTCCCGGTCGCGGCGGTGCCCGCGAGCATCCAGACGCTGACCGCCGCGGTCCTGTTGTTCGTCTACAGCGGTACGCTCCGCGTCCTCGAGGTCGGCGGGCCGCTGCTCGACACGTTCCTCATGCCGTATCTCTCGCGGCCCCAGGAGGCGCCGCCGGAACTGTCGGCGATCAGCCCGGACCACTTCCTCGTGCTCGGGCTCACCTGCGCGCTGTATGCGGGCGCGGTGTGGACGTTCCTCTACGTCGTCGACCGTCCGTGGCGCAACACGCTCGGCGTCTCGGTGCTCGATTTCCTGCAGGGGTTCATCGGCCACGTCGCCGAGGGGACCCGCGAGTTGGAGGACTTCTTCGAGCAGCTGGGCGAGGAGGCGGTCGTTCCCGTGACGGTCCTCTCGCTGCGGACGCCCGACGGCGAGGAGAAGGCTCGTTGGGTGCTCCCGATGATCCATCCCGGTCCCATGGGTGAGATCGGCGGCGGCAACCTCCCGGTCCGCATCGCCGCCGCGACCGACGGCGTCGCGTTCCCGCCGCACGCGACCGCCGGACACGACTTCAACCTCGTCACCGAACGCGAGGTCGACACCGTCGTCGAGGCGGCCGACCGGGCGTACGACCGGCTCACCTACTCCTCGGAGGCGACCGAGAGCGTCCGAACGACCGCCGGCGAGGCGTCGATCCTGGGGCAGGGGTTCGACGACGACGCCCTGCTCGTGTCGACGTTCGCGCCAGGGTTCGCCGACGACGTGGAGTACGCGGTCGGGCTATCGACGGCCGCCGAGGCGCGCACCGAGGGACTGGACGACGTGCTGCTCGTCGACGCCCACAACTCCAACAACGGCCTCGACGGCCCGGATCTGGGCCACGTGACTCCCGGGTCGACGCGGTCGTTCGACATGATGCAGGCGGCCCGCCGCGTCGGCGAGCGCCTCGCGGTCGCGCCCCGTGGCGACCTCTCGGCGGGCGTCGCCTGGGAGCGCACGGACTGGGTCCCCGAGGAGGGGATCGGCCCGCTCGGCGTCCGCGCGATGGTGACGGAAGTCGACGGCGCCGCCGGGGCTGACGACGACGGCGATACCGACGCCGGGACCGCCGCCGGCGACGACGCCACGGGCGACGATGATCCGAATGCCGGCCCACAGACGACCGCGTACGTGCTCGTCGACGGCAACAACATGGAACCCGGGCTGCGCGGGCATCTCGTCGACGCCGTCGCTGACGCCGTCGACGCCGACGAGGCGGAGGTGATGACGACCGACACGCACATCGTCAACACCGTAGAGGCGGACAACCAGGTCGGCGCGGCCGTCGATCGGGACGCGCTCACGGACGTGGTCGTCGACGTGGCCGAACGGGCGGCCGCCGACGCCGAACCCGTCGAGTCCGGCATGGCGACCGAACACGCCGAGGTGACGGTGTTCGGCAACGACCGAACCGAGTCGCTCGCGAGCCACGCCAACGCCGCCGTCTCGATGGGCGGCGCGCTCGCGGCGGCGGTCATCCTCGCGTCGCTGGCGATCTCGGTGCTGCTGTTCTTCGTGACGGGCGCGTAACCGGAGGGCGCTCGCTCTCGACTGTTCCCACGCCAGAATCGTGTCGCCCGTCAGTCGCGCAGCGTCTCGACGACCGAGCCGATCTCGTTGGTCTGTTCCTCGACGGCGGCGGCGATCTCGTCGGCCTCGGCGGCGATCTCGTCGGCGTCCCCGGCGGCGTCCTCGACCATCGCGGACACCTCCTCGGCGGAGGCCGCCTGCTCGTCGGTGGCGCGGGCGACCTCGCTGACCCCCGCGGAGGCCTCCGAGACGGTGTCGGCGATCTCCCCGAGGTGGTCCATCGCCTCGGCGGTCTGGGACACGCCCTCGTCGATGCGCTCGTTGCTCCCCTCGATCTCGTCGACGACCTCGTTCATCTCGGCTTTGATCTCGTCGACGGTCTCCTCGACGGCCTCGGCCTCCTCCTGAGAGTCCTCGGCGAGGTTCTTCACCTCGTTGGCGACGACCGCGAAGCCGTCACCCTCGGCGCCCGCGCGGGCGGCCTCGATGTTGGCGTTGAGCGCCAGCAGGTTCGTCTGCTCGGCGATGTCGTCGATCACGTCGACGAACTCGTCGATGTCCTCGATCCGCCTGCCGATCCGCTCGATGCCCTCGGTCATCGACTCGGCCGCGTCGGCGACCGCGCGGATCGCGTTCATCGCCTCCTCGGCGGACTCCTCGCCCCGTTCGGCGGCCGCCTCCGCGTCGTCGGCCGCCGCGGCGACCTGCTCGGCCGAGGAGGCGACCTCCTCGATCGCCGCCGAGAGGTTCGTCATCTCGTCGCTCACGGTTCGCATGTCCTCGGACTGCTCGTCGGCCAGCCCGGCGATCTCCGTCGTCGACACCGCGACCTGCTGGGAGGCGGCCTGCAGCCCGGTCAGGGCGTCGGCGGCGTCCTCGTTCATGTCCTCGGCGTCCGCGTCGATCGCGTCGTCGATGTCGACCTCGATGTCGCCCACGTCGTCGGACTCGGTGGTTGCCATACCCCTGAGGCGTCTCAAAAACGGATAATATCCCGCATCAAATTATCACGACACGGAATTATCACAACCAATGATCCCTGACCCGTGGCTACAGCCGCTACGACCCGGCCCGATCACGGGTCACGATCGGCCGGGAACCAGTCGGCGGCGTCGCGATAGCGCCCGCCGATGTCGGCGACGGCGCCGTCGACCGCCCCGTCGCAGCCGACGTGCGTAAGCTCCGAGACTTCGCCCCCCAGCGCGCCGGCGACGCGCTCGAACGCCCGCCGGTCCGGCTTGCGCCACCCGCAGGCGACGCTCGTCACGACGGCGTCGAAGTCGTCGCGCGCGAGGTCCGACCGCACGAGCACGCGGCCGACCAGCTCGGGCACCGCGCAGTTCGCGAGCAGCCCGACCGGTCCGTCCTCGCGTGCGCGTTCGACCGCGTCGACCGCCCCCGTTCGGGTTCGGACCGCCGGGTCGAAGGCGGCGACGACGGCCCGTCGGGCGGCGTTGCCGGGCGCGTCGACGCCGCGGGACGCGAGCGCCCGGCTCACGTGCGCCGGGAGCGGAACCTCCGCGCCCGCGGGGGCGTCGACGTGGGTCTCGCCGTAGGCGTCGGCCCAGTCGTCGGGGACATCGACGCCGCGGGCTCGCAATTCGTCGCCGACGGCCGCCGCCGGGTCCGACGGGAGGTCGGCCTCGACGAGCGTGTCGAACAGCGCGAACGAGACGGCGGTCACGACCTCCTCTCGACCCCGAGCCGCCAAGAACGCTCCGACGGAGTCCGCCGATTCCACGGCTCCGGTCGGGGGTCCAGATCGCGGCGATCTGCGGGTTTCATATCGCGATATACGATACACGGCTGAATCGCGGCCATCGGTACGCGCGGGCTCCGAGGGGCCTCAGAGGCTGCAGGGATGGTGTGCGCTGTTGGCGCCGCAAGCGACGAACGGCGAAAAAACCGGGTCGAACCGTTCGACCCGCGGACGCGTCACCCGGAACTCGGCATCACCAGATCCGAGACGGACACGTCGGGGGCGTCCGGTTCCGGCAGCGGGAGGGACGATCCCAGTCTCCGGTACTCGTACACGAGCGCGGGCACGACCATCAGTCCGACCGTCCCGGCGACGGCGACGTAATCGCCGTACCGGAGGTTCACCGACGCGATGGCGAGCCACGCCGCGGTCCACGCGAGTACTGTGCTAGCTATCACGACCTCGACCACCACGGTCACGGCGCTCGGGAGTCGATCCCCGAGGGTCGACCGTGCCTCGTCAGTCGATGGCAGTGGCACGTCCGGACGGCGCTGTGTGCCGGCCGACGGAAAAGCGTGGGGCGCGCTTTCGACGCTGAAAGCGCCCCGGAAAAGGTCGATCCGCGGGGTTACCGGATGACGTTCGACTCCAGGTCCCGCGGGAAGTACGTCAGCCATTCGGTGCCGTTCTCGGTGATGGCGATGGTGTCGGAGTGTCGGTAGCCGTACTCGTCGGTGTAGATCCCGGGTTCGATGGTGTAGATCTGTCCGGGCGCCATCACGTCGTCGCCTGTGCGGGACGAAGTCCCGCTAGCTGACGGGTGTGACCCGTCAGCCCCGTCGACGTACTCGTAGTCGTCCCAGCCGCGGTCGATGTACGGCGGCTCGTGGCCCCCGAGGCCGATGTTGTGGCCGACGTGGTGCTGGGCGGTGTCCTCGATCCCCTGTTCGAGGAAGTAGTCGCGGACGACCTCGTCGACGCCGGCGATCGACTGCCCGGGACCGAGCGCGTCGATGGCGATAGTTTGAGCCTCGAGCATCAGCTCGAAGTAGTGGACCTGCTCGTCGGAGGGCTCCCCGACGAACATCGTGCGCTCCAGTTCGGAGTGGTAGCCGTCGACGTTCGCGGACGCGCCCGTGATCAGCACGTCCCCTTCCGAGAGCCGTTCGTTGGGGGTGTGGCCGTGCGGAAGGGCGGTCTCGCTGCCGGAGATGTAGCCGGCGTGGACGGGTCCGGACCCTCGCGTGCGCATGGCGTATCGATCCCCGAGGGTGTCGAGCATCGCCCGGGAGGCGTCGGTCGTGGCCTTCTGGCTCACCGTCACGGGGTGGGCGCCGACCTCGGTGTAGTCGGCGAGATAGCGGTGGGCGAGGTTTGCCCACTTCGCGGACTCGCGCACCAGATCCACCTCGGCGTCGGTCTTCTCCCAGCGCATGCGGTCGACCCACGACTGGCTCTCGACCTCGACGAACTCCGAGAGCGAGGGGCCCTCGTAGCCCATCACCCCGGGCGCGCCGTCGGCGTCGGAGACGACCGACTCGGCGCCCATCCCCTCCAGCATCGCCGCCGCGGTCTCGATCGGCTTCCCCTGCGGGTAGTCGAAGTAGTGGTGGACCGCGTCGATCCGGGGGTTCGGCTCCACGCGCTCGACCTCAAGCCGTGGGACGGTGATCTCCATGCCGTCCCGCGTGACCGCGAGGACGACCGGGCGCTCGGTCTGGATGTGATGAAAGCCCGAGAGGTACTCGATGCTCGTCGCGTCGAAGAACGTCGCCGCGTCGGCAGCGGTGTCCGCGAGCCGCCCGCGCACCTCCGCGAGCCGCGCGTCGAACTCCGATTCGGGGAGTTTCGTCGCCATGGCAGCCGAATTCGCCGCTCGCGGGATAAGCGTCCGGGAAGCGGCGTTGGAGTCAACGAAGTCGAGCGACCCTCACCGATAAATCACGTACCGCGATATGAAATCTGCAACCGACAGCCCCGACCGGCGCTCGATATCCCGGAAGCGGTCCGCCCGAACGGGGACGGACGCCGCAGATCTCGGTTGATCAGTTTCCAGCAGTATCCGAACCTGCTGTGTTCGGGCTCTCATCGGAGAACACGTCGCGGGAGAGGCGGGGCGTCCCGGTGGAGGCGATACCGACGGCGACGACCCCGAACACCGTCACGCCAACGAGCCCGCCCTCGCTGGCGACGAGTTGTCTGAGCACGGCGTCGTCGGTCGCCGCGTACCCGACGATACCGACCGCGTTGAAGACGCCGTGGAAGACGGCCGCGGGAACGACGGACCGCGATCGAACGACGACGTAGACGAACAGTGGGGTCATCGCGATGCATGCCACCGTGAGCGCGAACACGCCGACGACCGGGAACGACGGGTAGTTGTACCCGGCGACGACGAGGGGCGCGTGCCAGACTCCCCAAACGGTTCCGATCGCCAGTGACGCTCTCCAGAACCCCAAGGGGGCGAGCTCCCACAGGAGGTATCCCCGCCATCCGAACTCCTCACCGAACCCGGCGACCGCGTTCACTGTCGCTCCGACCGCCACCATGGCGCCCAGTGCGACGAGCGTCCAGAACGGCCCTGACGGCAGGCCGATCCGGGCCGCCACGTCGAGCGAGGGGTCGAACGACACGCCCGGCACACCTATCGAAAGCGCCGTTATCGTTCCGAGAACCGGGAGCGGGAGGACCGCGGCCAAGGCGAGCCACCGGCGGCGACCGATGCGCACGCCGACCTCCCGGAGTGCGATCCGGTTGCGTACGCACACGAATACCCCGGCGGCTGCCGGCGTGAACATGTACAGCGGTCCGAACGCCTCGATCTCCACGTCGATCGCACGCGCGACAGCTACGAATCCGAGGACCAACGCTGTGAGGACGGCGAGGAACTCCGTCACGTTCCGCGTGTTGACGGCGTCCGTGGACCGGGGATCTCGTGGCATGGTTTCAGAGGTTGAGCACGATGACGAGCGCTTGCACGGCAACAACGATACCGAGGGTCACCAGCACGCAGACGTCGTAGAGGGTTCGGAACCCATCGGATCCCTCGCTCCCGACGGCACGTTCGAGGTGATCCCCGAGCCAGTGAGCTCCGATGGACGCTCCTGCGACGACAACGGGGAACGCCACGAGGACGAACACCGTCGAGGCGTGCTCTGGTCCGTACTGATAGTAGGTGCCGACCATCCATCGGATCCGAACTGTGTTCGCGAGCGGTCCGTACGAGGCGATACTCAGCGCGATGCTTGCAAGAACGATCACGAGCCCGCCGAGCGTCGACGACCGTGCCCGTTGTGTCGGCGAGGAGGCGTTTTGTGCGACCATACGAGACCCGGACGGGTCGGGTCCGTATAATCCGTCCAGCACGACTTCAGACTCTGTAGTTTCGCTAATCTCTTTGAGACCACACCATCGAAAGCTGGTATGGGAAGTGAGGACGACGACATCGAACGTCTCGCGGGCGTGCTGGAGGACGCAACAGCACGTACGATCCTCACTGAAGCGAGCCGAGAGCCGATGTCAGCGACGACACTCAGCGATCACTGCGACGTCTCCGAACCGACGATCTACCGGCGTCTGGACGACCTTCGAGAGTGTAACTTACTCGTCGAGCGGACGCAACTGGATCCGGAGGGGGGACATCACCGAACCATGTACACGACGAATCTCGAACGGATCAGTGTCGAACTGCGTGACGGGGAATTCGATCTGCAGGTCGAACGCCGGGAAGACCCGGCCGACCGGTTCACACGGCTAATCGAGGGGATCTGAGATGGAGGTCGCCATCCTCCAGCTCTGGGAACCCGCGATGCCGCCGGGGTGGGCCGTCGTGTTCCAGCAAGCGACGCAGGTTCTGAGCGTCGTCATCGGTGTGCTCATCGCATACCAGGCGTACCGCGGCTACCGGCGCAACGACAGTCGGCCGATGTTCTATATCGCGCTCGGGTTCACGCTCGCTCTCGCCGTGCCGTTCTGCATCTTCCTTCTGTACGGGATCCTCCCGGGATTGCCCGTCACAGCGGTCATTGTCACGTCCCAACTGAGTCAGGTTTCGGGGTTGGTAGCGATACTGTACGCCCTTTGGATGCCGACGTGAGTTCCCCATCGTGGGCGATCCTCGAACGCGATTGGCTCTCGATCGTGGACGGGTCCCGACTGTGGTGGGTGGCTGAGAACGCCTGAATCGTGTACGTGGTCCGTCGGTCGTAATCGACCCCCGACCGGCAGTCAGTCGGAGGCCCCGCCCGGTTCGGGGCCGTCGGCCTCGATGCCGCCGACCTCGGGCGCGTCGTCGTCGCCGCGGGCCTCCAGCAGCTTCCCGACGACGACGGCCGCGGCGTAGATCGCGACGGCGACGAGGACGATGACGCCGCCGGCGGTCGCCTCGCCGTAGTAGGAGAGGCCGATACCGAGCAGGACCGCCAGTTCGGCGAGCACGACGGAGATCAGCAGCGACCCGGTGAAGCTGCGCGACACCTGCGAGGCGCCCGCGACGGGGACGACGAGCATCGCCGCGACGAGGATGACCCCCATGATCTGCATCGCGCCGACGACGACCAGCGCGGTGAGCATCACCATCACGCGGTTGTACCAGGCGACGGGGATGCCCGACACCTCGGCGGCCGTCTCGTCGAAGGTGACGTACAGCAGTTGGTTGCGCGTGAGCGCGACCGTGGCGACGATGATGCCGAACAGCACCAGCAGGATCGCGGCGTTCTCCGCGGAGACCGTCGAGAGGTTCCCGAACAGGTACTGGTTGATGCCGACGGCCAGCCCGCCGGCGTTGAGGCTGATCAGCACCGTCCCGAGCGCGAACCCGGTCGAGAGGATGATCGCCATCGACACGTCGTTGTACGCGTCGGTCACCTCCGAGATCACCTCGATCAGCAGCGCGGCGATCACCGCGACGACCACGGCGGTGAGGTACGGGGAGACGCCGACGCTGAACACGCCGTTGAGGAACAGCCCGACGGCGACGCCCGCGAAGGCGGTGTGGGCGAGCGCGTCGCCGATGAGCGCGAGCTGACGGTGGACGAGGAAGGTGCCGATGAGCGGCGCCATCACGCCGATACACAGCCCGACGAGGATCGCGCGGTGCATGAATCCGTACTGGAGCAGCTCCACCCCCGTCGCGTCGCCGAGCGCGCCCAACAGGAGCGACCACAGGTCGAGGAGGGTGTAGATGGGCGCGAGCACCGGGTCGAGCGGGCTCCCCTCGGACTGGAGGATCGGCGCCGCGAGCGCGGAGACGGCGCCGGTCGAGAGTCCGGCGACCACCGTCATCGGTCGTCCCCGCCGAGGCCGACGGCGGTGCCGAACGCCCGCGCGAGCGCGTCGCTCTCGACGAACTCGTCGGTCGGGCCGTCGAAGTACACCTCGCGGTTCAAGCAGACCACGCGCTCGGCGTGGTCGACGACGGCGCCGAGGTCGTGCTCGATGAGGAGCACGGTGATCCCGTCGTCGTTGAGCGCCTCCAGGAGGTCGTAGAACGCCTCGACCGACTCGGCGTCGACGCCGACGGTCGGCTCGTCGAGCACGAGCAGATCCGCCTCGCTCGCGAGCGCGCGGGCGATGAAGGCGCGCTGGCGCTGTCCCCCGGAGAGCTTCGTGATCCGGCGGTCGGCGAAGTCGCTCATCCCGACGGTCGCGAGCGCCTCGTCGACGATCCGCCAGTCCTTGGCCGACAGCAGGCCGAAGCCGACGTGCGGGAACCGACCCATCTTCACCACCTCGCGGACGGTGATCGGCATCTCCTTGGCCGCGCTGGCGTGCTGGGAGACGTAGCCGACGCGCTCGCCGTCGTCGAAGCGGTGGGCCGGCTCGCCGAACAGGCGCGTCTCGCCCACGTCGGGACGCAGCAGGCCGAGCATGAGCTTCATCAGCGTCGACTTGCCCGAGCCGTTCGGGCCGACGACGGCGACGTACTCGCCCGCGGCGATGTCGAGGCTCACGTCCTCGACGACCGGCGTCGCGGTGTAGCCGAACGTCACGTCCGACAGGGAGATCACGTCGTCGTCAGTCGGCCGGGCAGCCCCGTTGTCCGCGGGGTCGGCGGCGGTCGTGGACTCGGCCGTCGCGTCGGCGCGGCTCATTCGAAGTTCCTCCACTCGTCGTTCCACCCGTCGTAGCCGGCGTCCTCGGGCGCCGTGTTGCCGAGGACGACCTCGAAGGTGGGCATGTTGATGTTGTACGCGATCTCCTCGTAGCCCCAGTCGTTTTCGACCCAGTCCTCGCGTACGCCCGCGTACGGGGTCACCGGGTAGTACGCCTCCACGTCGGTCTCGGCGATCAGCTGTTTCGCGGGCCGGCGCGTCTCGAAGACGCCGGCGCCGATGTAGCGGATGTCGTTCTCGTCGATGACGCGCTTGGCCTCGGTGATGTCCGACGGCTTCACGTCGCCGCTGGCGGCGAGGTTGACGACGAGGGGGCGCATCTGCACCCCGTAGCGGTCGGCGATGTACTGGAAGGCGTTGTGCGCGGCCAGCTGGACCACGTCGCGTTCGGCGGCCTCGAAGACCGCCTCGTAGTCGGCGTCGATCCGGTCCAGTACCTCAGTCTTGTACGTCTCGGCGTTGTCGCGGAGGGCGTCCTCGTGCTCGGGCGCGAGTTCGACGAGCCCCTCGGTGATGTTGTCGACGGCGATCTTCGCGCGCCGCGGGTCGAGCCAGAAGTGCGGGTCCCGCCCACGGCCCTCGCCGACGCCCTCCTCGTCGCGGTCGAGGGTGTCCGCGAGGGGAACGAGCTCGACGCCCTGGCGGACGTTGATCAGCTGCGTGTCCACGTCGTCGTCCTTCAGCGTCTGGATGGCGCGGTCGGCCCACGGCTGGAAGTCCTCCCCGACGTGGATGAACGCGTCGGCGTCGATGATGTCGCGCGTGACGCTCGCGTCCGGCTCCCACCCGTGGCCGTGCAGGCCGGTCGGGACGAGGTTCCGTACCGTGATCGGGGTGTCCGCGGCGATCTCTCGGGCGAAATCGTAGAAGCTGAAGAAGGAGGCGACCGCGACCGGGCCGTCGCTCCCGTCGTCGCCACCGGACCCGCCGCCGGCGTCGTCGTCGCTCCCGTCGCTCGTACCGCTTCCCACCGCACCGCCCAGACAGCCGGCCAGCCCCGCCGCGGCGAGGCCGCCCCCGCCCGCGAGGAACCGCCGTCTGGTCGTTCCCGGCGAACCCGCCGGGTCACGTGTGTCGGTCATACTCACCTGTACGAGGGTGAGCGAATGTTATAGTTGTTGCGACCGAAGCCAAAGATTAGACTAGTCTAATTCAGTGGCGGTCATGGGAGTGATCGCGACGAGTTTCCCGTATACGGTACTGAGAGCGGCGGCGGGTTCCGAGAGGGGCCCGGGGCCGGGGACCGCCCACGCGGATCGGGAAGGGGATCCATCGGGTCGGTGCGGGAGGGCTCTACCGGTCGAAGGGAGGGCTCCACCGGTCGAACTGGCGTTTGCGCGTCCTACGCGGGGGCGGATCCGTGGGATAGATTGATATGCATCCTGTGAAAACGGGGCGGGTATGAGCAAGATAACCTTCCGCGCCGATGCGGACCTCGTCGACCGCCTCGAGGGCCTCGAGGGGTCGAAAAGCGAGGTCATGCGGGAGGCGCTCCGTGAGTACCTCGACGCCACAGAGGAGCGGAGCGACGTCGAGACGCGAGAGCCGGTCGGAGGCGACGCCGGGACCGCCGGGTCGCTCGACGACGCGCTCGCGGCCCGCGTCGACGAGCTGGTCACGGCCCGACTCGACGAGGTGTTCGGGGGGCGGCGCCACGACAATGGGTTCTCCCATGGCGGCGCGCGCCCGTTCGGCGTCCCGGGGGCGGCCGCCGACCGCGTCCCGTCGGTCAACCTCACGGTGAACGTCGACGGCGCCGACACCGCAGTCGAGTCGTCGGCGGACGAGGTCCGGCCCGTGGACAACCCACAGCCCGCCGACCGGACCGCGGGCGGGGAGTCGCGTTCGGCGGGTTCGGCCGTCGGCGCGTCGGATACGGGCGAACGAAGCTGCGCGCAGTGTGGCGAGGGGGTGTCCGCCGAGCACGTATACTGCCCGAACTGCGGGGAAAAGGCGACCCGGCGCCTGTTCTGCGAGTGCGGCGACGAGCTCCGCTCCGACTGGGGGTTTTGCCCGGGATGTGGGCGTCGAACCCCGGCGGCCGACGTGCTCGACAGGACGTAAGACACATCGCCGGGTCGACCACGTCGGTCCTTCGGCGTAAGACATCGTGGCCGTATCGGTCATACAACCGCCGACATCTTTATATACAAACGGTATATTGGTAGTGGTGCGTAAGACGACCTGTCTTACAGGGGCGTCGGAGCGGGGAAACTCCGGCCGCCGATGTGAGGGTACGCGTGTGCGTGCCGTCGTCTTACCGGGGGAATGAACCAATGGAGCGTGTGACACTACGAATCCCGAAACAGCAGATCGAGGAGGTCGAACAGATGGTCGAGACGGGGGAGTTCCCGAATCGCAGCGAAGCGATTCGGTCCGCCGTCCGCGACATGCTCAACGAACAGGCCGACACGTCCGGCGAGCGCACGCGCGGCGAGCGCAGTAAGCGCAGCTGGGCCAAGGTGTAACGATGCAGGACATCGTTCAGGACGCGCTCGCGAACGCGGAAGCCGAGCAGCGCGACATGGAGGCGGCGGCCGGCGACGACGACGAGTTCGGGGAGCCCCGGATCGTCATCGTCGGCGCGGGCGGCGCCGGCAACAACACCATCAACCGGCTGTACAACATCGGCGTCGACGGCGCCGAGACGGTGGCGATCAACACCGACAAACAGCACCTCAAGATGATCGAGGCCGACACGAAGATCCTCGTCGGCAAGTCCCTCACGCAGGGCCTCGGTGCGGGCGGCGACCCCTCGATGGGCGAGCGCGCCACCGAGATGGCCCAGGGCACGATCAAGGAGGTGCTCGGCGACGCGGACCTCGTGTTCGTGACCGCCGGTATGGGCGGCGGGACGGGCACCGGCGCGGCGCCGGTCGTCTCGAAGATCGCCAAGGAGCAGGGCGCCATCGTCGTCGGCATGGTGTCGACGCCGTTCAACGTCGAGCGCGCCCGCACCGTCAAGGCCGAGGAGGGGCTCGAGAACCTCCGCAACGAGGCCGACTCGATCATCGTCCTCGACAACAACCGGCTCCTCGATTACGTCCCGAACCTGCCGATCGGGAAGGCGTTCTCGGTGATGGACCAGATCATCGCCGAGACGGTCAAGGGCATCTCCGAGACCATCACCCAGCCGTCCCTGATCAACCTGGACTACGCGGACATGTCCACGATCATGAACCAGGGCGGCGTCGCGGTGATGCTCGTCGGCGAGACCCAGGACAAGAACAAGACCCAGGAGGTGGTCAACGACGCGATGAACCACCCGCTTTTGGACGTGGACTACCGCGGCGCGTCGGGCGGGCTGGTCCACATCACCGGCGGCCCCGACCTCACGCTGAAGGAGGCCGAGGGCATCGCCGACAACATCACCGAGCGCCTGGAGGCGAGCGCGAACGTGATCTGGGGGGCGCGTATTCAGGAGGAGTACAAGGGCAAGGTCCGCGTCATGGCGATCATGACCGGCGTCCAGAGCGCGCAGGTGCTCGGGCCGAGCACGCAGAAGCAGGCCGACAAGTCGCGCGCGTCCATCGAGGGCGGGCCGGCCGACGACGTCGACTTCGACGCGAAGTCGAACGCCCAGAGCGCCCAGAACGGGCAGGAGGCCGCCTGGCAGTCCGACGGCGGCCGAGAGGAGTCCAGCGAGCGGAGCAACGGCCTCGACGTCATCCGCTGACGGCGACGTCGACGACGGGCCTCTCCGGGTGGGACCGAACGCGGCGGCGGCGAGACGAACAAAACGGGACGGCACACGGTCCGGTTCGGCGTGGGGTGCCTCCGTTCGGGCCGGCTTCGACGCGTCGCACTTTTCACGCGCTATCGACGGCGACCGAGGAGTCGTATTACAGTACTGAACCGGCTCACACGGCCGTTTACGGCGCCTCGATGGCGTCGATCAACTCGCACTTGCGACACACGTCCCGGGCGGTCTTCGACCCGCACCGCTCGCACGGCGAGAGGTCGGGGCCGTCGCCGTCGTCGTCGCGGTACTCGTCGGCGAGCACGCCCGACAGCTCCTCGTAGCCCGCCATGATCGAGTGGCGGACGCCCGGGTGTCGCTCCTCCATGTCGAGCAGAAGCTGTTGGATCTCCCCGCGGTAGGCCTCGCTGGCGTGCGGACACTCGGCCATGTGCGACGGGAGATCACGGAGATGGCAGTAGAGGGCGACCTCCTTCTCGGGCACGTCGCGCAGCGGCTTCGCGCGCGGGACGAAGTGCTCGCTCTCGCGGCGCTCGGGGAACGGGCCGATGGAGGCGTCGAAGTGCTTCGCCATCTGGGCGACATCGCCCTCGAGGAAGTTCATCAGCGCCGTCTGGGCCTCGTCGTCGAGGTTGTGGCCGGTGAGGAGCTTGTCGGCGCCCAGGTCCTCGGCGTACGTCTCCAGCAGGTCGCGCCGGAACACCCCGCAGTAGGCGCAGGCGGCCATGTTCTCGGGGTCGTCCTCGACCACGTCGTCCATGCGGACGCCCAGCTCGTCCTCGTAGCTCACCACCTCGTGGCGCATGTCGAGGTCCGCGGCGAGCTCCTCGCACGCCTCCAGCGACTCGTCGCGGTACCCCTCGATCCCCTCGTGGATGGAGAGCGCGACCAGCTCGATGCGGGGGTCCTCGGCGAACGTCTCGTCGAGCACCGTCGCGAGCACGACGCTGTCCTTCCCGCCCGAGAGGCCGATCACCCAGCGTTCGGGGTCCTCGGGGGTCGCGTCGTCGGGCAGCAGGTCGTCCTCGCGGACGCGCCGGCGGACGCGCCGCTCGACCGACTCCGAAAAGTGCGACTCACAGAGGTGTGCTCCCGAGTAGGCGGCGTGCATCACCGCGTCGGCGCCGCACCTGTCGCAGTCCATTACCGGCGGGTTGCGGCGGCGCGGGCATACCCGTTTCGCACGGACGCCGTTCGTGACTCGCACGCGCGGCCACCCGCTCGTCGCGGACGGACAGGCTCAACACGCGGCCCCGTTGACCCAGTGTATGACGCGACTCGACCGGCTTCGGGCGTGGCTGTTCCGCCTGGGGTTCTCCCACTACCCGTCGTACTGGATGACCGGGGCGACGGTCACGTCGCTCGCGCCGGACTTCTCCTCGGCGGAGGTGAAACTCCCGCTCACGTGGCGTACGCGCAACGGGATGGGGACGCTCTTCGGCGGCAGCATCTACGGCGCGGTCGACCCGGTGTACGTGGTCCTGCTCCAGCGCCGCCTCGGCGACGGCTTCACCGTCTGGGACAAGGCAGCCGAGATCCGATTTCGGAAGCCCGGGCGGTCGACGTTGACAGCGACGGTCGACGTGCCCGACGAGGAGGTCCGCGACATCCGCGAGTCGCTCGCGCCCGGGGAGTCCTGCGATCGCGTGTACGATGTGGAGTTGACCGACGACGAGGGGGTCGTCCACGCCGAGGTCGAGAAGACCGTCTACGTCCGCCGGGACGAGTGACACCCGGGGGAGGGGGGCGACCGGCCGCCGATAGCGGGTCGCGACGCGTAAGACGCTTGCCCGTCGCCCACCCAAGCCCCGTCATGGAGCGAGAGGCGGCCCTCGACCGCGTGGAGGCGATCATCGACGCCGTCGACGAGGGGCCGATGCCGGTGCCGGTGCGGGAGGTGTGGGTGTACGGCGACGTGGCGCTCGGCCTCGATCCGATCGACCGGCTGGACGTGTACGTGACGAAGGACCTGCTCATGCGCAGCGACGACGCCGACGCGGCCGCCGAGTTCGAACGCTCCCACGGCGTGAAGGGGGTCGGGAAGTCCGTCTCCGCGGAGTGGGCGCGCGAACATCCCGAGTTGCTCCGCGCGAACGACAACGGCTACGCCGCCCCCGAGAAGTGTCTCGCGGCCCAGTTGCTGCCGGACGACGAGCCGATCCACCTGGAGGTGTGCAACGCGCCGTTCGACAGGAACGTCAGACAGCGGCTGAAGGGCGCGCTCGACCGCGGGGCGTACGAACAGGTGCTCGACCCCCGCGGCGTGCAGTTGTACGGCGAGGGGAAGCGGGCGACCGAGACGATGGGGAAGCTCCGGAACGGGGAGCTCCCGTTCCCGACGCTGTCGGGGGCGCTGGAGATGCTCGGCGTCGACGAGGCGGAGGCCGCCGAGATCGCCGACGCGGTCGCGGCCTACCGCGACCGGCAGGAGGGCGCGACCGTCCGCGGCGACGTGGTGTGAGGAGTTACTGATCCGAGTCGTCCGTATCTGACTCCTTTCTGGCGTTTCCGCCGCTCTTGCTCAGCGACTCCATTTTCAATTGTTTCTCGCCGTCCTCTTCGACGACCGCGTCGGAGTCGTCGAGTGAGCGTTTCTCCTTTTCGTACGTCTCTCCTTCGTCGCTACTCATTGTCCTCGTGTTGTCGCTCCAGAGTCAAATACTCTTCCTGCTCTACGTACTCAATGAGACCGATAAGTCCGAGAACGAGCAAAAATGTGAGAACAAGGTTCGATTGCGTCGAGAGATCAACCACTACTCCCGTGATCCCCGCGGACACGAGGGTCATCGAACAGAGGAAACTCAACAGCGACCGACGAAACCGACGCGAGTTTGCATTGACAACTCGCCGATTGTTTTGAATACTGTTACTGTATCCGTCTAACAGCCGATCTCTGTATTCCTGACCGTCTACTTGATACTTAGACATGAACCGGCCGAGTTCGACTGTGGGGCCGAACTCGAATACACTCCCGAGGTAGGTGATCACGCTGTATCCAAGCGACAGGAGTAACGTCCCGAGCCCGACTGCGAGTACAATCAGTGGAACTGGACCCGAATCAGACACTCGGATACCATCCACCGAGATCAAAACCGAGAAAGCTGTCAGAAATCCACCCAAGAGTATCGGGATTATGCGCATGATCCGGGCCGCTTTCTCATCGATCCCGTTCAGCGTCTCGATTTGTGTTTCGACCATCGACTCATAGCGGTTGAGTACATCTGTCTCCGGATCGAAGTCGTCCCTCTCGCCCATTCCTGGGTGACTACTGGCTCGTCATCCCGTTTCAAATCCCGGAACGATCACACGTGGCCGACGGTCACGTCGAACGGCACCCACTCGACGCGCTCGTACTCGCGGTCGGCCGCCTGCCCCGCGGCGGTTCGACCCATCTCGCGCCACTCCCTGCGGAGCGCGTCGTAGCCGTCGTCGTCGAGTTCCCGCCGGAGTTCGGCCTCGTGGTCGGCGATGCCGTCGCCGCTGGCCTTGCGCGCGATGCCGCGGAGGTCCGCCTCGGAGTACGGCGGCTCGACGCGCTTCTCGTGGCGGTAGCGTCGCGAGTCGACGTCGGAGAGGCCGGCGTCGGCGAACAGCTCGCGCACGCGGTCGCCCATCGCCACGTCGGTCTCGACGCCGGCGATGTACGCCTCGCGGACGCGGGCCTCCAGCCCCGCCTCGGAGCAGACGGTCGATTCGACGGCCACGTCGGCGTTGTCGGGCTCGACGGCCGCGACGAGGTCCGCGGAGACGCGGGCGAACTCCCGCACCGCCGCGGCGGGGTCGGGGAGGTTGATCAGCAGCGCCTGACAGACCACGAGGTCGAAGGCGTCGTTCGGGAACGGGAGGCGGGTCGCGTCGCCGGCGCAGTAGGCGATGTCGCGGTCGGTTCGGGTGTCGGGGTCGACGCGCGCTTCCTCGGCGTCGCGGGCGGCCGCGAGCAGGTCCGTGTCCGCGTCGACGCCGACAACTGTCGCGTCGGGCGCCTCTTCGGCGAGCACGCGCGTGAGTTCGCCGGTGCCGCAGCCCACGTCGAGGACTCGCGAGCGGGTGGGGAGCGCGAGCGGGGAGAGGGCCTCGCGCGACTCCCACATCCCGCGGCGCGTGCGTTCGAGGTAGTCTGCGGTGAAGCGGCGCATCGAGCGGTCGTCGGGTTCGTGGTCGGCTCGGGGTGATAAGGTGATGGATCCGATCGAGCCGTCACAGCCGGTCTGCCCGAGCAACATACGATGAGGAAAGCCCCCGGCGCTGTCGATGGCTGCGACTCGTTGCGCTCCTCACCTCGGTCGCTTCGCTCCCACGGCTGCGGTGCTTACGTCGTCTCGCCTATCGACAGCGCCGGCCCCTTTCATTCCCACCACACCACCACACCGTACCGCAGCCACCTCCTCCCCAGCCGATTCACTCGGTCGCTCGCGCTCCCTCGTTCCTCCCTCGCGCGAGGCGACCGCGCACTACTCGAGACCTCCGGTCTCGTGAGGTCACACTCGCTTCACTCGCGTGACCGGGGCGCGGTCTGACGCGCGCCAACCGCGGTTACGTACACACCGTGCATATGGCTCCGACGCTCGGCTTGTCCGACCAACGGGTGGGAATGGAAGGGGCCGCGACTCTGCGCGAAGGTGGACGACGCAAGCACCGGAACCGAGGAGCGAACGAAGTGAGCGATCGAGGTGAGGAGCGCAGCGAGTCCCCCGAGCGCAGAGTCGCGGGGGCTTCCGGACAGTTCTCCCGGGGCGGATCGGTTCCGTCTCCGGTCCGGTTCGAGACGGGCCCCGATGCGCTTCAAGAACGGTACCGGCTCTCGCCTCGGATCAGACCGACTCCGCCAGATCGTACAGGTCGCCGTACTTCGTCGTCACGTAGTCGACGAAGTAGTCGGCGGTGAAGTCCTCGCCGGTGGCCTCACGCACCAGCTCGTTCGTCTCGTAGCGGGAGCCGTGCTCGTGGATGTTCTCACGGAGCCACTCCTGGAGGGCCTCGAAGTCGCCCTCGCGGACCGTCCCGTAGATGTTCCCGATGTCGTCCTCGGCGGCGTTGAACAGCTGGCTCGCCATCACCGAGCCGAGCGAGTACGTCGGGAAGTAACCGAAGTTGCCGTGGCTCCAGTGGATGTCCTGGAGACAGCCGTTCGCGTCGGTCTCCGGGCGGATGCCGAGGTACTCCTCGTACTTGTCGTTCCAGACCTCCGGCACGTCCTCGACCGCCAGGTCCCCGGAGATGAGGGCCTTCTCGATCTCGAAGCGGATGACGATGTG
Source organism: Halobaculum roseum (assembly GCF_019880245.1). Taxonomy (NCBI): domain Archaea; kingdom Methanobacteriati; phylum Methanobacteriota; class Halobacteria; order Halobacteriales; family Haloferacaceae; genus Halobaculum; species Halobaculum roseum. The sequence continues at coordinate 2,351,047 of NZ_CP082286.1, forward strand.
GAGGTGGTAGGTGAGTTCGTCGGCCTCGACGCGGATGAGGTTGTCCTCGTACACCTGGTTGGCCGACTCGTACGCCTCGCGCGCGGACGCGTCGGTGTCGAAGCGATCCGCGAACTTCGGCGTCACCAGCTCCCAGAACGCCGGCGAGCGGCCGACGTGGTTCTCCCACAGCCGCGACTGGCTCTCGTGGACCGACAGGTCGCGCGACTCGCCCCGCGGCGTGCCGAAGTGCTCCTCGGGCAGCCCGAGGTTGTAGAACGCGTGGCCGAACTCGTGGACCGTCGCCATCAGGCCGCCCAGCGGGTCCGTCTCGTCGTACCGCGTCGTGACCCGGCAGTCGTACACGTTCCCTGAGGTGAACGGGTGCGAGGAGACGTCCAGTCGGCCGCGGTCCCAGTCGTAGCCGAGCGTCGAGAGCACGTCCCGCGAGAGGTCCTCCTGGGCGTCGGCGGGGAACTCCCCGTCGAAGGCGTCGGTGGTCACGGCCGCGTCGCTCGCGCGGATCTCGTCGATCATCGGGACGAGCGTGTCCTTCAGCGTCTCGAGGATGTCCTCGGCCTGCGAGAGGGGGAGACACGGCTCGTAGTCCTCGAACAGCACCTCGTAGGCGTCGCGGTCGGGGTCGATGTGCTCGGCGTACTCGCGCTTCAGCTCCACCAACTTCTCCAGGTACGGCGCGAACTGCTCGAAGTCGTCCTCGGCCCGAGCCTGCTCCCACGCGCCCAGCGCCTCCGTCGAGGTCTCGGAGATCTCCTCGACGAGCTCGGTCGGGACCGCGTCGGCGCGCTCGAACTCACGGCGGGCCTCGCGCAGGAGGGCCTGCTGGTCGTCGTCCAGGTCCATCGACTCGGCCTCCTCGAGCAGTTCCTCGGTCCGGTCGTCGGTGAGCAGTTCGTGGCTCAGCGACGACAGCACCGACAGCTGCTGTGATCGCGCGGGCGTACCGCCCTCGGGCATCATCACCTGCTGGTCCCAGCCGAGGACGCCGGCGGCGCCCTGCACGCCGTTGATCCGTTCGAATCGCTCCACCAGTTCGGCGTACGCGTCCGCCGGCTCTGCCTCGCTCCCGTGTGCGTCGGTAGCCATCGCGCAAACGTTGCCGCCGGTCGCTTTTCAACTATCCGTTCGGCGAACCCGGGCGTCCGTGGCTCACGCGAACGCGTCCGCGGTCTCCGCGACGCCCCGATAGATCCGGTAACAGCGGTCGAGCACCGCCCACGAGACGCTCTCGGTGTCGGTGTGCGCCTCGCCGGACTCGGCGGCGCCGCAGATCACGCAGGCGGTGCCGGCGTCCGCCAGCCAGCCGGCGTCGGTCGCGTGCGGCTTCACGACGTGCTCGGGCGCTCCCGATTGGGCGTCGCGGGCGGCCGAGAGCACGGCGTCGGCGAAGTCGTCGTCCGAGCAGGCCATCGGCGGGAGGTCCTGCTCGACGGTCCACTCCACGCCCTCGATCGACTCGGCACGCTCCAGGGGGGCGCGCTCGCCGGGGACGGTCCGCTCGTCGACGGTCACCTCGCACTCGTCGGGGACGACGTTCCACGCGGTTCCGCCGTCGATCTCGGTGACTGCGACGCTCCCGCGCACACGCTCGCCCATGACGGTCGTCTCGGGGAAGTCCAGTTCGCGGACCACGTCGACGGCGTCGCAGGCGCGGTAGACGGCGTTGACGCCCTCATCGGGGATGCTCGCGTGCGCGCTCTCGCCGGAGGCGACGAGCGTGCTCGCGCGCCGGCCCTTGTGCGCGACGACCACGTCGGTGACGCCCTCGCCCGAGTAGTTCGTCGACCCCTCCCCGACGACGGCGAACTTCGGGGCGAAGCCGTCCTCGATGGCCGCGCGGGCGCCGACGCCGCCCAGTTCCTCGCCGACGAAGGAGGCGAAGCACAGCTCCACCTCGTCGGGGTCGGCGTCGCGCACGGCGCACATCGCGGCGGCGACGGCGCCCTTCATGTCGGCGCTGCCGCGGCCGTACAGCCGGCCGTCGCGCTCGTCGAGCACGTATCGCTCCTCGCCGTCGTCGCCGACGGTCGTCTGCGACTCCGCCGGCGGCACCACGTCGTGGTGGCCGACGAGCGCGACCGTGGGCGCGTCGGGGTCGCCCGTGCGGGCGAAGACGTTGCCGTGGTCGTCGCGCTCGACGGCGGCGTCGGTCTCCGCGCGCAGCCACGACTCGACGGCGTCGCCGGCGGCGGTCGCGTCCTCGTGGCTCGGGATCGACACCAGTTCGCGCGTGAGCGCCCGGAGGCCGTCGGTGCTCGGGGTGGTCGAACCGCCGTCGGGAGCGGCGGTCGTGTCGCGGTCGGCGTCGGCGTCGCGGTCGCTCATATCCGACCGGGCGGGCGGCGCGGGGATAACTCCGGCGTCGCGGCCGGCGGCGACGCCGGCTGTGCGGAACCGACGGTGCGGAAACGCTGGCACGGAACCGGCGGCGACCTGCCGCCCGACGGTCGCCGGCCCGGACGGTCGACCGCGTGCAAGCAGTCTTAAACGGCTCGCGGCCGCACGACCGATATGAACGTCGTGCCGGACACGAGCGCGGTCATCGACGGCCGCGTGTCGGAGCGCGTCGCGGACGGGGACTACCAGGGAGCGACCGTGTTCGTCCCGGAGGCCGTCGTCGGCGAGTTAGAGGCCCAGGCCAACGCCGGCCGCGACACCGGCTGGGACGGCCTCGCCGAGCTCCAGCGCATCGCCGAGCTCGCGGACGAGGGGGAGATCACCGCCGAGTTCGTCGGCCGTCGGCCGACCGTCGCCGAACAGGAGGGCGCCGGCGAGGGCGACATCGACGCCCTGATCCGCGAGCTCGCGGTCGAACACGACGCCGTGTTGCTCACCTCCGACTTCGTGCAGGCGGAGGCGGGGAAGGCAACGGGGCTCGACGTGGAGTACGTCGAGGCGGTCCCGCGGGGCGTCACCGAGGACGACGGGCTCGATATCGAGCGCTTCTTCACCGACGACACGATGTCGGTCCACCTCAAGACGGGCACCCACCCGAAGGCGAAGCGCGGCGACATCACCGACCTCCGCTACGTCCACATCGACGACGTCGACGGTCCCAGCGACGAGGAGCAGATGGCCGCGTGGGCCGACGAGATCGAGGCGACCGCCCGGACGTCGAGGCAGGGATTCATCGAGTTGTCCGAGCCCGGAATGACGATCGTCCAGTACCGCAACTACCGGATCGCGGTCGCTCGCCCGCCGTTCTCGGACGCCATCGAGATCACGGCGGTCCGGCCGATCGCGAAGACGACGCTCGACGACTACGAGTTCGCCGACGAGCTGCGCGACCGCTTCACCGAGCGCCAGCGCGGCGTGCTCATCGCGGGGGCGCCCGGAGCCGGGAAGTCCACGTTCGCGCAGGCGGTCGCGGAGTTCCTCAACGACAACGACTACGCGGTGAAGACGATGGAGAAGCCGCGCGACCTGCAGGTGAGCGACGAGATCACCCAGTACACCGCCCTCGGGGGCGACATGGCCAGCACCGCGGACTCGCTGTTGCTCGTCCGGCCGGACTACACCATCTACGACGAGGTGCGCAAGACCCACGACTTCGAGGTGTTCGCGGACATGCGTCTCGCGGGCGTCGGGATGGTCGGCGTCACCCACGCGACGCGCGCCATCGACGCGCTCCAGCGGCTCGTCGGCCGCGTCGAGCTGGGGATGATCCCGCAGGTCGTCGACACCGTCGTGTTCATCGAGGCCGGCGCCGTCGACACCGTCTACGACGTGACGACGCAGGTCAAGGTGCCCGAGGGGCTCACCGCCGAGGACCTCTCTCGCCCGGTGATACAGGTCGTCGACTTCGAGACCGGAACCCCGGAGTACGAGATCTACACCTTCAACAACCAGGTCGTCACGGTGCCGCTCGACGGCGCCGACGGCGGGGACGGCGAGACGGGCGTCGGCCGCATCGCCAAACAGGAGATCGAACGCGAGATCCGGTCGGTCGCGCGCGGTCACGTCGACGTGGAGCTGCAGGGCCAGAACAACGCCGTCGTCTACGTCGAGGAGGACGACATCAGCTACGTGATCGGCAAGGGCGGCGGCCGGATCACCGACATCGAGAACCGCCTCGGCATCGACATCGACGTGCGCACCCACGCCGACCGACCGGGGAGCGCGGGCGACGGCTCCGGGAACGGCGCCGCGGGCGCCGGCGGTCCGGCATCGACGCCGAAGCCGCAGGGCGAGGTCGTCCAGCCGGAGATCACGAGCCGCCACGTCGTGATCCGGATGGACGAGCACGTCGGCGAGACGGTCGAGGTGCGCGCGGACGACGAGTACCTGTTCACGGCGACCGTCGGCCGCGGCGGCGACATCCAGGTCTCGCGGGGGAGCGCCATCGCCGAGGAACTGGAGGACGCCATCGACCGCAAGCGGACGATCACCGTCGTCCCCGCCTGAGCCGGCGACTCGACGACCGTGTGGGAGTGGCGTACACCGGGGTCGCGTCGACCCGCACGCCGTCGGACCCCGGAGTTTCGCGGGACGGCGCGCGGCGGCGGTCACCGCACGCGCCGTGTGGTCCCGGCCTCCGACTTCAACGTTCGCAGCCGCTGCTCGGGGGAAGTGGCTCCGAAAGAACGGCGTTTGGGTCGGCGAGTCCGTCGACCCGAGGTTACTCAGCGCAGCAGGCCTCGCGCCCCCCGTCGGCCTCGGCCTTCTGGGGGGCATCGAGCTGATAGAGGTTCTGTCGGGCGTCGGCGAAGTAGACGTCCTCGTCGACGATGCCGATGTTTTCGAGCCGTTCGAGTGCGTAGCGGACGGTCCGCGCCGACAGCATCGACTCCTCGACGATGCCTTTCTGCGTCAGCGGTCCGTTGTACTCCAGTACCTTGAACACGAGCTTCGCGCTGGGAGGGAGATCGTCGAGGGACTCCTCGTCGGTTCCGGTCATCGTTACGAATCGAAACACCGCGTCCTGATAAAGGTTCACCGAACACTGTTCGGTGTCCGCGCTCGGCCATCGTCCAAGCGAACCCCTTTTGTCGCCGGCTGGCGGACCTACGCCCATGGCTACGGAAACAGCTTCGGGGCTCTCCGACCACCTACGCGGGGTGACCGTCACCACCGTCGCGTGTCTGGCGGGGATCGCCGCGGCGCTCGTCTCCGCCTCCCTCCCGTTCCTCGGGGTCGGCGTCGACGCCGCGACGAACCGGCTCGCCCTTCTGGTGGTCGCGGCCGCGGTCTTCATACAGATACCGCTGTTGAAGCTCCTCGGGGTGGAGGTCGAGGACTTCGGCATCAAGGACAACCTGTACGTGGCGTTCATGACCTTCACGCTGTGGTTCATCTCCTACGGCGTCATCCTCTCGGCGAACCTCCAATAGATGGCCGACGACAGCATCGCGGTCGTCGATCTCGATCGATGCCAGCCCGACAGGTGCAACTACGAGTGTGCGAACTTCTGTCCGCCCAACCGCACCGGCAAGGACTGCATCGTCGAGCGCGGCGACCACTACGCCGAGGACGAGCCGTACGACGGCGGCCCCGACCAGGTGTGGATCTCCGAGGAGATCTGCCTGGGCGAGACGTGCGGGATCTGCGTCGAGAAGTGTCCGTTCGACGCCATCGAGATCATCAACCTCCCGTCGGAGCTGGAGAACGACCCGGTCCACCGCTACGGCGACAACGCGTTCGGGCTGTACGGCCTCCCGGTGCCCGAGCCCGGCACGGTGACGGGCATCCTCGGGCCCAACGGGATCGGGAAGTCGACGGCGGTGAAGATGCTCTCGGGCGAGCTGATCCCGAACCTCGGTAACCACGCCGAGGAAGCGAACTGGGACGCCGTTTTAGAGCGGTTCAAGGGGACTGAGCTGCAGAACTACATCGAGCGCGTCATCGACGGCGAGGTCAGCGTGGCCCGCAAGCCGCAGTACGTCGACCAGATCCCCAAGCAGTTCGACGGCAACACCCGGGAGCTGCTGGAGCGCACCGACGAGCGCGACGCCCTCGACTCGCTGGTCGAGCGCCTCTCGATCGGGCCGGTGATGGACCAGGACATCGACTCCATCTCCGGCGGCGAGCTCCAGCGCGTCGCGCTGGCGGCGACGCTCGCGCGCGACGCGGACTTCTACTTCCTCGACGAGATCACGCCGTATCTGGACATCGGCCAGCGGATGACCGCCGCGCGGCTCATCCGCGAACTCGCCGACGATGGCGACCGCTCGATGATGGTCGTCGAGCACGACCTCGCCATCCTCGACCTGCTGGCGGACACGCTCCACGTCACCTACGGTGAACCCGGCGCCTACGGTGTCGTCACGGACCCGAAGTCCACCCGAAACGGCATCAACGAGTACCTGAAGGGGTACCTCGACAACGAGAACATGCGGATCCGGCCGAACACGATCACCTTCGACGAGCACGCGCCCCGGGAGATCACGCGCTCGCAGGTGCTGTTCGAGTACCCCGACCTGTCGAAGTCCTACGGCGAGGGGGAGTTCTCGCTGGAGGTCGACGGCGGCGCCGTCCACGAGTCGGAGGTGCTGGGCATCGTCGGCCCCAACGGGATCGGGAAGTCGACGATGGCGAAGCTGTTCGCCGGGCAGCTCGAACCCGACGAGGGCGATCTCGACTTCCGGCTCGACATCGCCTACAAGCCGCAGTACATCGAGATCGACCAGCCGATGCGCGTCGACGCGTTCCTCTCGTCGATAGCCGACGACTTCGGCTCCTCCTACTGGGACACCGAGATCGCCCGGCCGCTCCAGCTCAACCCGATCATGGAGCAGAACCTCACCGACCTCTCGGGCGGGGAACGCCAGCGCGTCGCCATCGCGGCGTGTCTCTCGGAGGACGCCGACCTGTACCTGCTGGACGAGCCGTCGGCGCACCTCGACGTGGAGCAGCGCGTGCAGGCGACGACCGCGATCCGCCGGTACGCCGAGAACCACGACGCGACGGTGATGGTCATCGACCACGACATCTACATGATCGACCTGCTGGCCGACCGCCTGATGGTGTTCGACGGCGAGCCGGCCGTGCACGGCCACGCGACGCAACCGCAGCAGATGCGCTCGGGGATGAACGACTTCCTCGGCGACCTCGACATCACGTTCCGCCGCGACGAGCGGACGGGGCGCCCGCGGATCAACAAGCCCGGTTCGCAGCTCGACCGCGAGCAGAAGCGCGAAGGCGAGTACTACTACTCCGGGTAGATCGTTCGGCCGTTCCCCGTCGATTCGGTCGGCGCGTATATGCCGCTCTCGATTTCGCTACCGCCACCTCGACAGCGACTGCGACGATCGTGACTGGGGACGGTGACTGCGATGACCGTGAAAGCCCCCGCGGGTCTCTCCCTCCCCACCAGCCTGCGCGCGCTCGCTTCGCTTGCGTCGGGCGCGCCGACAGCCGACCACCCGCAGAGCGTGCACACCGTGCGAACGGCCAGATCGCTCGGCGCGTCCATCCCTCGGGTGGGACTGAAAGGGGCTGACCGGCTCACGAGCCGGTCAGGGGCTTTCGCGGACAGCGGACCGTCGATATCGACAAACAGTGTTCGAGACGACGAGAACGACAGGTACGACCGAAACGACCCGCTCTAGTCCCGCTTGTACTCCTTGCGGTACCCCTTGAACTCCGAGCGGTGAGCCTCCTCCTCGGAGAGGATCGTCACCGCGAGGTCCTCGGTGACGGGGTCGTCGGCCGCCTCCGCCGCGTCGATGAGGTCGCGGTACGTCGCGATCGCGTCCTCCTCGGCGTCGATGACGCCCTCGATCACCGACAGCACGTTCGTCGAGTCCTCCGGCGGCTGCAGCGAGTGCTGGTTCGCGGTGAACTCCGCCGACCCCGGCGGTCGGGCATCGAGCTGCTTCAGTCGGTTGCCGAGCTGCTCGGCGTGGGTGAGCTCCTCCTGGATGTCGGCCTGGAGGCTCTCTTTGATCTCCTCGGCGCGGACGCCGTCGAGGACGATGGCGTTCGTCTGGTAGTTCATCACCGTCTCCATCTCGTCGCCGTACGCCTTGCGTAGCAGGTCGATGACTTCCCGGGACATGACGGCTCGATGTCGTCGCCCCGCGGACATATACCTGTCCGCCGGAACGGAACCGTCGGAACGGGAGATCGAACGAGGACGCCGGGATAGGGGCGTGGAGGCGGAGTGGAAGCGGGAAGACGAGGTGGCGGAGTGGAGGCGGTGAGGAGGGATGGAAGCGGAGGGGCGGGGTGGGGGAGTACCGTCGGCGGAGCGGCTACAGGTACTCGCGAGCGCAGGTGCCACAGAGGTGCTCCTCCTTCACGTCGACCTCCCGAACCGTCGGGGAGAAGGACATCACGCACTTGCTGTTGTCGCAGTGCTCCAGGCCGAGGGTGTGGCCGATCTCGTGGACGATCTCCTTGCGGACGCGGTCGGCGAACACCTCGCTGGAGGGCTTGGAGGTGACGCCGCCGTCCGAGGAGGTCTGCAGGCGGTAGGTGGAGACGACCGAGCCGTTGCCGTTGAGATACGCGAGCCCGAAGACGTAGTTACGCCGCCGGTAGTACAGGTCCTGCGGGGTGATACCGATGTTCTTCTCGCCGTTGCCGGTACGCGAGACGAGCTCGATGAACTGCTCGGCCCGGTACTGGTTGCGGCTGCGATCGTACGCGCCCTCGGGGATCGACTGCTCGTCGTGAACCGTCACGTCGCAGTCGTACACCGAGCGGAGGCCCGCCGACGCCTCGCGCTTCACCTGCGCGGAGACGTCCCCGATGGGCACGATGTCGACATGCATGCACGTGTTTATGACGGGTGCGAACATAAGTTACCCGACCGTGTCAGACGATCGTCGGGCCGCGGTCCGTCGGAAACTCGCCGGATTCGGACGGCTCTGTGAGGTCGGAATCGGCGTGCGCCACGAGGTGGCCGCGGGCCTCGCGGACGACGGCCGCGCGGTGACCGCGACGGACGTGGTCGATCGCGACCCACCGGAGGGTGTCGAGTTCGTCCGTGACGATATCGTCGCCGCCGGGGATCGCGCGGCCGACGGTTCGGGTGCCGACCGGTCCGATCCGGGCGACGCCCTCGGAGACCACTACCGCGTCGACTGCGTGTACGCGCTCAACTGCCCGCCGGAGTTGCACCGCCCGCTCGTCCGCGTCGCCGCCGCGGTCGACGCCGCCTGCTGTTTCACGACGCTCGGCGGCGACCCGCCCGCGGTCGACGCGACGCCGCTGGCGCTGCCCGGCGGCGACACCCTCCACGTCGCCCGCGACCCCGGGGGCGTCCTCCTCGGGTGAGGCACGCGCCGCGGAGTCGGGACACCGCACCGCCCGGCGGAGGCGACCCACCGCGCTGCCCGTCCCCGGCGTCCCACGCCGCCCGGAGTCGCAACGCCCATACGCGGCCCACCCCCTTCCGTCGGTATGCGAGTCGACACGGTCGTGTTGGACGTGGACGGCGTGCTCGTCGACGTGGCCGATTCCTACCGCCGTGCGGTCGTCGAGAGCGTCGAACGGCTGTACGGCGACACCCTCGCCCGCCCGGACCTCCAGGCGTTCAAGGACGCCGGCGGGTTCAACAACGACTGGGAACTCAGCGATGCCGTCGCGCTGTACGTGCTCGCACGCGAGCGCGGCCTCGACGCCGACGTGGACGCGTTCACCGACGCCGTCGCCGCCAACGGAACCGGGCTCGACGGCGCCCGCGCCGCCGTCCGCGACGTCCTCGGCGACGACGAGGCGGACGCGATCGAGGCCGAGTGGGACCCCGAGCGCATCCGGGAGACGTTCCAGGCGCTGTATCTCGGCGCCGAGCTGTACCGCGACATCGAGGGCGACGCGCCGCCGTTCGAGGCGCCGGGGTTCATCCACGACGAGCCGGTACTCGTGACCGAGGCGACCGTCGACGCGTTGACAGAGCGCTACCCGGTGTGCGTCCTCACCGGCCGCCCCGCCGCGGAGGCGGACATCGCACTCGACCGTGTCGGCCTCGACGTGGCCGACGACCGCCGCTTCACTATGGACGACTGGGAGGAAGGCAAACCCCACCCTCGGGCGCTCGTGACGCTCGCCGAGCGCACCGACGCCGATCGGGTGGCGTTCGTCGGCGACACGCTCGACGACGTGCGCACCGCCGTCAACGCCGACGCCGCGGACGACTCGACCGCCTACTACGGGATCGGCGTCCTGACGGGCGGACTCACCGGCGAGGAGGGCCGCGCGAAGTACGCCGACGCCGGCGCCAGCGCGGTGATCGAGAGCGTGAACGACCTGCCGGACCTGTTGGAGTGACCGGGTCGTGAGCGAGGGCGACGGCACGGAGCGGCGGGGCAACACGGACGAGGGAGACGGAAACGACCCGCGGGGCGGCAGCGATCGGCGAGACGGCCGCGACCGCCGGTCGTCTCCGTCCCGCCGGACCCGGGTCGCCCGGATCGTTCAGTTTCTCACCTTCGTCGCGCTGCTCGACCTGTTGGCGCTCGGGCTGGCGACCCAGTTCGTTCCGCCGGACCGGCTGACGCTGGCGATCACGGTCGGCCCGATGCTGGTCGTCTCGCCGGTGCTGGCGTACTGGTTCGTCTACAAGCGCGGCGGCGCCGGCGGGCGCTAGCCTACCGCGGCAGGGAGTACCGAATCAGCCATCGAGCGACAGCAGACGCGTCCGTCCCCCGGGGTCGAACACCGACGGGTCGCCGCCGGCGGCGCGCGCCCGGTCGCGCAGCGCCCGCGCCAGCGACACGGCCTCCGCGCGCTCGTCGTCCGACCGGAACGCCAGCCGGACGTCCTCGCTGCGACCCTCGACGCGGAGGTGCAGCGAGAAGCCGGTCGGCCGCGCGAACGGCGCGAGTCCGGTCAGGTCGCCGTAGCGGATCCGCACCGTTTCCGGGTCGTGGACCGCCTCCGTTCGGGAGACCGCGTGTGGGTCGTACAGTCCCATAGCCTCCGGTAGATCGCCGAAGAGGCCGTTCGCGGCGCCGGCGACCAGTCGGATGAGGCGACCGTGGCGCGTCGGCGCGAGCAGGAGTTCGTCGTCGCCGAGGAACGCCCGCCCCGGGCGGGCGCGCTCCTCGGGGGTCGGGCGGAGGAGGACGTCGACGGCGTCGGGACCGGCCATGGGGTCGGATCCGGGCCCCACCGTATCAACGCGTCGCCGGCGACATCGCTTCCGGCGCCGGCGCCGGACGCGGCGGCCCTCCCGGTACCGTCAGCCCTGTCCGGTCACGCAACGCTTACTCCCGGCCCGCCCGCAGGTCCGTCCATGCGAATCGCGCTACTCGGCGGCACCGGCGACATCGGCGAGGGGCTCGCCGTGCGCTGGGGCCGCGACACGGACCACGAACTGCTCGTCGGCTCCCGGGACCCCGAGAAGGCCCGCGCGGCCGCCGAGAGCTACGCCGGAACGGTCGCCGACGCCGGCGGCGACGCGACGGTGAAGGGATTCGACAACGCGATGGCGGCCGACCGCGCCGACGTGGTCGTGCTCGCGGTGCCGCCGTACCACGTCGCCGACACGGTCGAGGCGGTCGAGTCGACCCTCGACGCTGACGACGTGGTCGTCACGCCGGCCGCGGGGATGAAACGCGAGGACGACGGCTTCCACTACCACCCGCCGAGCGCGGGCAGCGTCACCGCGCTCGTCCGCGACGCGGTCCCCGACGAGGTGCCGGTCGTCGGCGCGTTCCACAACCTCGCGGCCGGCCGGCTCGCGGACCTCTCGCAGGAGTTGGGGATCGACACGCTGGTCGTCGCGGACGACGACGACGCGGCGGCGACGGTGTCGCGGCTGGCCGAGGAGATCGAGGGGCTGCGCGCCCTGTCGGCCGGCGGACTCTCGAACGCCGCCGAGGTGGAGTCGCTCACGCCGCTGCTCATCAACGTCGCGACGAACAACGACGACCTGCACGACCTGGGCGTGCGGTTCGACTGACCGTCGCGCGCGGGCCGGCCGGCGCGCGACGGCTGTCCGTCGTCTCGTTACTCGCCGTCCGCGTCGGCGACCTTCACCACCTGTTTGCCGACGTTCTCGCCCTCGAACAGCCCGAGGAACGCCTCCGGCGCGTTCTCCAGTCCCTCCGTGACCGTCTCGCGGTACTGGAGGTCGCCGCCGGCGACGAGTTCGCCGAGGTGTTCGGTCGCCTCGCGGAACCGCGGCGCGAAGTCGCGCACGAGCAGCCCCTCGACGCGGGCGCGGGTCTCGACGAGTTTCGAGAGCTTCCGTGGCCCGGTGGGCAGCTCCTCGGCGTTGTAGAGGGCGATCTGCCCGCAGATCGCGACGCGGGCGTCGACGTTCAGCCGTCCCCACACCGCGTCCGTGACGGGGCCGCCGACGTTGTCGTAGTACACGTCGACGCCGTCGGCGACCTCGTCGAGGCGGTTGCCCACGTCCTCTTGCTTGTAGTTGATCGCGGCCGTGAAGCCCAGCTCCTCCGTGAGCCAGTCGCACTTCTCGTCGGAGCCGGCGATCCCGACGACGTTCGACCCCTGCAGTTCGCCCAGTTGGCCGACGACCGATCCGACCGCGCCGGCGGCGCCGGAGACGACCATCCAGTCGTCGGCCTTCGGCTCGGCGACCTCGCGGGCGCCGAAGTAGGCGGTGCGGCCGGGCATCCCGAGCACGCCGAGGGCGGTGGAGACGGGGAGGCCGCCGGTGTCGACGGGCGTGAGATCCGACCCGTCTGCGGTCGCGTACTCGGCCCACGGGAACTCGCCGACGACGGTGTCGCCGGGCTCGAAGCCGGCGCCGTTGGACTCGACGACCTCGCAGACGGCGCCGCCGCGGAGCGGGTCGTCCACCGCCCACGGCTGGGCGTACGACTCGCCGGCGCGCATCCGGTCGCGCATGTACGGGTCGACCGAGAGGTACAGCACGCGCACGAGCGCCTCGCCCGGGCCCGGCTCGGGGCGGTCGACCTCGCGCAGGTCGAAGGTATCCGCGCTCGGTACGCCCTCGGGTCGCTTCGCGAGGTGGAAGCGCCTGTTGTCGGACATGGACCGTGTGAGGGCCCCGCGTCGTGTAACCGTTCGGGAACGGGCGACGACGCGCCGGCGGTTTGTCGCTCCGAGCCGTTCCCGTCGGCCGACCGGTCAGCGGTCGACCTCGCCCATGATCGTGTCCAGGCTCCCGAGGGTCGCGATCAGGTCGGGGACGTGTTCGCCCTCGGCCATCTCGGGCAGCGCCTGGAGGTTCGAGAACGACGGCCCGCGGATCTTGAACCGTGCCGGCTCGTCCGTCCCGTCGGCCCGGACGTAGATGCCGAGTTCGCCCTTCGCGGCCTCGACGGCGGTGTAGACCTCGGTGTCGTCGTCGGGTTTGATCGTTCTGGGGACGTTCGCCTGCACCGTTCGGTCGTCCTCGGGCCAGCCCTCCAGCAGGTCGATGCACTGCTCGATGATCCGCGCGGACTCCTCCATCTCCCGAAGCCGAACCTGCAGTCGGGCGAAGTTGTCGCCGGCGTCCTCGGTGACGACGCTCCAGTCGAGTTCGTCGTAGTAGCCGTACGGGTCGTCGCGGCGGAGGTCGTAGTCGACCCCGGAGCCCCGGAGGACCGGACCGGTACAGCCGTAGCTCTTGGCGACTTCCGGCGGGAGGACACCCGTGTCGACGGTCCGAAGCTGGATGATCTCGTTGCCCGTAAGCAGGTCGTGAAACTCCGCAAGTCGGCGGGGCAACTCGTCGAGGAAGTCGCGGGTCTTCTCGAAGAACTCCCCGCGGGGCTCGGGCAGGTCCCACGCGACGCCGCCGAGGCGGAAGTAGTTGAACATGAGCCGCTGGCCCGTCAGGTCCTCTAAGATGTTCTGGACCGTCTCGCGCTCGGTGATGGCGTACATGAACGTCGCGGTGAAGTCGCCGGCGACGTCGAGCGCGTACGCCCCCACCGCGAGCAGGTGCGAGAGGATCCGCGACAGCTCGGCGCTCATCGTCCGGACGACCTGCGCGTACTCCGGCACCTCGATGTCCGCGAGCGTTTCGGCGACCCGGGCGTAGGCCCACTCGTTGAGCAGGCCGCCGCCGCCCCAGTCCCAGCGGTCGGGATAGGGCATGATCTGGTGGCGGTAGGTGCCGTTTTGACACATCTGCTCCTCGCAACGGTGGATGTAGCCGATGTCGGGCTCCACGTCGACCACCTGCTCGCCGTCCAGCGTTGCCTCCAGGTGCATCACCCCGTGGGTCGCGGGGTGGTGGGGTCCGATGTTGAGCATCATCGTGTCCGTGTCGTCCTCGCCCCGGCGGTCCCCCTGCAGCGGGTTCGCGTTCTCGTCGAACCTGACGATCTGGGGACGGGTCCGGTCGTAGTCGCGCGACAGGGGATGTCCCTGCCAGGTCTCGGGGAGGAGGATGCGGCGGAGGTCGGGGTGGTCGTCGTACTCGATGCCGACCAGGTCGTACGCCTCGCGCTCGTGCCAGTCGGCCGTCCGGAACACCGGCTCGGCCGACTCGATTCGGGGGACCTCCGTGTCCGCGGGGACGACGACGCTGACCTCCCGGGTCGGGTCGTCGTACGTCTTCAGGTGGTAGATCGACTCGTAGCGGTCCTCGTACTCCTGGGCGGTGACACACGACAGGTGGTCGTACCCCGCCGCGGCCTTCAGCGTCGAGAGTACGTCCCGGACCGCGTCCGGCCGGATCACGTAGCCGGGCGCGTTCAGGTGCTCCTCGCGACCGATCACGTGATCGCCCAGCAGCTCGGCGAGCTCGTCGGGAGCCGTGGTCGCGTCGTCGCCGTCGAGTCGGTCCGCGGGCGTCTGTGTGCTCATGGATGGGGAGTGCCCGACGGCGCCGCGGGGGAACGGCTGCGGACCGTCGGTTGTGGGCGGGGATCGATCTCCCGGACTGCTGGTCGTTTTCCCGCACATCTGGGGCCATTTATCAAGCCGGCGTGAGAACCGTCCGGGCGTGAAGACGCTCGCCCTCCGGCTCGACCCCGACGAGGCGTCGACGCACCCGATGCACGCGTTCGTCGCCGAGCGTCCGGAGTTCGGTCCGACGCGACTGCTCCAATGGAACCCGCGGATCGGCGAGACGAACGTCCTGCTGTTCCACGTCGACGGCCCGCCCGAGCCGTTCCTCCCCGCGCTGGAGGGCGTCGACACCGCTGAGGTCGTCGAGCCCTCGGCCGAGTCGGCCGTCGACGGGTTCTACCTGTACGTCCGCGAGCGCCTCACCGACCGCGACCGCGGACTCGTCGAGGCGTTCGCCGACGAGAACGTCGTGGTCGTCCCCCCGGTCGTGTACGCGACCGACGGCTCGATGCGGTTCTCGGTCGTCGGGACCGGCGACGCGCTCGGACGGGCGATCGACAGAACGCCCGACGGCGTGGACGTGTCGGTCCGTCGAGTCCGGAGCGGCGCCGGCGCCGCCGTCGATCCGAGCGCGGGACTCACCGACCGCCAGCGGGAGGTCGTCGCCGCCGCCGTCGACGTCGGCTACTACGAGGAGCCCCGGGACGCGACGCTCGCGGACGTGGCCGAGCGTCTCGGGTGTGCCCCGAGCACGGCCGCGGAGCACGTCCGGCGCGCCGAGGCGACGCTCGTCCGGAGCGCGGTCGGAACCGAGGACCCCTGAGACGTGCCGTCCGGAGAGCGGCGGGTCCCGCCCGCTACAGCCGGAACACGTACTCCACGGCGCCGTCGGCGTCGTGGATTCGGAGGGCGGAACCGTCGTCGGCGACTTCCACCGCGTCGACGCCGTCGCGGGCGAACTCGTGGCGGGGCATCGACCCCGAGACGGTGCCCTCCCGGGTCACGACGAACCGCGCGGTCCCGTCGTCGACGGCGATCTCGTCGGCGCTGTCGGTCGCCGTCGCCTCGAGGTCGCGCACGCGCTCGCGGAGCGCGTCCCACTCCCCGATCGGGAACCGATCGAACGCGACCTCGTCGTCGGCGTCCGACGGCCGACCCTGCGCGCTTTGCGTCTCGGACTCGTGGCGTCCGTTCCGGTCGCTCACGCCGGACGGATCGGGCCCGCGGACACGAAAGCTCGGCGGCCGCATGTCGGCGTCGGGGGACCGTCCATCGACGCCCGACGGTCGCCCGTCCGGAGTCGACGGCGACCCGTCGAGGCTCGACGGTTGTCCGGCGGCAGGGCGCTTATACAGTCACGGGAGGTACGTCCGTGTATGACCGGACTCGCGCTCGATTCCACCCAACTCGACCGCTACTCGCGGCACATCATCCTCGACGAGGTCGGTCCCGCGGGCCAGCAGGCGTTGCTGGAGGGCTCGGCGCTCGTCGTCGGCGCCGGCGGGCTCGGCTCACCGGTCGTCCAGTACCTCGCGGCCGCCGGGGTCGGGCGGCTCGGCATCGTCGACGACGACGAAGTGGAGCGGTCGAACCTCCAGCGGCAGATCGTCCACGCGGACGCCGACGTGGGCAGGCCGAAGGCCGAGTCGGCCGCCGAGTACGTCCGCCGGCTCAACCCCGACGTGGACGTGGAGCCCCGCGAGACGCGCCTCGACGCCGGCAACGCCGAGGACCTGATCGGCGACTACGACGTCGTCGTCGACGCCTCCGACAACTTCGGCACGCGCTATCTGGTCAACGACGTGGCGCGGCTGACCGACACGTCGGTCGCCCACGGCTCCATCTACAAGTTCGAGGGGCAGGCGACCACGCTGGTGCCCGAGGGGCCCTGCTACCGCTGTCTGTTCCCCGAGGCGCCCGAGCCGGGCGAGATCCCCGACTGCGCGACGACGGGCGTGCTCGGCGTGCTTCCCGGCACCGTCGGCTGCATCCAGGCGACGGAGGCCGTGAAGCTCCTGCTGGAGGCGGGCGAGGTGCTGGAGGGGCGGCTCCTGTTTTACGACGCGATGGACATGACCTTCGAGACGGTGCCGTACCGCCCGAACCCCGACTGCCCGGTGTGTGGCGACGACGCCATCGACTCCATCGAGGGGATCGACTACGAGCACGGCTGCAGCGTCACGGCCGACTGACCGGCGGCCCGCGCCGGTCGCGGCGGGTCGGTCCGTTTTTGCTCCCCGGTGTCGACGCGGGAGGTATGCATCAGTTCGCCGGAGTCGACCGGGGGCCGAGGAGATGAGCGTCGCCGACCTGCTCAACGGGATGCCGTTCGCCGACCACATGGGTATCGACGTCGTCGAGGCCGCCGACGGCCGCGCCGTCGTCGAGCTCCCGATGCACGAGGACCTCTCGTCGGTGCCGGGGCGGAAGATCGCCCACGGCGGCGTCACCTACGCGCTGGCGGACACGGCCGCGGGGGCGGCGGTCATCTCGCTGCACCACAAGCCGACGCCGACCGTCGACATGCGGATGGACTACCTCGCGCCGGCGACGACCGACCTGCGCGCGGAGGCGACCGTCGTCCGCGACGGCGGCAGCGTCGCCACCGCGGAGGTGCGGATCGAGGACGTGAACGGCACGCACGTCGCCGACGCGCGCGGGACGTTCAAGACCGGAGGCGGCGGCGACGGCGGCGCGTGGGGCGTCACGCCGGGCGACGACTCGCTCGACGGGTAGCGCGTCGGGAGATCGCCGGCGACGCCGCCCGGTCGCGAGCGAGGACGCGCGGCCGTCCCCGCGGGCCCCGGTCGGGGGAGTGTGTGGGTTCTTCCCGAAAGATAACGCTTTTCGGCGGCCCCTCGGAAGTCCGAGGTATGTCCGACGAACTCAAGCGGGGACTGGAGGGCGTCCTCGTCGCCGAGTCCGACCTCAGCTTCATCGACGGTGACGAGGGCAAACTCGTCTACCGCGGGTACGCCATCGAGGACCTCGCCGAGCACGCCTCCTACGAGGAGACGCTGTATCTCCTGTGGAACGGTGAACTCCCGACGGAGTCGGAGCTGTCCGCGTTCGAGGAGGCCATGAGCGCCGAGCGCGACCTCGACGACGACACGCTTGAGACGGTCACGCGCCTCGCGGAGGCCGACGAGGAGCCGATGGCGGCGATGCGCACCGCCGCCTCGTCGCTGTCGGCCGCGGACCCCGACACCGACGCCGACCCGACCGACCCCGAGGCGAACGTCCGCAAGGCGCGCCGGATCACGGCGAAGCTGCCGACGGCGCTGGCGGCGTTCGCCCGTGTCCGCGACGGCGAGGAGCCCGTGGACCCGCGCGAGGACCTGGACCACGCCGAGAACTTCCTGTACATGCTCAACGGCGAGGTGCCCGACGAGGTCACCGCGGACGTGTTCGACCAGGCGCTCGTGCTCCACGCCGACCACGGGCTCAACGCCTCCACGTTCTCGGCGACGGTCACCGCCTCGACGCTCGCGGACATGCACTCGGCGGTCACCTCCGCCGTCGGCACGCTCTCGGGGAGCCTCCACGGCGGCGCCAACGCCAACGTGATGCGGATGCTCCAGGAGATCGACGAGGCCGACCAGGAGCCCGTCGAGTGGGTGACGCAGGCGCTCGAGGAGGGTCGCCGCGTCGCCGGCTTCGGGCACCGCGTGTACAACGTGAAGGACCCGCGCGCGAAGATCCTCGGCGACCGCTCGGAGGCGCTGGGCGAGGCCGCCGGCGACATGAAGTGGTACGAGATGAGCGTCGCCATCGAGGAGTACATGGCCGAGGAGAAGGGCCTCGCGCCCAACGTCGACTTCTACTCGGCGACGACGTACTACCAGATGGGCATCCCGATCGACATCTACACGCCCATCTTCGCGGTCTCGCGCGTCGGCGGCTGGGCCGCCCACGTGATGGAGCAGTACGAGGACAATCGGCTGATCCGGCCGCGCGCCCGGTACGTCGGCGAGACGGACGCCGAGTGGGTGCCGATCGAGGACCGGTAGGCGCCGACGATACCCCACGACCGATCGATTTTTCGCTGCAATTCCGACCGAGACGCGTGATCGCACGCCTCCGGGAAACGGTTATCTCCTCAGCGGGAGTATCATGTGTATGGACCTGAAGATCAGAACCCCCCGAAGCGACGACTACAGCGAGTACGCCGAGAAGGTCCGAAGCGGGGCCCGGAGCCGAGCCGGCGAGCGCGGCCAGCTCGTCCGCCACGAGGTCGGCGAGCGCATGTTCGACCTCATGACCGAGTACTTCCCCGAGGAGTACCGCGAGCGTCGCCGCGAGGAGCTGATCCGCACCTTCGGCGCCGGCATCGCCGTCGGCTTCCTCGGCCGCGAACTCGTCCGGTACGCGCGCCGCTAAGTCGACGACTCACACCGCTCCCGGGGACACCGGCCCCCGCCCGTTCCGACCGCGGACGGACCGTCTTTTCGGACACGCAGTTCCCGAGCGACGCGGCCGTCACGCGCCGTCAGCGTCCTCCACGCCGTCCACGTCGTCGGCGTCGGCGCTCCCGCGTTCGGCCATCATCTCCGCCGCCCGCGACGCCCACCCGGTGTAGCGGAAGCCCCAGAGGACGACGGCGGCCATGCAGACATACTGGAGGCCGACCGCGAGGTACGCGCCACGGGCGCCGAAGCCGAGCACCTCGCCGACGAGATACGTCGTGCCCAGCAGGAAGCCGAAGGTGCCGACGAGCCGTCCCACGAGGGGAACGCGCGTCTCGCTGGCGCCCTGCAGCGCCCCCGAGAGCACGGTGAAGGCGACGAGGAACGCGGCGGTGGCGCCGTACACCCGCGCGAACGCGACCGCGTGCGGGACCGTCCCGGCGTCGTCGGTGAACACCGAGACGAACGCGGGCGCGAGCGCGACCAGGAGGAGGCCGATGACGCCGACGGTCGCGAGCCCCAGTCCGGTCACGGCGTAGCCGTTGTATCGGGCGCCCGCCGCGTCGCCGTCGCCGAGCGACTGCCCGACGACGACGCTGGCGGCGACGTTGTAGCCGCGCGAGAGCGGGCCGGTCACCTGCTGGTACATCCGGCGGCCGATCTGGAAGCCCGCGTTGACCTCCGTGCCGAACCCGAGCAGCAGGGCGTTGAACGGGAACTCGGCGATCGTCGCGGAGAAGCCCTCCAGCACCCGCGGCGCCGAGACGCGAACGAGCTGTTTGGCGATGACCCCGTCGCGCGGGCGCACGAGGCTCGCGTCCGCCCACGAGGTCGCCATCGCCGCCAACAGGAGCGCGGCGGTGAGCACGTTCGCGCCGGCCGTGGCGACCCCGACGCCGACGATGTCGAGCCGGGGCGCCCCCAGCAGGCCGAGCCCGAGGACGAACGATCCCGTGATGTTGAGCGCGTTCGCGAGAACGTTCACGTACATCGGCGTGCGCGTGTCGCCGGTGCCCTGCAGCGAGCGCGCCCCTATCAGCGCGACGTGGCGCGCGGGCGCGGTGGCGAACACGATGGCGAGGTACGTCCCCCCGAGCGCGGCGGTGTTCGCGTCGGCGCCCAGCAGCGCGATGATCGGCTCGCCGAACAACAGGCCGATGAACACGAAGGGAACACCCGCGAGCAGGCCCATCAGGACGGCCTGTGTCACGGCCTCGTCGCGGTTGGCGTCGGCGGCGGCGCCGGTGTCCTGGCTGGAGAGGGCGATCGCGCCGCCGCCGAGGCCGAGCCCGATGCGCAGCGGGAACCGGGCGTACAGGTCGGCGAGGCCGATGGCGACGACCGCCGCCGGCGAGAACTGCGCGGTGACGATGATGTCGGTCGTCCGCATCGCCGTGCGGAACGTCTGCTCGGCCATGACGGGCCACGCGAGCGCGAGCACGCGGCGCCAGACGCCGAGCAGACGCTCGCGGTTCATATCGGGCCCTCGAACGGCCGCGGTTTGGCGGTTCCGGAAGCGGCACGGCCGGACGCGCTCGCCCCAACAGCCAAGCCCGCGGGCGGGCTGTGGCCTCCATGGACGTGTTCGTGTACGGAACGTTGACCGAGCCCGACCGGGTGCGCGAGGTGCTCGACTCGTTCGCGTTCGTCGGCGCCGCGAGACTGGAGGGCCTGCGTGTCGTCGAGGGCCGATACCCGACGCTCGCGCCGCCCGTCGAGGACGGGGACGCCGGGGACGGGACCGACGACGGTATCGACGGCATCGGCGTCGACGCCGCGGTCGGCGGCCGACTCCTCCGGACCGACGGGATCGAGGCGCTCGACGCCTACGAGCGGGTCGACGACGGCCTGTACGTCCGGGTGTCCGTTCCGCTGGTCGGTCCCGACGGCGAGCGCCGGGGCGAGGCCGCGGTGTACGTCGGCGACCCCGAGCGGCTCGACGCGCCGGCGTCCTGGCCGGGCTCGGGACCCTTCGAGGCGCGGGTGGCGCGGACGGTCCGCGAACGCGGCGTCACGGTTCGAGTTCAGCCGCAAGGTTGAAGCGCGCGACGGTGGGCGGACAAGCGTCTGACGCCGGCGAGAGGAGGCCGCTGTCCCACGATTTCACTTTCACTCCGCGTGACTTACTTTTATATACTCGGGGTGCCTGTCTGCTGTTGCACGTCGCACGCGTGCATTCCCCCTCTTTCCCCACTTTTCGTCCGCGAGCCGTCGGCTCGCACGCACGCCGATCTGATCGGTCGGTCGTGTTCCGGGCGCCGCCGCCGATCGGTCGACTGCGGCGATCACAACCGATACACCGGCGACCGGCGAAGCCGGGGTATGCTCAGCTACGAGGACGTGCTCGCCGCCCGCGAGCACGTCGACCAGGTCGCCGTACGGACGCCGCTGAACCGCTCGTTCAGCTTCTCGGAGCTGACCGGGGCGGACGTTCGCCTGAAACTGGAGAACACCCAGCGCACCGGCGCGTTCAAGATCCGCGGCGCGATGAACCGCATCGCCGCGCTCACCGAGGAGGAGCGCGAGCGGGGCGTCGTCACCGCGAGCGCCGGCAACCACGCCCAGGGGGTCGCGCTCGCGGCGACGCGGGCGGGCGTCGACTCCACCATCGTGATGCCGAAGTACGCCCCGGTCTCGAAGGTCGAGGCGACCAAACGCTACGGCGGCGACGTCGTCCTCCACGGCATCGACTACGACGAGGCGCAGGCGCACGCCCACGAGATCGAGCGCGAGGAGGACAAGGTGTACCTCCACGCCTTCGAGGACGAGCTGGTGATGGCCGGCCAAGGGACGATCGGCTTAGAGATCGCCGAGCAGTGCCCCGAGGTCGACACGGTGGTCGTCCCCATCGGCGGGGGCGGGCTGATCGCCGGCGTCGCGACGGCGCTGAAGGGCGCGCTCGACGACGTGCGCGTCGTCGGCGTCCAGGCCGCCGGCGCCGACTCGGCGGCGCGGTCGGTGCGCGAGGGCGAGCGGGTCGAACTGGAGGGCGTCGACACCGTCGCCGACGGGATCGCGGTGCGGGAGGTGGGCGAGCACACGTTCCCGTACATCCGCGAGCGCGTCGACGAGGTCGTCACCGTCGACGACGAGGAGATCGCCGAGGCGCTCACGCTCCTGCTGGAACGCTCGAAGACGGTCGTCGAGGGCGCGGGCGCGGTGGCGCTGGCGGCGGTGCTGGAGGAGAAGTTCGAGTACGAGGAGGGGGAGACGATCGTCCCGGCGCTGTGCGGCGGGAACATCGACATGAACACGCTGATCACGGTGATCCTCCGCGGGCTCGTGCGGATGGGTCGCTACCTGAAGATCTCCCTGGAGCTGAAGGACCGCCCCGGGGAGCTGGAGCGCGTCGCGAGCATCATCGCCCGCGAGGACGCGAACGTCTACGCGCTGAGCCACGACCGCACCTCCCGCGACATCGCCGTCGACGCCGCGGACTTAGAGATCGAGTTGGAGACCCACGGCCACGATCACGCCGCCGAGGTCGTCGCCGCGCTGGAGGAGGCGGGCTACGAGGTCGAGGTCGAAACCTGAGGCGACACCGTCGCCGCGGCGAGGGGCGTGGGCCCCCACCGCGTCGACCGACTCCCCCGCGATTTATGCGCCGGCCGGTCGGACCCCCGGATATGAAGGAAATCGTCTCCACCGACGAGGCGCCGGCGGCGGTCGGCGCGTACAGCCAGGCGACGACGAACGGCGACCTCCTGTTCACGGCGGGGCAGATCCCCCTCACGCCCGACGGCGAGTTGCAGGAGGACGCCCCGATCGCCGAGCAGACCGAGCTCGCGCTCGACAACCTCCTCGCGATCGTCGAGGAGGCGGGGGGCGACGCCTCGGACGTGTTGAAGACGACGGTGTTCCTCGCGGACATCGACGACTTCGAGGAGATGAACGAGACGTACGCCACCTACTTCGAGTCGGAGCCGCCGGCGCGCTCGGCGGTGCAGGCGGGCGCGCTCCCGAAGGGCGTCGGCGTCGAGATCGAGGCGGTCGTCGACGTGTCGTAGGCGGTGTCCCGCGAGAAGTCGGCGCTGCTGTGGGGCGCCATCGGCCTGTTGGTCGTGCTCGTCGGCGGGCAGGCGCTGGTGCTGGTCGGCCCGGGACTGCCGTTCGGGTTCGCCGCGCTGTTCGCGCTCGCGGCGGTCGTGGGCGCGGTCGTCGCCGCGGCGTCGTACGGTCTGGAGCATCGACTGACGCGGAAGGGACAGGCTTAAAACTCGCAGCGGGGTAGGATCAGTGCGAGCCAGGATGGCCGAGTGGTAAGGCGCACGCCTGGAAAGCGTGTTCCCCTATGGGATCCAGGGTTCAAATCCCTGTCCTGGCGTCGTTTTTCGCGCGAGCAACACACGCGAGCACCGCGTAGCGTGTGCGAGCGACACAGCGAGCGCGAACGACCTGTACGACAGGGATTTGAACACGGAAGTCGCAGCGCCGAGCGCGACCGAACGGAGTGAGGTCGACGCGAGGCGACCGTCTTCAGGAGTTCAAATCCCTGTCCTGGCGTACTTCTCGGGTCGACAACGCGAACGAGCGTAGCGAGTGAGCCGTCGACCCGTGTGTGCCCTTCCGACGGGGATTTGAAGTAGACGAGTCGCAGCCTGCGCAGCGAGCAACGCGAGCGAGCAGGACCGTCTCGGCGTGGTTCAAATCCCTGTCCTGGCGTCTTCTGACGGAGCCACACGGCGAGCGGAGCGAGCCGTGGCTCCGTGAAACCCGCGTGCAGGGATTTGAGCAGGGAGTGAAGCGAGCGAAGCGAGCGGAACGACCGCGTTCAAATCCCTGTCCTGGCTCTTTAGACTTGGTAACCCGCCACGAGATGGTCCGGTACCGCTGTTGGTACTGACACCGTAGTGAAGACCGCGAAAGCCCCCGGTTCGCTCGTGGCCTGCGTCTCGCTGCGCTCCTCGGCCTTCGGCCTGCGGTGCTTGCGTCGCCTCGGCTCACGAGCGAACCGGCCCCTTTCAGTCCCGCCCGCCGCGACCGCACCGCAGCCACGACCTCCCCAGCCGATTCGGTCGTCGCGCTCGCTTCGCACCCGCTCCTCCCTCATCCCTCGCGCGCTCCCGGCGGGCACACAGGCCCGCCGGCACGCGACATCCGTAGAATGTCGGCCTCAGTCGTCCGCGGACGGCGTCGGCGGCTCCTCCGACAGCGACTCG
This sequence comes from Halobaculum roseum, assembly GCF_019880245.1. Classification (NCBI taxonomy): domain Archaea; kingdom Methanobacteriati; phylum Methanobacteriota; class Halobacteria; order Halobacteriales; family Haloferacaceae; genus Halobaculum; species Halobaculum roseum. The sequence goes on from NZ_CP082286.1 coordinate 2,375,273, forward strand.
GCGTACCCCTCCAGCATGTTCTCCACGTACTTCGCGACCACGTCCACCTCGACGTGCACCGGGTCGCCGACCGCCTTCTCCGAGAGCGTCGTCAGCTCGTACGTGGTCGGGATGATCGCCACGTCGAACTCGTCGCCGCGCTTCTCGGCGACCGTGAGCGAGATGCCGTCGAGCGCCACCGACCCCTTGTCGACGATGTAGCGGCCGAACCCCTCCGGGATCGAGAACGTGAAGCGCCAGTCCTCGCCGACGCGCTCGATGCCGGTGATCTCGGCGGTCGTGTCGACGTGGCCCTGCACGACGTGGCCGTCGAAGCGGCCGTCGGCCGCGAGCGCGCGCTCGACGTTGACCGCGTCGCCCTCGCGCAGGTCGTCGAGGTACGTCTTCGCGACCGTCTCGGCCGCGAGGAACACGGAGAACCACGAGCGGTCGCCGGCGTCGCCGTCCCCGGTCCCCGCGGCGTCGACCGCGCCGAACTCCTCGACGGTGAGACAGACGCCGCTGACGGCGATCGACTGGCCGTGGTGGAGGTCGTCGAGCCCCTCGGCGGCGACGCGCAGGCGGAGCCCGTCGGGCGTCTCCTCGCGCCCGACGACCTCGCCGGCGGTCTCCACGATTCCGGTGAACATACCAGATCCGAGTGTCCCGCAAACGGAAAGCGTTCCGATAGCGTGACGCGAGGAGTTAAGTCGGCCCCCGACCCGTCGGCCGGTATGGACGCGATCGCGCGGCTTCGGTCGAGCTTCGTGGCGGGGCTGTTCGTCGTGCTCCCGTTGGCGGTGACGCTGTTCCTGCTCGATCTGGCGGTCGACCGGCTCTCGGGGACGCTGGCGCCGACCGTCCGCGGGACGGGGCTGGCGGCGCTGGTCGGCAACGAGGCGGTGGCGACGGCGCTCGCGGTCGTGCTCATCGCGCTCGGGATCACCGTCGTCGGGTTCGTCGCCTCCCACGAGGCGGGCCGGCGGCTGTTCGGAGGCTTCGAGCGCGGCGTCCGGCTCCTCCCGGTCGTCCGGGCGGTGTACTTCGGCGTCCGACAGGTGAGCGAGTCGCTGGCGTCGCCGGGCGACGGCTTCGACCGCGTCGTCGTCGCGGAATTCCCCCGCGACGGCACGTGGTCGATCGGCTTCGTCACGAACCCCGCCCCCCGCAGCGTTCGCCGGACGGCCGGCGAGGAGCTGATGACCGTCTTCTTCCCGCACAGCCCGAACCCCACCGCCGGAAAGCTGGCGATGATGCACCCGGACGACTACGCGGAGATCGATATGAGCGTCGCCCGCGGCCTCCGGCTGCTCGTCACGACGGGGTTATCGGTCGAGGACCCCGAGCGGCTCCCCGCGGCGGTCGCCTCGGACGCCGGCGAGTGACTCCTCGCGATCTATCCCGACTGGAGCGCGGGCGACAGGGTTTCAACGTCCGCCGGTCTACCGGCGAGCGTGGCGCTCGGCATCCTCGAACAGGTCGGACTCGCGGCGACGCTGATCTTCGCGCTCCCGGTCGCAGTCTACGGCGTTCAGACGATCCTCGACGGGGGCACGCTGTTCGGCGCGGTGACCGTTCTGATCGCGGTCCTGATGGTCGTGTTGCCCCGCCGGCTCACGAGCCCCGACGACGTGCCGGCGAAGGCGGCGGAGACGGCCGTCGACGCCGTGGTCGACACGCCCGAGGGGTCCGACGGCGACGGCGACCGGTAGCCTGCCCGACTACTCGCGGCGCTTCGGAACCAGCGAGAACGGGTACTCGCCGAGGAACTCGAAGCCGTCGTCGGTGACGACGATCAGGTCCTCCAGCCTGACTCCGCCCTCCTCGGGATCGTACACGCCCGGCTCGATCGTGACCACGTTGCCAGCTTCGAGTTCGTCGTCGCCCCCCAGCGACGGCCCCTCGTGGAGGGAGACGCCGACGCCGTGGCCCGTCGAGTGGGTGAACCCGACCTCGTCGGAATCGACGCGGAAGCCGTGGGCCGCGAGTTCGGCGGCGGCCTCCCCGTGGACGGTCGAGGCCGGGACGCCGGCGGCGACCTCGTCGAGGGCTGCCTCCCGGGCGCGCTCGACGGCGAGGTACGCCCGGCGCTCCCAGCCGCCGTCGGGGTCGACGGCGAAGGTGCGCGTCACGTCGCCGTAGTAGCCGTCGGGCCCCCGGGGCGACACGTCGAGCAGCACCGTCTCGCCCGGTCGGATCACGTCGGTGCCGGTGTAGTGGAGGTCGGCGGCGGTCGCGCCCGCGCCGATAACCGTGTTCCCGGCGTCTCGGACGCCATGGGCCGCGAGGGTCTCGTTCAGCTGCCGGCGGAGGCGCTCGGTCGAGAGCACGCCGCCGTTCCAGCGGACCGCGTCGGCGTCGACGGTCGCTTCGGCGAGGATCTCCTCGGCCCGTGCGATCCCGCGGATCGCCGCGCGCTGGACGCGCCGCAGGCGATCGATCTCGGCGTCGGTCTTCGTCTCGCGGGCGCGGGCGACGGCGTCGGTCGAGGTGACCTCGTAGCCGGCCCGTTCGAGATACACGACGGCGTCGTGGGGGATCCCCTGCGGAACGAGCACGGAGCCGGCGTCGGCGCCGCGGTCGTCGAGCGCGGCGGCCGCGCGGACGCCGGCCGGATCCGCCTGGTCGCCGACGCGGACCTCGTCGCCGGGGAACTCCCGGCGCGCCTGCTCGTCGAACAGCGCCGGCGCGCACAGCGCCGTGTGGACGCCGTTGGGGTACCCGTCCGCCTCCGAGTCGCCGTCGCCGCCGCTCGCGGGCGTCGCCACGAACGCGTAGTCGCGATCCGGGCCCGAAACGCGCGTGAGCCACCGGAGGTCGTCGTCGAAGCGGTCGCCGACGGCGACGAACCCCGCGGCGTCGCGGTCGGCGAGTTCGGTCGCGAGCGGCGCGTAGCTCGTGTCGAGCGCGTCGTCGCCGGCGGCGTCGTCACCGTCGGTATCGCCGTCTCGCTGCGGGGGCATCTACGCCTCGACTTCGGGGTCGGGCGCCTCGACCGTCTCGACGATCTCGTCGACGATCTCCTGGGGGTCGCCCTCGCGGATCTCGTTGTGGAGGACCACCGAGATCGGCAGCGTCGGCGCGCCGGTGACGAGGTTCTGCATGAGGACGAGCCGCTCGCGCGCGCGAGACATGCCGACATAGAAGACCCGGCGCTCGTTGTCCGTGAGCACCGGCACCGGGCTGGTGGACTTGGTGAACTCCTCGCCGTCGCGGCCGGTCACGTCGAGCCCCTGCTGGTCGGCCTGGGCGGCCATCTGTTCGACGACCTTCTCGGTGAGGTCGGTGTTGACGAACACGTGGTCGGCCTCGCGACCCTTCGCGGAGTGGATCGTGCCGAGGCGAACCCGGTCGGGGTCCTCGCCGGCGTACCCGCCCGCGAAGTACGCCTTCACCGACTTCCGCTGGAAGCTGGTGATCTTGCGGGCCATGTCCCCGGCGGACGGTCCGTCGGGCATGAACGGGACGTACTCCTTCACGTCCTCCGGCGACAGCGGGATCTCCGCGAGGTCGTCCTCCTCGGCGGTCTCATCGACCTCGTCGAGGAAGTCGTACAGCTCGTCGCGGTCGTTGCTCCCGAACGCCGAGTCCTGGAGGATGTCCGCGAGGCGACGGGCCTGCAGCGCCGTCAGCGCCTCGCCCTTGTCGACGGCCTCGACCGCCCGGACGTAGTCGGTGAGCCGGTCGGTCCACATCCGCTGGTCGGTGAGACACGAGAACGGGATCCCCTCGGAGATGAACTCGTCGATGAAGTCGAACATCTGATAGCGCGCGCGGAACAGCACCATCACCGTCTCGTCGTCCGTGCTCTGGACGGTGTGGCGGACGTTCCGCACGAGGTCGAGCATCGACGGGGAGTCGACCGCCTCCACCGCGCCGCCCTCCTTGCGCGGCTTGAGGTCCTTCTCCTGGCGCTTGTCGATGTGGCGGATCTCCGTGTTGACGACGTTGAGGATGTTCGAGGGGAGGCGGTAGGAGTTCGGCAGCACCTCGTCCTCGTCGACCTCGGTGTCGAGCAAGAGCGCGGGGTCGGCGCCCTGCCAGGCGTACACGACCTGGTCGTCGTCGCCGGCGATGAGACACGAGTCCATGTGCGGCTTCCACTCCTCGAACACCTCGTACTGCAGCGTGGTGATGTCCTGGAACTCGTCGATCACGAGGTGGTCGACGCTGGGGAGCAGCGAGCGCTGTTTCACCCGTTCGAGCATGTCGGCGAACCCGACCAGCCCGTTGTCGCCCTTGTAGGCGCGCCACGCCCGGATCGCCTCCGGCACGTCGAGGCGGTCGTCGTCGCCGGGCCACGTCGGGGTGTACTTGTTCCCCTCCTGGGCGTTCGGGTCGATCTCCGGCGGGAGCCGGACCTCCTCGACGTCCCACTGGAACGGCACGTCGTACCAGTCGGCCACGTCACGCTTGGTGCGCTGGAGCCACTGCGAGGTGGCGATCACCTTGTTGCCGAGCGTCGTCGACCGCGCGGTTCGGCGGCCGCCGCCTGAGTACTCGTCCTCGTACTCGACGCCGTAGTCGTCGCAGAACGCCTCCTTGTCGTCCTCGCCGACCACGTCGCCCCGGGAGAGGTTCAACAGCTCGTACGCCTTCGCGTGCATCGTCGCGACGTTCCCCTGCAGGTGACGCGGGGTGGTGTCGAGACGTTCGGCGAGGCGCTCGCGCACCTCGGATGCCGCCGCGCGCGTGTACGAGACGACGAGGATGTCACGGATGTCCGCGCCCTCGTCGATGAGCCCCTCGACGCGGTCGAGGAGCGCGGTCGTCTTCCCGCTGCCCGGGCCACCGAACAGGCGGGTCACCGTCGGGTCGCTCATTACCGTGTCCTCTCGTCCACGACTCATAAGCGCCGTGGCTCGCGCTCGCGGACGGACGTGTTCGGAACGGAGAAGGTCGTCTCGACGCGCTCGCGCCGCGAGCGGGCGGCGACGAGCGCGCGGATCGGTCGGTCGTCAGCCGGTCAGTTCACCGCCTCCGGTCGCCAGCCGCACACCGAGCACTCGGACGCGTCGCCGTCGTGAAGGCCGCCACAGTCGGGACACTGTTTCTTGTTATACGACTCCTCCCATCGGGCCGTCTCCACGTCGTGGCCGCGACTGGTCAGGAACTCGTCGAACAGGTCGCCATCGGGGCTCGGTGCCGACGCCATACATGGTACGCTATACCATGGCGGGTGATATAGCTTGTGGCGACTCTCTCGTTCGTGAAATCGGCAGACGGCGACGGGAGAGCGTCCCCACCGGCCGCGGAGTAGTCGGATCGCGGTTCGGACGCGGGCCGCGTTCGGTTCGTCCTCGGGGGCCGTCTCACGGCGTTCGTCTCTCGGCGATCGTCGGTGGGCGATCGTCGCTCAGAGATCGTACAGTTCGCCGAACTTCTCCTCCACGTAGTCGAGGAAGTACTCGGCCGTCAGCGGCTCGCCGGTGGCGACCTCGACGAGTTCGTCGGTCGGATACCGGCGGCCGTGGCGGTGGACGTGTTCGGTCATCCACTCCCACAGCGGCTGGAGGTCGCCCTCGCGGATCAGCGCGTCCACGTCGCCCAGGTCCTCGCGCATCGCGTGATCGAGCTGTGCCGCCAGCACCGAGCCGATTGTGTACCCCTGGAACGCGGCGAAGCGGCTGCTCCAGTGGATGTCCTGCAGACAGCCGTCGGCGTCGGTGTCGGGCACGACGCCGAGGTAGTCGTCCATCTTCTCGTTCCAGACGGCCGGGATCTCCTCGACGGAGACATCGCCCTCGACGAACGCGCGGTCGATCTCACACCGGAGGATGATGTGCAGGTGGTAGGTGAGCTCGTCCGCTTCCACGCGGATAAGATTCTCCGGGTAGATCTGGTTCACCGCCTCGTACGCCTCCCGCGCGGTGGCGTCGGTGCCGAGGTGGTCGTTCGCCTCGTCGACGAACCCCTCCCAGAACGGCTCGGTGCGCGCGACGTGGTTCTCCCAGAACCGCGACTGGCTCTCGTGGACGCCCGACGAGAGCGAGGCCCCCAGCGGCTCGCCGAAGCGGCCGTCCGGCAGCCCCAGCTCGTAGCTCGCGTGGCCGAACTCGTGGACGGTGGCGGTGAACGCGTCCATCGGGTCCTCGGGCTTGAACCGCGTCGTGATGCGGGCGTCGAACTGGTTGCCGGAGGTGAACGGGTGCGCGGACACGTCCAGTCGGCCGCGGTCGTCGGGGTAGTTCAGCAGGTCGAGCACGGATTCCGACAGGTCGCGCTGTGTCGCGTCGTCGTAGGGGCCCGCCGCGACGAACGGCGACGCGAGGTCGACGTCGGCGGCCTCGATCTCCTCGATGAGCGGGACGAGCCCCGCCTTCAGTTCCTCGAAGACCTCCTCCAGCCGCTCCAGCGGGAGGTACGGCTCGCCGTCCTCGTACATGACCTCGTAGGCCGGGCGGTCGGGGTCGATCGCCTCGGCCCGCTCGACGTGGAGGTCCCGCAGCGTCTCCAGCGTCGGCGCGAAGCGGTCGAAGTCGTCGTCGGCCTTCGCCTCCTTCCACACCTGCTGGCTGGCGGACTGTTGCTCGGTCAGCTCCTCCACCAGCTCCTCGGGGACGCTGCGGTTGCGCTCGTGGCGCCGGCGGATCTCGCGGACGTTCGCCGTGCGATCGCCGTCGAGACCGGCGTCCTCGGCCGCATCGAGCGCGTCGGCGATCCCCTCGCCCGTGAGCTTCTCGTGGGTCGTCGCCGACAGCGCCGCGAGCTGCTTCCCGCGGGCGGCGGTGCCGCCGGTCGGCATCGTCACCTGCTGGTCCCAGTAGAGGACGCCGCTGCCGCTTTCGAGGTGCGAGATGCGGGCGTATCTGTCCATCAAGTCCCGATACGCGTCGGGCGCGTCGTCGGAGGCCGTCGAGTCGAGGTCGGCGTTCGGCGGTGCCATGCGAGAGGCTCCGTGTCCCGCGGTATCAACCTCCGGGTGGCCCGCACGGATGGCCGACTCTCGGCCGTCGTGGCGCGATCCGTCGCCGGGGACGGCTACCGATCCCCGGCGAAGGTCGCCGCGCCGTCCTCGACGACGACGCCCCGGCGGACGACGCCGTCGAGGGCCCACCCGACCGTGTACGCGAGGGCGACGAACACGCCGTAGCCCCCGGCGAGCGAGACGACCTCGTTCACCGTCGACGCGTCGGCGCCGAACGCGGCCGTCGACAGCAGGGTGAGGAGGGCGATGCCGACGAGCACCCCGACGATGTCCCGGCCGTAGACGGACAGCGGCGACGCCGCGAGGGCGCCGGCGGCGACGCAGGTGCCGACGAGCGCGGCGTCCGCGAGCGCCGGCGGGTCGAGCGCGCTCGCTGGCGACCCCCACGAGACGCCGAGGACCAGTTGCACTCCGACGGCGCCGGCGGTCCAGAGAGCGAACTGCGCGATCAGGGAGCGGGGACTTCGTGTCATCGGATCCGGCGGGCTCGCGGGCACTGTCGCCGAGGCGGTACCGGGAGCGCGGGCGCGGTTACTTCCGCAGTTCCTTCACGCGCTGGATGTTCCACGCGAAGGACTTGCCGTCCTCCGTCGGCGTCTCCAGCACGAGCGGCACGTCGCGCAGGTCATCGTGGTTGACGAACGCGCGCATGCCCTCCTCGCCGATGAGCCCCTCGCCGACGTGGGCGTGCTCGTCCTTGTTCGTCCCGCACTCGTGTTTGGAGTCGTTGAGGTGGACACACCGGAGGTGCTCCAGCCCGACGACCTCGTCGAGCTCGGCGATCGTCTCCTCGACGCCCTCGGCCGTCGAGAGGTCGTAGCCCGCGGCGAACGCGTGGGCGGTGTCGAGACAGATGTCGAGGTCCTGCTCGGAGCGCTCCAGCACCGCCGCGAGGTGCTCGAAGTCGCCGCCGAGCTTCGTGCCCGAGCCGGCGTCCGATTCGACGAGGACGGTCACGCCGTCCGGGATGTCGAGTTCGTCCAGCGCGCTGGCTGCGTTGTCGAGGCCCTGCTCGACTCCGGCGCCGGTGTGGGCGCCCAGGTGGACGTTCACGTACGGGATGCCCAGCTTGTCGGCGGCGTCGACCTCCTTTTGCATCGAGTCGACGGACTTCTCGCGGAGGTCGTCCTTCGGCGTGCAGAGGTTCACGAGGTACGACGAGTGGATCACCCACGGGCCGACGCCGTGGTCGTCGCTGGCGGCGCGGAACCGCTCGGCCTCGTCGTCGTCGATGTTCGGGTCCTGCCACACCTGCGGGGAGTGGGTGAAGATCTGGCCGCAGTTGCCGCCGTCGTCGACCAGCGCGTCGACCGCGTTGTACGTGCCGCCGGCGATGGACTCGTGTGCCCCGACGCGCAGCGTCGGGTCGCTGTCTGCGCTCATACCCTCCGGTCACGAGGCGGGGGGCAAAGCGGCTTCGGAAGCGGCCGCCGCGTCGCGGCGGACCTCCGGGGGTCCCCCGTCGTCGCCAGCGACCACGCGGCCACCGCCCCTTTCCGTCCCAACGGCCTAGCCGACGGGCACACGCCATGCAGGTCGACACGGTCGTCAGCCGCCTCGAACGCGCGTTCGAGCCCGCCCGCGAGCTGCTCGTTCCCCCGCTGTCGGACCCGCACGTGATGGGTGCGTGGGCCGTCGTCGTCGCGGTCTCGACGGCGGTGCTGCTGTGGGACCTCCGCGAGCGCAACGAGTCGATCCCGTCGCTGATGCGGGGCGTCTGGACGCTGACGGTGCTGTACTCCGGGCCGTTCGGGCTGGCGGTGTACTGGTACGCCGGCCGTACGCAGATCCCGCGCGATTCGCTCGCGCGACGCGGCTTCCGGTCGACGGCCCACTGCTACTCCGGCTGCGGCGCCGGCGAGGTGACGGGTATCCTGCTGGCACAGGGGCTGCTCGGACTGGCGGTCGGCTGGGTCGCGGCGGCGACGTTCGGGTTCGCGTACCTGTTCGGCTTCTCGTTGACGGTCGGACCCCTGATGCAGGAGGGCGTGGGACTCCGCGAGGCTGTCGCCGACGCGTTCTACAGCGAGACGCCGTCGATCACGGTGATGGAGGTGGTCGCGATCGGCACGGACCTCCTGCTCGCGGCCGACGCGCACGTCGGCGACCTCCTGTTCTGGGGCGCGCTGGCGTTCTCGCTGTCGATCGGCTACCTCGCCGCGTACCCGGTGAACGTCGCGCTCGTCCGCGTCGGCGTCAAGGAGGGGATGGCGAACCCCGCGGAGCTGTAACGGGAGCCGACGCCGCCCGCGACCCCGCCCGTCGCGCTCGATTATCACCCCCGACAGCGGGGACCGCACGCTTATTGACGTGACCGCCGTCCGGACCGCTACATGCCACGGTCGGATCCCGAGGATCGGCCGAGCGACCCGCTCGACGTGGGGGATCCCGCCCCCGAGTTCACCGCGACGCTCGTCACTCCCGAGGGGGAGACGCGGGAGGCGTCGCTCTCGGAGTTGCTCGACAGGCCCGTCCTCCTCAGTTTCTACACCGTCGACTTCAGCCCCGACTGCATCGAGGAGTGGTGCGCCTTCCGCGACTTCGACTGGTTCGCCTCCGGCGAGGAGGTGAACGTCGTCGGCGTCTCGAAGTCCGGCCCGCGCCTGCATCGCCAGTTCATCGACCGCCTGGATCTGGGCTTCCCGCTGTACGCCGACACCGACCTCGCGATCTCGGAGACGTTCGGCGTCGCCTACCGGACGTTCGGGGTGTTCCGCCGCTCGCGCCGCTCGTGTTTCCTCATCGACGAGGACGGCGAGATCCGCTACCGTTGGCTCGGCGAGCACTGGCTCGACCCGACGCGCGACACGCCGCCCGTCGCGGAACTCCACGAGGCGGTGCGGGCGGAACTGGGCGACGAGCCCGAGACGTTCGGCTTCTGACCCGACCGGGTGCTCGCCGTCGGCGCCGCCGTCAGCGACTCCCGGGCCGCTCGCGCACCCAGTCGTCCGATCGGTACTTCTCGTCGGCGATCTCCTCCGCCCGCGCCAGTTCCGCGTCGGTCCATTCGCCCGCCTCGGCGTCGGCCCACCCCGCCAGCGACTCCTCGAAGGCGGCGACGGCGTCCCCCCGCGTCGCGTCCGCGTAGTCCGTGATCCCGCCGACGCGCTCGGCGAACCGCTCCTCGCCCACGCCGTGGTCGCGGAAGACCGCCAGGTGCTCGCGGGGCTTCGCGTCGAACGTCACCGAGCCGTGCTGGATGACGCTCTCGTCGCGTCGGTACTGGGCGTTGCCCGAGAGCTTCCGGCCGGCGCCGCCGTCGGCGCACACGTCGTGGGCCGGGTGGAGCCCCCGGAGGTAGCAGGCGGGCCGATAGATCGCGGGGCGCTCCTCGTCGGCGTAGTCGGCGTCGACGCCGAGGGCCCGGAAGGCGGACAGCACCGGCTCACACAGCAGGTGGTAGGCGTCGAGCAACTTCCCGGGCAGCTCCTCGGCGGGCGCCGTGATCGAGTAGGAGATGTCGCCGTCGCGGTCGTGGTAGATGCCCCCGCCGCCGGTCTGGCGGCGCGTCACGTCGACGCCCGCGTCGGCGCAGTGGTCCCAGTCGACCGACTCGGGGTCCTGGGCGTACCCCATCGAGAGACAGGAGGGCTCCCAGCGGTACACGCGGACCGTCCGCGGGCCGCCGTCGGCGGCGGTCTCGGCGGCGACCTCGTCGAGCGCCATGTTCAGCGGACCGGGGCGCGCCTCCTCGCGGATCAGCCGCCACTCGCGGTCGGCGAGTGGGCCGGCGGCGCCGTCGCCCGTCCCCGCGTCGGCGTCGGCGTCGGCGTCCGTGTCGCTCATACCCGCGATCCGTCGCCGCGAGTGAAAGAGCCGCCGGTCGTCCGCGCCGGGCGGCCCCGGTTCGCGCGCACACCGAGCAGACGGCCGCGACGCTCGACGGGACAGCCGCCGGGTGGGACTGAAAGGGGCCGCGACGCTCGGGGAAGGCGCGGACCGACAAGCACCGCAGGGGAGCGACCTGATGGGAGCGAGCCAGGGAGCGCAGCGGCCGCACCGACCCGAGCGTCGCGGGGGCTTTCGAACCGTTCCGGTCCGACCTCACACCGACGATCCCGTGCACACCCGCCGCTCAGGATCGCCGCGAACCCCTTTTCACCTCGCGGCGACGACACACGGGTAATGGTCGGAAACGTCGCCGAGACGATGGCCGAACTCGAGCCCGAGGACTTCTATCTCCTCTCGGGCGTCGAGCAGGGCATGCGCTTCTCGGAGTGGGTCAACGTCGAGAAGATCCCGGAGTACGCCGGGCTCTCCGAGGAGAACGCCGAGTACCGGATCGACCGGTGTGCCGATCGCGACCTCATCCGGCGCAAGACGATCCAGTACGAGGGGTACCAGCTCACCTTCGAGGGGTACGACGCGCTGGCGCTGCACACGTTCGCGGAGCGCGAGACGGTCACGGGGATGGGGTCGTCCCTGGGCGTCGGCAAGGAAAGCGACGTGTACGAGGTGGAGACGTACCGCCCGATGGCGCTGAAGTTCCACCGCGAGGGGTACACGAACTTCCGCGAAGTGAACAAGGAGCGCGACTACACCGCCGACAACAACCACGTCTCCTGGCAGTACACCGCGCGCAAGGCCGCCGAGCGCGAGTACGGCGCGCTGGAGGACCTGTACCCCCAGGTGTCGGTTCCCCGGCCGATCGACCACAACCGCCACGCGATCGTGATGGAGAAGCTCCCCGGCCCGGAGCTGGCGAACGCGAAGCTCCGATCCGAGCAGGCGGTGGGGGTGCTCGATCTGGTGCTCCGGGAGATGGATCTGGCCTACCGCGCGGGCTACGTCCACGCCGACATCTCCGAGTACAACGTCGCCGTCAGCGACGACGGGATCGTGATCTTCGACTGGCCCCAGTCGGTCGAGACGGACCACGAGAACGCCGACGAACTGCTCGCGCGCGACGTGGGCAACATCGTGAGCTACTTCGGCCGGAAGTACCCGAGCGAGACGCCCGACGTCGACGCCGACGCGGTCGCCGACGCGATCGTCGACGGCGAGTTCGAGTCGGTGCGCGCCTTCGCCGGGTCGGAGCCGGAAGCGTAGGCACGAGGGGGTCGCCTCCGCCGGTCCCAGCGGGTTCGCAGTGTGACCGGTCCGCACAGTGACGAGCCGAAACGGAGCCCTTACAAGCGCCTGTCCGGAACTACTGGTAACTCGCTGGCAGGTGGGCCGCCAGTGGGCACCCGGTACGCCGGGACGAAATGTGACCGCTCGGGGTTCCCGACGCGGTTGAATCGCAAGCGCCCGCGGAGACCACCAATGGCACGAAGCTTCTACTCCCACATCAAGGAAGCCTGGCGGAACCAGGACGAGGGCAAGCTCGCGGAACTGCAGTGGCAGCGCAAGCAGGAGTGGCGCGACGAGGGCGCCATCGTCCGGATCGACCGGCCGACCCGCCTCGACAAGGCGCGCGAACTCGGCTACAAGGCCAAGCAGGGCGTCGTGATGGCGCGCGTCTCCGTCCGCAAGGGCGGCGCGCGCAAGCAGCGCCACAAGGCCGGCCGCCGAACGAAGCGCCAGGGCGTCAACCGCATCGGTCGCCGGAAGTCCATCCAGCGCATCGGCGAGGAGCGCGTCTCGCGGAAGTACCCGAACCTCCGCGTGCTCGCCTCCTACCCGGTGGGCCAGGACGGCTCCCAGAAGTGGACCGAAGTGATCCTCGTCGACCCCGAACATCCCGCGATCCAGAACGACGACGAACTCAACTGGATCTGCGACGACTCCCAGAAGGGCCGCGCGTTCCGCGGCCTCACGAACGCCGGCAAGCGCAACCGCGGCCTGAGCCAGCGCGGCAAGGGCACCGAGAAGACCCGCCCGTCGGTGTCGCGCGGCGACCGCGGCGGAAAGTAACGTCGCCCGCACCCCCGAGACCGAACTCGAACTTTTCGCCGACGCTACCCAGACAGCGGCAGCCACATCGAAGCCGGACCCGAGGAAGTGCTAAGGGCGTCTGTCTCCGAGCACCGCTCGATGCAGCCAGCGGACCGACCGGCCTCGACCGCCGACTGGCGCGCGTTCGTCTCCACGCTCCGTCGTCAGTACCGTGCGGCACGCACGCGGACGACGCTGACGGTCGTCGCGCTCACGTCGACGGTGTTTCTCCTGCAGGTGGTCGCGGCGTGGGCCACGGGAGCGCCGTCGGTGCGGGCGCTGACGGCGCTGCTGTACCTCGAAGGGGGCGACGCGGTGTTCCTCCTCTCGCCGTTCCTGCACCGGGGCGTCCCCCACTTCCTCACGAACGTGCTCGTCCTGCTCGTGCTCGCACCGCAGGAGCGGCACTTCTCCCCCGGCGGCTACTGGCTCTTTCTGGTCGCGGGGGCGACGCTCGCGCTCGGCGTCGGCTACGCGGTGCTGCTCGCGTACAGTCCGGCATCGAACGTCGCCGTCTACGGGATCAGCGGGCTCGGCTACGCGCTCGGGGGGTTCGCGTTGACGCGGGCGGTCGGGCGCACGGACGACCTCTCCGAGTTGGACCTCCTCGCCGCTGTGATCGGCGGCTCGTCGGTCCTCACGGTCGCGGTCGACCTCCTCACGAACCTCCCTGGGGCCCCCGCGGCGGTGAACGGCGGCCATCTCTCGGGGCTCGTGTTCGGCCTGCTGGTCGGCGCGCTGTGGCGCGGGACGCCCGGCGTGTCGGGAACCGAAGACGAGTCGTAGGCTCCCGCAGCGCTCGGCGTCGCCGACGCGCTCAGTAGTCCCCCAGGGAGGATTGCCCGCCCGACTCCCCGTCCGCCAGCCCCGCAAGCTCAGCCGCCGTCCGGATCGTCTCCTCGAACGCGTCGGCCTGACTCCGGTCGTACAGCGTCGCGGCCGGGTGGAGACACACCAGCAAGCGGACCGCTGCGTCGCCGACGCGGGCGTCGAACACCTCGCCGGCCTCCTTCGTCACGGCGACCGAGCGTCCGAGGAGGTGCTGGGAGGGGACCTTCCCGAGCGTGACGACGAGCTCGGGGTCGGCGCGCGCGAGTTCCTCGGCGAGGTAGCCGCGACAGTTGTCCAGCTCCTCGCTGTGGGGGTCGCGGTTGTCCGGCGGCCGGCAGCGCACGCAGTTCGTGATGCGAACGTCGGCGCGCGCGAGCCCGACGTCGCGCAGCGCGTCGTCCAGCACCGTCCCCGAGCGGCCGACGAACGGCTCGCCCTCCTCGTCTTCGTTCGCTCCCGGCGCCTCGCCGACGAACACGAGGTCGGCGTCGGTCGGGCCGGTGCCGTTGACGATCCGCGATCGCGACTCCACGAGCGCCGGACAGCGCTCGCAGTCGGACACGCACAGGTCCGCGTCCAGCGACTGCTCGCTCATACGCGAACGCGACCCGCCGCGGAGGTAAACTTACCCGTCTCGGGCCTCGTCCGGCGCCGAGTCCGGCGCCGAGTCCGGCGCGCCACCCGACACGGTCCCCGTCCGGCGCTCGACGTACGACCGTCCGGCGCGTGCCGCGAGCCGGGCGACCCGAAGCGGCTCCGGACGACCCTGCCCGTCCGGGGTGTGTGCGGCGACGACCTGCGCGGCAGTCCCGGCGTCGACGCCGACGGAGCGAAGCCAGAGGTCGGGGTCGTCACCCGGCTCGTCGCCCGCCCGCTCGCCGCGAGTCGCCTCGCCGTCGAGGCGGATCGGTTCGCGCTCGGGAAGCGACCCGTAGACGGCCAGCCGACGGTCGAGTGCCTCGCCGGCGAAGTGCTCGCGCAGATGCGGCTCCAGCCCCGTGCTGGCCTCGAACGAGACCGCGACGACGGGCTGATCGGCCGCCTCGTGCACCCGGCGGAGGTCGATCAGGTTGAACCACGCGGGGGCGACGCCCGCGATCAGCACGGTGCGGGCGTCCGGCCGGTCCAAACGGTCGAGGCAGTCGACGACGGCGGCGGTCGCGTCGCTGCCGCCCACGGTACACGTCGAGAACGAGAGTCCGTCGACCACGCGGTCCCCGCGGACGACCGCCGCCGCGACCGTCGCGCGCGCCGGCGGGTCGGCGTCCGACCGGCCGTCGGCCGAGACGGCGACGCCGATGGCGCGGGTTCCGGAGGTCACGAGGTGGTGCGAGAGTGAGTGCGATGGCGCGATGCGGTGACGTCCGACGAACGCAGCCCCGTCAGTCCTTGATCTGCTCGAGCTTGTCGAGGAGTTCGTCGTTCGAGGCTTCGAACTCGAACTCGACGTCGCCGTCGTGGTCGGCCTCGCCGCCGCCGACGGTGTCCTGGTCGAGATCCGAATCGAGCTGCTGGTTCTCCTGTTCGGATTCGTCGTAGCTTCCGAAGCCCATACCGTGTGTACGTAGCCGGTACCGACAGAAATATTTGTGGGCCGGCGGAGGTCGGTCGACGGGACGAACACGCGACGACGGCCCGACGGACGCGCGGCCGCGTCGCTGCCGCGGCAGGTCGGCTTTTACGCGCGGCTCCCCAGTGCCCGGACATGGACGCGGTCAACGTCACGGCCGACGCCGATGAGTTCACCTGCAACGCGTACTTCGTCGACGGCGCGGCGTCGACGCTCGTCGACGCGGGGACGATGCCCGGCGTCGTCGACGTGGTGGCCGAGCACGCCGATGACCTCGACCGGGTGATCCTCACCCACCAACACCACGACCACGTGGGCGAGTTGGACGCCGTGCTCGACGCGTTCGACGCCGAGCTGTACGCGTACGGCGACCACCCGCGCCGCGATCACGCGCTCGCCGACGGCGACGAGGTCGCGATCGGCGACGAGACGGCCGAGGTCGTCTACACGCCCGGCCACGCCGCCGACCACGTCTCGCTGGTCGCCGAGACCGCGCTGTTCTCCGGCGACGTGGTCGTGTACAACGACGGCGCCTTCGACGACGGCTCGTTCGGTCGAACCGACATGGCCGGCCAGTCGCGCGAGCGCCTCGTCGAGAGCCTTCGAGAGCTTCTCGATCGGCTCCCAGACTCCGTCGAGTCGATGTACGCGGGCCACGGCGACGCGTTCCACGCCGACCCCGGCGGCGACTCCGTGCGCGACGTGATCGAGCGGGCGCTCGCGCGTGCCGAGCGCCGCGAGCCGAAGTATCCGGAGGAGTAGGGCGCGGTCGACGGCGGCTGCGGGGACCGGGGAGCCGCGTCCGGCGCCGCTGTCGCTGGCGACGCTGCGGGCCGAAACAGAAGACGGTGTCCGCGGGCGCGACGGCGACCCGCGACGTTATGCGGTCCGCGGCTCCTTCGCCTTGGGGCGGAGGTTCCCGTAGCCGCACTTGCGACAGTTCTCCGCGCGCTGGGGGTTGCGAGCGTTGCACCGCATGCAGATGAGCTTGTTGAGCGTGCGGCGCTCGGCCGCGTCGAATTGAGCCATACGTGTGGGAAGCGGCGCCGTGCGTGTTAACGGTTGCGAGTCGGATCCGGGCCGTCGCTGCGACGTGCGGGGGCCTTACGCGCCGGCCTGCGCGAGCGCCTCCTCCAGGTCCTCGCGCTGGGTGACGCCGACGAACCGGTCGACGACGCCGTCGTCGTTCTCGACGATGAGGGTGGGAAGCGAGCGCACCTGGTACTGGTTCGCGATCTCCTGTTCCTCCTCGACGTCGACCTTCTCGAAGTCCACGTCGGGATAGTCCTCCTCGAGCTCGTCGAGGATCGGGTCCTGGGTCTTACAGGGGCCACACCAGTCCGCGTAGAAGTCCTTGAGTCGGACGCTCATACCGACCGCCCGTTGCGACGGGCCGCGCATAAGGATTACTCACTGGCCGTTCCCCCGGGCAATCGGTTCCGGTCGGCGGCCGCGATCGACCGCCGGTCGAAAGGCTTAGGCGGGGGACTCGCGATCACCGGTGTATGAGCAGCGGCCAGAACAGCGGCGGCCTGATGTCCAGCGCGGGGCTCGTCCGCTACTTCGACGCGGAGGACCGAAACGCGATCCGGATCGACCCGAAGACCGTCGTCGCCTTCGGGCTCCTCTTCGGGATCCTCGTGTTGATCCTCGGGTTCGCGTTCTGAGGCTCCGCGGACGACGCACCCGCGGACGACACACCGCCGATCGGCGCTCCGACCGAACGACACCTTTTCACCCGCAGCCCGTCGATTCTCCCCCATGAAAGCGGGCGTTATCGCCGTCCAGGGCGACGTCTCCGAGCACGCCGACGCGGTCCGCCGCGCGGCCGCGAGCCACGGCGTCGACGTGGCGGTCGTCGAGATCCGCGACGCCGGCGTCGTCCCGGAGTGCGACGTTCTGCTGATGCCGGGCGGCGAGTCGACGACGATCTCCCGGCTGCTGCGCGAGGAGGGGATCGACGAGGAGATCCGCGACCACGTCGCCGGCGACAAGCCGCTGCTGGCGACGTGTGCGGGGCTCATCGTCGCCTCCCGCGACGCCAAGGACGACCGGGTGGCGACGTTGGACGTGCTCGACGTGAGCGTCGACCGCAACGCGTTCGGCCGGCAGGCGGACTCCTTCGAGGCGCCGCTGTCGGTGACCGGGCTCGACGAGCCGTTCCCCGCGGTGTTCATCCGCGCTCCGGTCATCGACGAGGTCGGCGAGGGCGTCGAGGTGCTCGCCGAGTGGGACGGCGATCCCGTCGCCGTCAAGCAGGGCTCGGTGATCGCCACGTCGTTCCACCCCGAGTTGACGCCCGACTCGCGGATCCACGACCTGGCGTTCTTCGGGCAGGAGCACGCCGCGATCCCGACGGACGACGATGCCGAGGCGGACTCAGGTTCCGGCGCGGACGCTGACGCAAATTCCGGTGCCGACGCCGACGCGGAGGTCGACGCGTGAGCGACGACGCCGCGGCCGGCGATGACATCGAACCCGAGTCGGAGACGGTTCCCGACGAGGAGGTGCTCGGCGCGCTGTTCGCGACGATCGAGGACCGCAAGGAGCGCCTCCCCGAGGGCTCCTACACCGCTTCGCTGTTCACCCACGAGAAAGGCGAGAACGCGGTGCTGGAGAAGATCGGCGAGGAGGCGACCGAGACCATCCTCGCGGCCAAGGACGACGACCTCGAGGAGCTGACCGCCGAATCGGCCGACCTCGTCTACCACCTCCTCGTGCTGTTCGCGCGAAAGGACCTCGACGTGGCGGACCTGCAGGCGGAGCTGCGCGATCGCTTTTGACGCGTGACTCCCGATCGTGGGCGACCGCGATCGTGTGGAAGTTCTGACGAACCCGGTGTCCTTATCGGGGTCGACGGCGCACGGCGGGGTATGCAGGCAGTCACGCTCGGTCCCGCCGGTACGTACTCACACCGCGCCGCGCGGGCCGTCGCCGACGATGTCGCCTTCCGCGAGTCGGTCACCGCCATCGTCGAGGCGGTCGCCGGCGGGGAGTACGACCGCGGGGTCGTCCCCGTCGAGAACAGCATCGAGGGGAGCGTCACCGAGAGCCTCGACGCGCTCACCGAGGCGGACGTGGCGGTCGTCCGCGAGATCGTCACCCCGATCCGCCACGCGCTGCTCGCGCAGGCGGAGACGTTCGAGGTGGTCGCCTCCCACTCGCAGGCGCTCGCGCAGTGTCGCGACTACCTGGAGCGCGAGTATCCCGACGCGCGGCGGGAGGCCGTCGCCTCCACCGCCCGCGGCGTCGAGCGCGCCCGCGAGGACCCGTCGGTCGCCGGCATCGGCCACCCCGCCAACGCGGCGTCCGACGACGGCGGCGTGGACCTGCGGGTGCTGGCCGAGGACATCCAGGACCAGTCGTCGAACGCGACGCGCTTCCTCGTCGTCGCCGGCGACGACGAGCGGACCGAGGCCGGCGGGAAGACCTCGGTGGTCGTCTACCCCGACGCCAACTACCCGGGGCTGCTGCTGGAGCTGCTCGAGGCGTTCGCCGACCGCGACGTGAACCTCTCGCGCATCGAGTCGCGCCCGAGCGGCGAGCGCCTCGGCGACTACCTGTTCCACATCGACTTCGAGGCCGGCCTCTACGAGGAGCGTGCGCAGGCGGCGCTCGGCGATGTCGAGGAGCTCGTCGGCGACGGCTGGGTCCGCGTCCTCGGCTCGTACGACACCGAGCACGTGGTGTACTGACGGGCGGCGACCCGGTCGGACAGGACGCATTCGGCTGGCGAACAGGCGACGCCCCGCGTCCGCGCCCCGACGCCGGCGTCGCGCACCCGCTGCCCGCCGGGGGTCGTTCTCACCGCACGGCGGCACTGGTCCCGGCTTCCGGGTTCAACGTTCGCGAGAACGAGTCGATCCGCCGTCGTCTATGGTCGGTCGGCGGGTCGCGCGATCGCCGCCTCGTCGCGGGGCGCGACCGTCCGTCACTCGGCGGCGGCGACCTCGCCGGCGTGGTACGCCTCCGCGTAGTCGACGAAGTTGCTCAGAATCTGCAGCCCGGTCTCGCCGCTCTTCTCGGGGTGGAACTGCGTGCCGATCACGTTTCCGGCCTCGTTGGCGGCGACGGCGGCGAAGCGCCGACCGTACTCGCAGGAGGCGATGGTGCGTTCGGTCACGTCCGCGCAGTAGGAGTGAACGAAGTACGCGTAGTCGCCCGCCTCGATCCCGTCCGTGATCGGGTGGTCGCGCTCGGGCGTGAGCTCGTTCCAGCCCATGTGCGGCACCTTCACGGAATCGGGGAGCCGCTCGACGCGCCCCGGAATGAGGCCGAGCCCCTCGACGGTCTCGCCCTCGGGCGCGCCCTCGGTGCTCTCCTCGTACATGAGCTGGAGCCCGACGCACACGCCGAGGATCGGGGTGTCCTCGGCCTTCTTGACGAGCACGTCGTGGAACGGCTCGGAGTTGTTCACGCACTCCCGAAACGCGCCGACGCCCGGCAACACGAGCGCCTCCGCGTCGCGGATCGCGTCGGGGTCGTTGGAGACGCTCACGTCCGCGCCGGCCCGTTCGAGCCCGCGGCGGAGGCTCCGGAGGTTGCCAACGCCGTAGTCGATGACGGTGACGTTCATACCCGATCTGCGGGGCGGGCGGTGAAAACGGTTGCCCGTCCGGCGGCGTGCGCCGCACGGTCACGTGCTTCGGCTCATCGACCAACCGAAACTCGCAGATGTGTCGAATCCGGCGGCGTGAGCTAGGCTATCACGCGTTCAGCGACGTTTAATATCTCAGCGAGCGTACTACGTGTCGGTGAGATTCAATGAGTAACATCGCTCCCTTCGACGAGATGAACCGGATGTTCGACCGCATGTCCCGCAACGTCGGGCGGATGGACTGGGGTGACCTCGACGCGATGCGACGGTCGGGCATCGACGTCGACATCGCCGAGTACGACGACGAGATCGTCGTGATGGCGGACCTCCCCGGGTTCGACCGCGAGCACATCGACCTGACCGTCCGCGACGACGTGCTCTCGATCGTTGCCGAGCGGGAGTTGACCCGCGACGACGGCGACGACGGCGACACGGGCGCGTACCTCCGCCGCGAGCGCCGCGCCGAGTCGCTGCGCCGCTCGATCACCCTCCCCGCGGAGGTCGTCGAGGACGACGCGAGCGCGACCTACTCGAACGGCGTGCTCACCGTCACCCTGCCCAAGGTCCACATGGACGAGGAGGGCGACGAGGGACACCACATCGAAGTGAACGAGTCGGACTGAGTTCACACCGATACCGACGGGACACCGCTACCGACGGGGAAACGCAGCGCCCGAGCGCCCGCTCGTTCCCGTTCCGGTTTTCCCTCGTTTCCTGCCCTCGCTTCGTCTTCTGCCCTCGTCCTCTGCTTCCTTCCCGTCTACTTCCCTCATCCCGCCTCCCAACCGCCTTCCGTAAGCTGCCGGCACCCCTCTCCGGTCGTCCGATACCGACTTGCCCGTGCCGACCGTCGCTCCGGCCGTGTCCACAGATCGCCGACCCGGAACCGTCCGCGACCGGGCCGTCGCCGGCGCCGCGTACGCGCTCGCGACGGTCCATTTCGGGATTTCGCTCGCCGGGCTCGCCGCGTTCCTCGACGCTCCGGGCTGGACCGGCGGGTTCGCGGGACCGGCGGACGGCGCCCTGATCGCCGTCGCGGCCGCCCTCGCGGGCGCCGTCGGCGCGTGGCGCGGCGGGCTCCCGGCGACGACGACCGAACGCGCCCGGCGGGTCGAACTCGCCGGGGGGCTCGTCGTGCTTCCGGGCGCGTGGGTCGCGCTGCTCATTGCGTTCGTCCCTCGGAACGTTCTCGCCGGCGTCCCGTTCGACCTCCTCCCGCTGGCGGCCAACGCGCTGCCGGCGCTGGCGGTGTTGGTCGTCGTGTACGGCTTCGGCCCGTTCGCGGCCGGCGAGGACGCCCGCCGCGACGTGGACCTTGACTGGAACGAACGGAACTGACGCGCGGGACCGCGAGGCGCGGGACCGGCTCCGTGCGAGGTCTCGCCCGCGGCGCCTCCCTACTCCGCGATGTCGATCGCCGGGCGGCCCGGCTCGGCCTTGTTCGCGACCGCGTCGTCGGCCTCCTCGGCCGACAGCACTCGAACCGGGGACTCGAACTCACGCTCGATCAGCCACGCGGCGGCCTCCAGCGCCTCGTGCTCGCGGTCGGGCGCCAGCGCGGGACGCAGCGCCTCGCGCTCGGCCTGCAGGTCCTTGGCGTAGTCGGACGCCGCGGAACCGTGGCGCTGGATCTCGGGCGTCTGCATCAACTCGCCGACCAGGTTGTCGGCGTCGCTGTCGATCGCGATCGCCAGCGCCTCGTGTTTCCACTCGGGGGCGACGACCACGTCGATTCGCTCGGGGTCGTCGATGCCCGCCACGTCGACGATGTTGCGGACGTCCTCGCGGGTGTTCTCGACCAGCTGGCGGCGCTTTTCGGCCTCGTCGGTGTCGACATCGGCGGTCGGCCAGTCGGCCTCGACCAGCATGCCCTCGTCCTCGTCGGTCAGCTCCGCGTACAGCTCCTCGGTCAGGTGCGGCGCGACCGGCGCCAGCAGCTTCAGCGCGACCGTCAGCCCGCGCTCGAACGTCGTCGCGTGCACCTCGTCGACGTACGCACGGTAGCTGCGCAGCGTGCCGACCAGCTGCTGGGCCTCCCGCGTCGCCAGGTCGAAGCCCAGGTCGTCGAAGTTCTCGGTGGCGACGGCGACCGCGGCGTCGACCTCCGAGCGGACGTACCGCGCGGCCGGATCGGCGTCGTCGTCCCCGCCGGCGCCGCCCGCGTCGACGCCGCCTGCGTCGCCCCCGGCGAACGAGCGCACGGTGTCGGCCAGCCGCCCCAGGAACCGGTGGGTCGACTTGACGCCCTCCTCGGACCAGTCGAACGCCGTGTCCGGGCGGGCCGCCTGCATCATGAACAGCCGGGCGGTGTCGGCGCCGTACTCGTCGACGATGCGCTGCGGGGAGACGGTGTTGCCCTTCGACTTGGACATCTTCTCGCCCTCCAGCTGCACCATCCCCTGCCCCAGCAGGTTCGTGAACGGCTCGCGGTGCTCCAGCATGTCCATGTCCGCGATGGCCTTCGTGGCGAACCGCGCGTACAGCAGGTGCATCACCGCGTGCTCCAGCCCGCCGACGTACTGGTCGACGGGCATCCAGTCGTTCGCGCGCTCGGCGTCGAACGGCGCGTCGTCCAGGTCCGGCGAGACGTAGCGCAGGAAGTACCACGAGGAGTCGACGAACGTGTCCATCGTGTCCGTCTCCCGCACCGCGTCGGCGCCGCAGTCGGGACAGGTCGTGTGTTTCCACTCGTGAGCCTCGTCCAGCGGGTTCCCCGTCGTGTTGACGAACTCCGGCAGCTCGACCGGCAGGTCCTCCTCGGGGACCATCACGGGGCCGCAGTCGTCGCAGTGGATCACCGGGATCGGGGTGCCCCAGTAGCGCTGGCGGGAGATCAGCCAGTCGCGCAGGCGGTACTGGGTGTGGAACGCCGCGGAGTCGATGTCCTCGGTCAGCGCCTCGCGCGCCTCGGCGCTCGTCAGCCCGTCGTACTCGCCGCTGTTGACCAGCACGCCGTCCTCGGTGTAGGCGCCCTCGCTCACGTCAGGCGCCTCCGGCTCGGCGTCGCCGTCGCCGTCCTCCTCCGGATCGGGCGCGACGACGGGGACGATGTCGACGCCCATGCGCTCGGCGAACGCGTGGTCGCGCTCGTCGTGGCCGGGGACGCCCATCAGCGCGCCCGTCCCCACGTCCGAGAGGACGAAGTCGGCGACGAAGACGGGCACCTCCTCGCCGGTCGCGGGGTTGGTGGCGGTCAGATCCGTCTCGACGCCGTTGGGCTCGTCGCCGTCGGGGTCGGCCACCTCCTCGATGAAGTGGGCGACCTCGTCGTCCTCGGCGGCCAGCTCCTCGGAGATGGGGTGGTCCGGGGCCAGCGCGAAGAACGTCGCGCCGTAGATGGTGTCCAGTCGGGTGGTGAACGCCTCGACCGGCCCGTGGTTCCCGATGTCGAACTCGACGCGGGAGCCCTCCTGCTTGCCGATCCAGTTGCGCTGCATCTCGCGGACGCTGTCGGGCCACCCCTCCAGGTCGTCGATGGCCGAACGCAGCTCGTCGGCGTACTCGGTGATACCCAGCGTCCACTGGTCCAGCTCGCGCTGTTCGACCAGCGTGTCACAGCGCCAGCAGCGTTCCTCCTCGCCCTCGACCTGCTCGTCGGCCAGTACCGTCTCACAGGAGGGACACCAGTTGACCTCGGCGGCGCGACGCTCGACCAGCCCCTCCTCGTGGAACTGCTGGAACAGCCACTGGTTCCAGCGGTAGTACTCCGGCTCGCAGGTGGTGATCTCCCGCTCCCAGTCGTAGCCGAAGCCCATCGCCTCCATCTGCCCGCGCATGGTCTCGATGCAGTCCATCGTCCAGTCGCGGGGGTTCGAGTCGCGCTCCTTGGCGGCGTTCTCGGCGGGCAGCCCGAAGGAGTCCCACCCCATCGGGTGGAGCACGTCCTCGCCCTGCATCCGCCGGTAGCGGGCGTACGCGTCCGTGATGGTGTAGTTGCGGACGTGGCCCATGTGGAGCTTCCCCGACGGGTACGGGAACATCCCCAGCACGTACGTCGGGTCCTCGGCGTCGTCCGGCGTCCGGTAGGCGTCGGCCTCCGCCCACGCCTCCTGCCAGCGTCGTTCGACCGCCGCGTGGTCGTAACCCTCCTCGGACATTTCTTACTTCCTCGTTCGGCCGCTTCCGCCCCTATACCTTTCCATCGAACACGGCGGTAGTTGCCAGCACGTGACATGCGAACGTCCTCCCGCGGTCCGGCACCGACGGAGGCTTTTTCTCGGTCGCCTCTCACCCCACCTCATGGCGAGGGGTCCTGTGAGCGGTCGTCGATGGATCCGGGCGGGGGGCGTCGTGTTGTCGTTCACGGCGGTGTTGACCGCCGCGTTCGTCGGGATCCTCGGACTGCTTCGGGGCAGCGTCACCGACACTGGGTCGAGACTCCCGCTGTACACGCTCGCGTTCGCGGTGACGTTCGTCGCCGCGATCTACCTGTTCTCCCGGTACGGCGCCGACGCGAGGACGGTGCTGTTCTCCGGGCTCGGGTTCGGGGCGGTGGCGTTCGTGCTGTTCGGCCTCGGCGCCGAGGGCGTCGTCTACGCGGTTCGGTCCCCGGCGGCCGTGTTCGGCTCCCACCTGGTGATCTACTTCCTGTCCGCGGGGATGATCGTGACCGGCGTGGGCTTCTGGCTCGTCACCCACTGGCGCGAACTGATCGGGGATCCGTTCCTCGCGGGCTCGGAGTCGCCGGAGCGATCGAAGTCGTCGGAGTGATCGCGGTCGCCGGAGCGATCGGGTCGCAGCCGCGGCGCCGTGGCGGGGGGAGAGATACGCCGCAAGCGAGGGGGTCGTCTCGCTGGCACCGATCCCTTCCGATACCTGAAAACCCCGAAATCACTGCAGACGAAGCTGATCGAACCCGATCCGCGGATCGAACCTGTGGCTCGTCACAAGACTAATACCGGCTCCCGCCGACCTGCGAGTCGCTACAGAGGACAACTGCACGGAGAACGGAGGTCGTAGGACAACCGAACGTTCTCTTCCGAAGCGGATAAACGTTTCCCCAGTGGGAACGCTGCTTCGGCGGCTCGCGCGGACCGGTGTCACCGCGTTCAACCGATGACGGACGTGCCAACACATGACAGACGTTCACACACGAACGAGACGGACCCGGACGGACGCGGTCGCCGCCAGCGTCCGCCGCGACCGCCCCGCCACAGCGGCGGCGCCGGGGGTGCCGCCCTGATGGGAGAGATACGGATCAGCGACGACTCCGGCGAGGAGCGGATCGTGACCGGAGCGTTGAACGACAGGATCGAGGTCAGGATCGAGGAGGGACGACCGCGCGTTGTGATCCCGGAGGACGGGCAGTTGACCGCGAGGGACGTGGACGTCGTCGAGGAGGACCTCCGTGGCGACCCCTCGCTGTTCGCGAGCCCCTGGTGGTTCCTCTACGTCCCGACGCTGCTCGGGACCGTTCTCCTCGTCGCCATCGCCGCGGACGTCTTCGCCGGGTTGCCGCCGGCGTACGGCCCGCAGGTCGCCGCGAGCGCGGGCGTGTTCTTCGTCCTGACGGCCGGCACGGGGACCTACTTCATGGTGGCCGACGCCCGGACCGTGTCGGGCGAGGGCTCGACGTGGCAGCCGACGGCGCTCCCGTACGTCGCGGGCGGCGGCACCGTGTCGACGGCGGTCCTGCTGGCCGCCGGCGGGGGGCTCTCGCCCGGGTCACTGACGGTCCCGGCGCTGGCGGGCGCCGCGATCGTCGGGATGACGACGGCCTCGGCCGTCTCCGGACCGGTCTACCTGTTCCGTCGATACCGGCACATCGGCCTCGAGTGAGTCCGTCCCGCCGGCGTCGCTCGGCGGGGTTCCGAGGATCGGTGCCGGATCCCGCGATCGCTGGTCGTCTCCGACCGGCGTGCCCCGCCCGGACTCAGACGAGCCAGACGCCCACGACGATCGCCAACGCGACGAGCAGCAGGAGGACGACCACCTGGGGGTCGGTCGACACTCGACGGTCGTCGTCGGACCGGAGACCGGCGGCCGTGGCGGTGCCGACGCGACGCGTCGTCCGCGCCGTCGTCGCCGACAGCCGTCGAAGCGCCGTCCGGGAGCCGCGATAGCCGACTCGAATGAGGTAGGTCACCAGCTGCCCGGCCTCCCAAACGATGTCGTCCCGCTCGCTCGTCGTTCTCGATCCGGAACGGCCGGTGTCGCCCGCGTCAGCGTCCCGGGTGCCGCCAGTCCGGGTGGTCGCCCCCGAGTCGTCCGTCTCGGGTGTGACCGTGCCCGTGCCCGCGTCCGTGTCCGATCCGGGATCGGTTCCCGCCCCGGATCGCTCCGGGTCGGCGTCGCCGCCGATCCCGTCGAGGAGTCCCGGCGGGAGGGGTCGCAACTCCGGCGGGTCGGTCGACTCGAACCCCGGGGTCGCCCCGGCGTCGTACGTCTCCTTGCGGCGGAACCGGACCTCGTGGACCCCGTCGGCCCAGTCGCCGACGACGAACGCCTCGCCGGCGTCGAGCGACTCGATGCGGTTCGCGTACGACGCGTCGAGGTGCTTGCGCACGACCTCCACGTCGTTGTTCCAGGTGAGGCGGTGCCAGACGAGCCAGTTGCACTGGGTGATGAAGTCCTTGTCCACGGCCGCGGGTCGCTGACTCACCGCGAGCATCCCGAGGCCGCGCTTGCGACCGCGCTTCGCCACCCGGATGACCGTCTCCGCGAGGTCGTCGGAGCGTCCCGACTGCGGGACGTACTCGTGGGCCTCCTCCAGCACCACGAGGAAGGGCTGTTTCCGCTCGTTCTCCAGGTGAAAGAGGTGCTTCAGGGTCTCCTCCACGAGGGCATCGACGACGTCGCCGTCGAGGTACCCCGAGAGGTCCAGAACGACCGGAACCGACTCGTCCAGCGCGAGTCGCGCGAGCGCTTCCGCGTCCCCCGGGCCGACGCGAACGTCGCAGTCGTCGCCGTCGCCGGCGCGAACGACCTCGTACGACTCCTTGAGGCCGAAGTACTCCCCGTCGGAGTCGACGACCAGACAGCCGAGGTCGCGCTCGAGCAGCTCCTCCAGGATCACGGTGACGGTGTTGCTCTTTCCGGACCCGCTCTTCCCGAACACCGCCCCGCGGCCGGTCAACACCTCGGTGACGGGGAGTTCGAACCCGTCGACTGTCGGCGCGATCGGCGCGTCACGGTCCGGCATGAGCGGAGGAACCGACGACACAGACATAAGCCTTCAGGGGCGCGGCGCCGGTCACCTCCGACACCGCGCCCCGTAACAGGTATCCTGTCAGCGAGCCTATCAACGCACATGGGTACGGACATCGACACCGCAGAGGAGTCCGCGGAGGGAGCCGACCCGGGTCCGTTGACGACGGCCTACCGCACGGTTACCCCGGGGTATCGCTCGCGTTCGGACGACGAGATGAACGCGATCGGGTGGGCTGTCTTCATCGGCATGCTGGCGCTGTTGTTCCCGCTGCTCCCGTTCGTCGCCATCGTCTGGCTCGTGAGCAAGGGGATCGACGCGATCACGGGATCGGACGACGCCGACGCGGAGGAGATCTGATCCGGAGCGAGTCGGCGGACCGCTACTCGGCGAGGCCGAGCAGGTCGAACGCGTAGCCGTTGTCGCGCTCGTCCGCGTGCTCGTAGACGACGTGGGCCGCCGCGACGTCCTGGATCGCGAGCCCCGTGGAGTCGAAGACCGTGATCCCGTCGCTCGCGACTCGGCCGTCCTTCTCGCCCACGACGATCTCGCCGATCTGTCCGTAGATGTCGTCGTCGCCGAGGACGCCCGCCGCGTAGGGGACGTTGATCTCCCCCGAGTGGGTCGTCTGCTCGTAGTCGTCGATGACGAGTTTCGCGTCCAGCAACACCTCGTCGGCGAGTTCGTGTTTCCCCTCGGCGTCGGCGCCCATCGCGTTGATGTGGGTGTGGTCGCCGACGGCCTCGCGCGAGACGATGGGATCCTCGACGGGCGTCACCGTCGAGAGCACGTCGCAGGCGGCGGCCTCCTCGACGGAGCCGGCGCGCACGTCGAAGCGGTCCTCGAACGCGTCGATAAAGCGGGCGACGCGCTCCTCCGAGAGGTCGGAGATGACGACCTCCTCGATGTCGCGGACGGCGGAGATGGCCTCCAGTTGGGTGTACGACTGGGCGCCCGCGCCGACGATCCCCAGCGAGGAGGCGTCCGCGACCGCGAGGTGGTCGGTGGCGACGGCGGCGGCCGCGCCCGTGCGCTTCATCGTCAGCTCCGTGCCGTCGAGGATCGCCAGCGGGAAGGCGTTCTTCGGGTCCGAGTAGATCATCGTCCCCATCACCGTCGGGAGGTCGTACTGCTCCTCGTTGTCGGTGTGGACGTTGACCCACTTCACGCCCGCCGCGTCCCACTCGCCGGCGTCGAGGTAGGCGGGCATCGACCGGAAGTCGCCGTTGTACGTCGGGAGGTCGATGTAGCTCTTGGGGGGCATCTGCGCGTCCCCGCGCTGGTAGGCGGCGAACGCGTCCTCGATGGCGGGCACGAGCTCGTCCATCGCGGCGTTCTCGTGCACGTCGTCGCTGTTGAGCAGCAGCGTCTTCATGCTCGCAAGAATTGCGCGGGCCGATTAGAAGCCACCGGTACGGCGTCGGGGTCCCGGGGACACCGCGCGCGTCGGGTCAACGACGGGGGATCGCGACGGCGGCGACGGTGGCTCCTGCGCCGAACCCCGGCGGTGACGGCATCTCTCGCATTAAGCCGACTTAATCGGGCTTATCGAGGGCCGAAACGCCCGAATTCGGCTTTCCGGTCTGCACCCCTCTTTACCCCGGAGGCCACAAGGACGAGCGCAACATGAGCCGAACCAAACTCGCCGCGATCGCACTCGCGGCATTGCTCGCAGTGACCGGTGTCGCCGCCGCGGCCCCGGGGAACGCCCCCGCGGACGCGGGCTCGAACGACGGCGCGGTCGGCCAGGCCGGCCCGCCCTCGGAACTGCCCGATCCCGTCCCGGACTTCGTGGGCGACATCCACGACCAGATCAGCTCGTTCATCGACGGTAACGTCGAGAACCTCGGCGAGGCCGTCTCCGGCATCGCCGGCGGCGACGCGGGCGACGGTGCTGACGACGGTACCGACGACGCCGCGGACGCGTAGGGCGACGGTGCTGACGACGGTACCGACGACGCCGCGGACGCGTAACGTGTGGAAACTGTTCGCTGACCCGCCCGGCCCTCACGCGGCCTGACCTCGTTTTCGCGGACGTCGATACGGTCAGACGACCGTTTGTCCCTCCAGAAGACACTTTCCGGGCTGTGCTGTACGACGGCGTGGTATGCCCTCCAGATCGAGTCCGCTGGCGGCCCTGCTCGTCGTCGTGATCGTCACGGCCGGCTGTCTCGGGGGTCCGGCGCCGGGAACGGACCCGACCGCCGACGGCACGCCGACGGCCTCGCCGACCCCGACAGCGTCGCCGACGCCGCCCGACGAGACGCCGACGTACACGCCGCCAGGGACGGAGTACGCCTCAGAACAGCCGGACGCCAGCCACTCCGTCACCGTGGCGAACGAGTGGAATCGGAGTGTGACGGTTCAGGTGACGGTCGTCCGCGAGGCGACGAACGAGACCGTCCACGAGGGGACCTACGATGTCGCCGCGGGCGGGGAACAGGCCGTCTACGACACCGCCGACGCGAACCCCGACGGGATCGAACGGTTCACCGTCGAGGCGACCGCGCTGAACGCGACCGAGTCGGTCACGATCGAGACGTCGAAGTGCTACGGGAACGTGTACGTCGAGATCACGCCGGACGGGGAACTGTACCCGTACTACGCGATCTGTTGATCCCGCGGTCATCGTCGCGGGGCCGAACGACGACGGCGCCGTCGCTGGTGGGTCGCGGCGTCGAAAGAAGTCGAAGGTTCGGTCGAAAGCGGTTCGGCGGTCGGGTGCGCGCGTGAGTGTAGTTAGGCCGTACCCGAATTCACATCGCGCCGCCCATACCGCCCATGCCGCCCATACCGCCCATGCCGCCGCCGGGCGCGCCGCCCTCCTCGTCGTCGTTGCCGCCGGTGGACAGGTCGCCCGCGGCGATGATGTCGTCGATCTTGAGGACGAGGTTCGCGGCCTCGGTGGCGCTGGAGAGCGCCTGTTCCTTGGCGTGGGCCGTCTCGACGACGCCCGACTCGAAGGTGTCCTCGATCTCGCTGGAGAACACGTTCAGGCCGGCGGTCTCGTCGCCCGCCTCGTGAGCGGCGCGCAGGTCGACCAGCGTGTCGATGGAGTCGAGCCCGGCGTTCTCGGCGAGGACGCGCGGGACCAGTTCCAGCGCGTCGGCGAACGCCTCGACGGCGAGCTGCTCGCGACCCTCGACGGAGTCGGCGAAGTCGCGGAGGCGGGAGGCCAACTCGACCTCGATGGCGCCGCCGCCGGCGACGATGCGGCCGTCCGAGACGGCCGTGGAGACGACGTCCAGCGCGTCCTGGACGCCGCGCTCCAGCTCGTCGACGACGTGGTCGGTCGAGCCGCGCAGCAGCAGCGTGACGCCGTGGGCGTCCGCGCCGCCCTCGACGTAGAACAGCTCGTCGGCGTCGTCACGCGACACCGAGCCGCGGCCGAGGTCGTCGGCGGTCGCGGAGTCCAGATCCGAGACGATGTTGCCGCCGAGGATGTTCTTGAGGAAGCCCAGGTCGGACTTCTTCACGCGGCGGGCCGCGAGGATGCCCTCCTTCGCGAGGTAGTGCTGGGCGAGGTCGTCGACGCCCTTCTGACAGAAGACGACGTTCGCGCCCGTCTCCTTGATCTGCTGGACCTTCTGCTTGAGCTGGTCCTCCTCCTGGTCGAGGAACTGCTGGAGCTGGTCGGGCGAGTCGATGGACACCTGCGTGTCCACGTCGGCCTCCTCGACCTCGATGGGGTCGTTGAGCAGGAGGACGTTCGCGTCCTCGACTTCCGAGGGCATGTCGTCGTGGAGCGGGTCCTTGTCGACGACCGCGCCCTGCAGGAGCTCGGACTCGCCGGCCGAGCGCCCGGTCTGGGTCTCCATCGCGACGTTCTCCAGGTCGACCACGTGGGAGCCGTCGTCGGCTTCGACGGTGACCTGCTTGACGGCGCGGTAGATGAGGTCCGCGAGGACCTCCTTCTCCAGCTCCGCACCCTTGCCGGTCATCGAGGTCTCGGCGACCTTCGTGATCAGCTCCTCGTCGTCGGGGTCGACGGCGGTCGCGACCTCGTCGACCTCGGCGCGGGCCTGCTCGCTGGCGAGGTGGAAGCCCTTGATGATCGCCGTCGGGTGGATCTCCTGTTCGAGGAGGTCCTCGGCGTTCTTGAGGAGCTCGCCCGCGATGGCGACGGCCGTCGTCGTCCCGTCGCCGGCCTCGTCCTCCTGGGTCTCGGCGACCTCGACGATCATCTCGGCCGTCGGGTTGTCGATGTCCATCGTCTGGAGGATGGTGACCCCGTCGTTCGTGATGGTCACGTCGCCCATCGAGTCGACGAGCATCTTGTCCATCCCTTTCGGGCCGAGCGTCGAACGAACGGCCTCGGCTACGGCACGCGCCGCGGAGATGTTGTATTCCTGCGCGTCCTTGTCCTTCACCCGCTGGGAGTCCTCACCCATGATGATCATGGGCTGTCCCTGCATTCGTCGCTGGCTCATGTACGGGAGTCAGTGAGGTTGTGATTCTACATAAAACCTTGGTTCGACTGTGGTTGCGGTTCACCGCGCGCTCGGCTCGGCCAATCGAGAGAACCGCACGACTACGGACCTATGTTCCGTGCCAACTGGTGACAATCTCCGTAAAACATCCGACCGATCCGTCGGGTCAGGAAGCGTGGTTTATATACTATCGTCGGCGGCGTCGACGGGTTCCTTCCAGTGGACGCGGACCGTCCCGACGGCGAACGCGTCGTCGGTGTCGGTGTCGCGCGAGACCGCGAGCGTGTTCGTGCCCTCGCGGAGGTCGGCGCCTGTCACGGTGTCGGTCCACAGCTGCCATCCCTCGTTCGGCGGGATGTCGAACCCCGACAGCGGCTCGCCGTTCACGAGCACCTCGTGGCCGTACTCCGCGACGTCGAACGCCTGGATCTCGAGGTACGCCTCGCGGGGGTCGTCGGTCGACACCTCGAACTCGTGATCGTCGGTCCGATCGCCGGCGCCGTCGGCCCAGTCGAGATCCAGCTCCGAATCCGTCGGCGAGAGCTGTGCGCCGAGGTAGACGGTGGCGTACGTCGCGCGTTCGGTCATCGGCCGCAGTTGGCGACCGCGCGGCAAAAAGACGGCTCTTCGCGCAGTCCCGCGGTCACTCCGCTTCCTGCGGTGGCGCGGACAGCAGATCGGATCCGGTGTCCTCCGGGGGATAGTCCGGAAGCGCGTCGTCGTCGTCGAGCGTCTCGATCTCTCGCTCGGTGAGGTGTTGCTCCAACTGCTCGAGCTTCTTGCGCCCCTGCCGTTCGCGTCCGCGCTTCGTGTCTGGCATTGACAACCGTGACAACTACACCCATGGTTATGAATCTTTCCGGGGCGCCCACACCGACGGGACTTATCACAGCCCGCGCCCGTCGGGGCGTGTGACCGAACGCTCAGGCGATCTCACGAGGCGGGCGCTGTTGGCGGCCGTCGCCGGCGGCGCGACGGCTGGCGGCGCCCTCGGTCCGGTTCGCGGCTACCTCTCGACGTTCGCGCCGCTGTCGGGCGGGGCGTGGGACGCCGCGAGCGACGATCCGCCCTCCCGCGTCCGGAACCCCCACGGCGAGGCGACTCTCCGCTACGACGACGAGGCGGTCCCCCGTATCGAGGCGGACGAGGAGGCAGCGCTGTGTTTCGCCGCCGGCTACGCCCACGGCGCCGACCGGCTGTTCCAGATGGACCTCCAACGACGCCAGCTTCGCGGGCAGCTCTCCGAGGTCGTCGGCGAGGCGACGCTCGAGTCCGACCGCTTTCACGTCCGGATGGACTTCGCGGCCGCCGCCGACGCCACGTGGGACCTCGTGCGCGACACCGAGGCGGCCCCGCTCGTCGAGGCGTACTGCGAGGGCGTGAACCGGGCCCGGGAGGACCTCCCGGCGCCGGTGGAGTTCGAACTCCTCGACTACGAGCCGGCGCCGTGGACGCCCGCGGACGTGATGCTGGCCGAGAAGCAGATCGCGTGGACGCTCACCGGGAGCTTTGGGACGCTCCGCACGGAGACGCTCCGGGCGGAGATGGGCGCCGAGGCGGCCGAGGCGCTCATGCCCGACCGGTTGGACCACGACGCGGCGATCCTCGGCCACGCCGAGGCGACTGACGACTGGGAGGTCCCCGACGGCGATGCAGCACGGCGTCCTCCGGCGACCAACGACGCCCGCGACGGGAGCAGTCGCGCCGCGATCGGGACCGACCCCGAACTCGACCGCCGGCTCTCGGCCGCCGAGCCCCCGGAGTGGGCGGGGTCCAACTCGTGGGCGGTGGGCGCCGAGCACACCGAGGGCGGCGCGCCGATCGTGGCGAACGACCCGCACCTCTCGCTGATGGCGCCCCCGGTGTGGTACGAGCAGGTGCTCCGTCATCCGGACTATCAGGTCCGGGGGGTCACCTTCCCGGGCGTCCCGTTCGTGATCATCGGCGAGAACGACCGCGGGGCGTGGGGGTTCACCAACGCCGGCTGCGACGTGATCGACTTCTACGAGTACGAGACCCGGAACGACGGCACGGAGTACCGTCACGGCGACCGCTGGCGGTCCTTCGACACCGAGACCCGGACGATCGGGGTCGCGGGCGCGTCGGACCGCGAGGTCGAGGTGAAGAAGTCCGTCCACGGCGCGGTGCTGGGCGCGGACGCCGGCGGCGACGAGTTCCGGAGCGAACTCGGCGTCGCGTGGACCGGCCTCTCGGCGACGAACGCGACCAACGGCATCCTCGGGATCAACCGCTCGCGAGGCGCCGAGGACATCGACGAGGCGTTGCGCGACTTCGGCGAGCCGACGCAGTGTTTCGTCTACGCCGACCGCGAGGGCTCGGTCCGCTACCGGGTCACCGGCCGCGTCCCGATCCGGCGAACCGACGGCGAGATGGTGCCCGGAACGCGCGTGTTCGACGGCTCCGCCCGCGAGGGCGAGTGGGTCGGCTACACGCCGTACGGCGAGTCGTCGTGGGAGGGGTTCATCCCGTACGATGAGATGCCCCACGACGACGACCCCGACTACGTCGGCACCGCGAACCAGCGCGTCGTCGACGACGCGGACTACCCGTACTACCTCGCGGAGGCGTACAGCGAGCCGTTCCGGGGGCTCCGCCTATGGGAGCGGCTCGACGCGCTCGTGGACCGCGGCAACGTGACTCCCGCCGACATGCGCGACC
This sequence comes from Halobaculum roseum, assembly GCF_019880245.1. NCBI lineage: Archaea > Methanobacteriati > Methanobacteriota > Halobacteria > Halobacteriales > Haloferacaceae > Halobaculum > Halobaculum roseum. Next base: position 2,409,311 of record NZ_CP082286.1, read on the forward strand.
TCCAGCGCGACGTGCGCGACGGTCGGCTCGACCACTTTCGTCCGGTGCTGGAAGAGGCCAGGGGCGAACTCTCGGGCGACGCGCGCTCGGACATCGATGCCGTCCTCGATTGGGACGGCGAGGCAGCGCGCGACGCCCGGGAGCCGCTGCTGTTCGTCCGCTTCCTCGACGCCTACGAGGGGCGGTTCGTCGCCGACGGGCTCTCGGAACTCGACGACCGTCGCGACCCGTCCGCGTACGCCCCGAACCAGTGGGTGCTCGCGACGCTCGGCGACGAGTGGTTCGAGCCGGACCGCGCGAGCGCCGCGGCCGACGCGTTCGAGACGGCACGCGAACAGGTCGACGCCGGCGGCTGGGAGACCTACGGCGACTACAACCGGACCGCGATCGATCACCCGTTCGACCAGTCGTTCCTCAACTACCCGCGCTATCCGATCGACGGCTCGGCGGCGACGCTGTTCAACTTCCGCGTCGAGTCCAGCGCCGGCAGCAGTTGGCGACAGGTGTGCCCGATGGACGCCACGACATCGCGGTGCATCCTCCCCGGGGGCAACGACGGGAACGTCTACGCCGACGACTACGACGGCCAGTTGCGTCGCTGGGCGGACGGCGAGTACAAGCCGATGGACCGGGAGATGCGCGGCGACCTCGCGGTCCGGTTCGCCGGAGGTGACGACGAGTGACCGCCGCAGGCGACCGCCCGACGCGCTGGATCGCGACGGCGCTGGCGCTGATCGCCGGTCTCGGTCTCGCGTCGGTTCACTGGATCGGCCTCGTCGCGGGCGCGGCGCTGGTCGCGCTCCCGCAGCGGACGACGGCCCGGGGCGTCGCCGCCGGCGTCGGCTTCGGCCTCCTCGCGCTCGCGGCGACCGCGGCGTCGCTGTCGCTGGCAGGCGGACTCGACGTGGCGCTCGCGATGACGCAACCGCTCGGCGTCGCGGTCGGCGTCGCCGTCGTGGGGGGTGCCGTCGGCGGCCTCGCTCGCGGCGTAGTGTAGGGGCTGACAGGCGGTCCTCGCGTCACGGCTTCGCCCGGCTCACCGTGTCTTCGTCGGGGGTGGACCACACACCCGCCTGGGTCCCCGACGACCCGATTCAGGTCACACGGCGACTGGTCCCGTTCCGGTATTTGAACCCTCGCGAGCGACGCGTGGGTCCGATGACGCGCCCGTTAAGTGGTTCCGAACCCAGGTCGGGATAATGAGTGGCAGAGCCGTGCGTTACCGAGTCGTCGCCCCCGGACGGGGTGAACGGTAGTGCCCAAGGAGTTCATCGAGGTTCGCGGCGCCGAGGAGAACAACCTCAAGGACCTCGACGTGGAGATCCCCCGCGAGCAGTTCAACGTCGTCACCGGCCTGTCGGGGTCGGGGAAGTCCTCGCTCGCGTTCGACACCGTCTACGCCGAGGGCCAGCGTCGCTACATCGAGTCGCTGTCGGCGTACGCGCGGAACTTCCTCGGACAGATGGACAAGCCGCAGGTCGAGAGCGTCGAGGGGCTCTCGCCGGCCATCTCCATCGACCAGAAGAACGCCGCTAACAACCCCCGATCGACCGTCGGGACGGTCACGGAGCTGCACGACTACCTCCGCCTGCTGTACGCCCGGGTCGGCCACCCGCACTGCCCCGAGTGCGGCCGCGAGGTCGGCGAGCAGTCGGCTCAGCAGATGGTCCGCCGCGTGTTCGAGCTACCGGAGGGCACCCGCGCGATGATCGCCGCGCCGGTCGTGCGCGACCAGAAGGGCGCTTTCGAGGACCTCTTCGACGAGCTCGTCGCCGACGGCTACTCCCGCGTCGAGGTCGACGGCGAGCAGTACGACCTCTCGCTGGAGCGCCCCGAGCTGGACGAGAACTACGACCACACGATCGACGTGATCGTCGACCGCGTGAAGGTCCGCGAGGAGGACCGCTCGCGGATCACCGACTCCGTCGAGACGGCGCTGGAGGAGGCCGACGGCGTCCTGAAGCTGATCCTGCCGGACCCGCCCGAGGGTGACGACCTCGACGTGGACTTCGGCGGCAACGAGTCTCGCTCGACGGGCGACCTCGCCGGCGACGGGGACGACCGCCTCGTCGTGGAGTTCTCCGAGGACCTCGCGTGCACCCACTGCGGCATCGACTTCTCGGAGATCGAGACGCGCTCGTTCTCGTTCAACTCCCCGCACGGCGCCTGCCCCGAGTGTGAGGGCATCGGGTCGACGAAGGAGGTCGACGAGGACCTCGTCGTCACGGACCCGAGCCAGCCGATCAAGCACGTGTTCGAGCCGTGGAGCTACAACCGGTCGTACTACCGCACCCGCCTCGACAACGTCGCCGAGCACTTCGGCGTCGACGTGGAGACGCCGTTCGAGGAGCTGTCGGACTCGGAGCAGCGACAGTTCCTCTACGGCACCGACGAGGAGGTTGAGTTCGAACAGCAGACGCGAAACGGCGTGCGTCGCAAGACCCAGCGGTTCGAGGGCGTCATCCCGAACCTCGAACGGCGTCACGTCGAGACGGACTCCGACCGCACGCGCGAGCACATCGAGGAGTTCATGGCCGTCACCACCTGCCCCGAGTGCGAGGGGACGCGCCTGAAGCCCCAGTCGCGGTCCGTCTACGTCGACGGCACGTCGATCACCGACGTGAACGAGCTGTCGATCGGCGACGCGCTGACGCACTTCGAGGGGATGGAGGAGACGATGAGCGAGCGCGAGCGGACCATCGCCGAGGAGATCCTCAAGGAGATCCGCGCGCGCCTCGGCTTCATGGAGGAGGTCGGGCTGGAGTACCTCACCCTCGACCGCGAGGCGTCGACGCTGTCGGGCGGCGAGAGCCAGCGTATCCGGCTGGCGACGCAGGTCGGCTCCGGACTGGTAGGCGTGCTGTACGTCCTCGACGAGCCGAGCATCGGCCTCCACCAGCGCGACAACGACCGCCTGCTCGACACGCTGGAGGGGCTACGCGACCTCGGGAACACGCTGCTCGTCGTCGAGCACGACGAGGCGACGATGCGCCGGGCGGACAACATCATCGACATCGGGCCCGGGCCGGGCAAGCGCGGCGGCGAGATCGTCGCCCAGGGCGACTTCGACGACATCGTGAACACCGACGAGTCGGTCACGGGCGACTACCTCGCCGGCCGCGAGGTCGTCGAGGTGCCGGGCGGCCGTCGCGACAGCGACGCCGCGCTCACGGTCGAGGGCGCGCGCCAGCACAACCTGAAGGACGTGGACGTGGACATCCCGGTCGGGCAGTTCACCGCCATTACCGGCGTCTCCGGCTCCGGGAAGTCGACGCTCATGCACGACGTGCTGTACAAGGGCCTCGCCCGCGAGATGAACGACAACACCGAGGTCGACCCGGGCGAGCACGACCGCATCTCGGGGATGGACAACATCGAGGGCGTGCGCCTCATCGACCAGTCGCCGATCGGCCGCACGCCGCGCTCGAACCCCGCGACGTACACCGACGTGTTCGACTACATCCGCGAGCTGTTCGCGGAGACCAAGCTGGCGAACCAGCGCGGCTACGACAAGGGTCGCTTCTCGTTCAACGTGAAGGGCGGACGCTGCGAGGAGTGCGGCGGGCAGGGTACCGTCAAGATCGAGATGAACTTCCTGTCGGACGTGCACGTGCCCTGCGAGGAGTGCGGCGGCGCGCGCTACAACGACGAGACGCTCGACGTGACGTACAAGGGGAAGACGATCGCCGACGTGCTCGACATGAGCGTCGAGGAGGCGTACGACTTCTTCGAGTCCCACTCCGGGCTCGAACGCCGGCTCGGCCTGCTGAAGGACGTGGGGCTCGACTACATGCAGCTCGGCCAGCCGTCCACGACGCTCTCTGGCGGCGAGGCCCAGCGCGTGAAGCTCGCCGAGGAGCTGGGCAAGAAGGACGCCGGCGACACCCTCTACCTGCTGGACGAGCCGACGACGGGCCTGCACAAGGCCGACGAGCGCAAGCTCATCGACGTGCTCCACCGGCTCACCGACAAGGGGAACACGGTCGTCGTCATCGAGCACGAGCTCGACCTGGTGAAGAACGCCGACCACATCGTCGATCTGGGTCCCGAGGGCGGCGACGGCGGCGGCGAGGTCGTCGCCGAGGGCACCCCCGAGGCGGTCGCCCGGGTCGCGGCGTCCCATACGGGTCGGTACCTCCGTGACTACCTCCCGGAGGTCGACATGGAGGGCCCCCGCAGCGACCGTCGGATGCCGGCGCTGGCGGCGGACGCGACCGACGCGGACGGCGAGGAGGGTGCCGACGAGGGCGAGGCTGTCGAGGCGCCCGCGACCGACGACTGAGGCGAGGCCGAACGCCGGCGAGGCGGACGCCGTTTCGGACGGTCGTCGGGCGAGGAGGAACGATCAGCCCTCCTCGCCCTCGTCGCCGTCCTCCGGCGTCTCCGGCAACCGAGACGGGTCCGCGTACCCCTCGACCCCTGACGCGCGGAGGTACTCGCGAAGCAGCGTCGGGAACTGTCGCCCGCGGACGTACCGCAGGCCGAACTGGTCGGCCCACGAGATGATGCCGCGGTCCTCGGTGACGACGCCCGCCTCGAGTTCGCGCGCGAGCACGAGGAGGTCGAAGTCCTCGCGGGAGTCGAGCACCCCCTGTCGGAGCGCGCGGCGGTACTTGTCACGGAGGTCCGAGACGACGCGGTCGGCGTCGGACATGTACTCGTGGTCGTCGTCGCCGGCGGGCTCCCCGGCGGTGAGTTGTTCCGGGTCGAGGGCTTCCACCTCCCGAACGGCCTCCTCGGACACGCGCAGTCCCCGGTCCACGCGGTCGTTCATCTCGTCGACGAACTGGTAGACGATATCGGCGGGGATCTGGACGCCGTAGCGGTCGGGGCTCTTGCGGATCACCCACGTGTCGAGCTTCGAGAACACCTCGTCGCTCACGTCCCGGTCCCGCAGCATCGTCGCCAGCTCGTCGTGGATGGACGGCGGCACGTAGCAGGAGGCGTTCAGCTCCAGACGGGCGGTCGCGATCAGGTCGAGCAGTCGCAGCACCGCGTCCTCGACCGACTCGTCCTCACGACGGATCCCCTCGGTGATGAACAGCGACGTGTCGAGGACGAACTGCTGGCGCGGCGGCGTCGCCGGCATACCCGGCGATACCCGGGCGAGCGGCAAAAACCCCGGCGTCGTCATCGTCGGCGCTCGCGTCCCGTCGGAGTCGTCGCCGGCTTTTCGGGCACCGTGTGCGTATCTCTCACACATGGGGAACGCAGCGGAGACGCTGTACGACCGGCTGGATCCCGACGTAACCGACCCCGCGGACCTGGGCGAGCACCTCGAACGCCACGAGCGGCTCGGGCGCGAGTGCGCGGCGCTTCCGGACGCGCGCCACGGGCTCGAACGCGGGACGGTCGTCGTGGACGGCGACGCCGTCGTCCGCGGCTACCCGAGCGTCCCCCGCGCGCTCGTCCTCGATCCGACCGTCTCCGAGCACTTCGACGCCGAGCGGGTCGTCGTCGAGGAGAAGCTCAACGGGTTCAACGTTCGGATCGTCGACCTCGGGGACGGCCAGCCGCTGGCGTTCACCCGGAGCGGCTACCTCTGTCCGTACACGACCGATCGCGCGCGGACGCTGCTCGACCTCGGGGCGTTCTTTCGGGATCACCCTCGGGCGATGGTGTGTGCGGAACTGATCGGGCCGGAGACGCCGTACACGACCCACGACTACGACGGCGTCGACTCCCACGCGTTGCGCGTCTTCGACGTTCGCGACCGGGTCACGGGCGAACCGCTCCCGGTCGACCGGCGACGCGAGCGGTGTGCGTCCTACGGACTCCCGCAACCGCGCGTGTTCGGGGCGTGGGGGCCCGAGTCGGCACCGAGGCACGTCCGACGCGTGATCGAGGACCTCGACGAGCACGGGCGCGAGGGCGTCGTCATGAAGTCGCCGGACGCGACGACGGCGCTGAAGTACACCACCGAGACACACCACCACGCGGAGGTGGCGTACGCGGCGGGAACCCCGTTCGAGCGCGGGCGGGACTTCCTCTTCTCGCGGGTGATGCGGGAGGCGTTCCAGGCGTACGAGTTCGACGAGAACGGCGACCGGCTGCGCGAGCGGGCACACGACCTCGGGGAGTCGCTGCTGGTGCCGTTCGTCGAGACGATCCGCGAGGTCGCCGCCGACGGGGGAGTCGGCGACGAACACGTCGCCCGCGGCGATCCCGAGCACGTCGGCGCGCTGCTCGATCACCTCCGGGCGTTCGGCGTCGAACTCGAGGTGATCGCCGACGAGACCGACGGGGACGATCGGGTCGTCCGGTTCCGAAAGGTCGCCGAGGCGACCCGGGACCGGACGCGTCACTACCTCTCGGGCGGCACGTACGACGAATGACCGCGGACCGTTCCGGTCGACGGTACAGATTTCCCGCGAGCGCCCGACGCGTTCGGTATGGCCACCGTCCACGCCGCGATGCGCGATCACGTCCGTGTCGTCGACCCGGAAGCCGGAACCGTCGCCGCGGCCCCCGACCTCGACGGCCGCGCGCTCGAATGCGTCGCGGTTCACCCCGCCGCCCCCGACCGCGTGTTCGTCGGCACGTTCGAGTCGGGGCTGTGGCGATCGACCGACGACGGCGAGCGGTTTGAGCGCGTCGGCGCCGACGCGCTCGAACAGGACGCGGTGACGGCCGTGACCGTCTCCCCGAACGACCCGGACGTGATCTGGGCCGGGACCGAGCCCTCACGGGTGTACCGCTCGACCGACGGCGGCGAGACGTGGGAACACCGCGACGGCCTCGTCGACCTGCCCTCCAGCGACGGGTGGGCGTTCCCGCCGCGACCGCACACCCACCATGTCCGCTGGATCGAACCCGACCCGCACGACCCCGGACACCTGTACGTCGCCGTCGAGGCCGGCGCGCTCGTGACGACTGACGACGGCGGCGAGACGTGGGACGACCGCGTGCCTGGATCGCGGCGAGACACGCATTCGATGGCGACGCATCCGGACGCCCCGAACCGGGCGTGGGGCGCCGCCGGCGACGGCTACGCGGAGACGGCCGACGGGGGCGAGACCTGGAGCCACCCACAGACCGGTCTCGATCGAACCTACTGCTGGAGCGTCGCCGTCGACGCCGGCGACCCCGACCGCGTACTGGTCTCGGCCGCCCGCGGCGCACGCGAGGCACACACCGCCGCGAGCGCGGAGACGTACGTCTATCGCAGAGTCGGCGACGCCGACTGGGAACGCCTCGACGGCCGCGGCCTGCCGCTCGGCGAGGGCGTCACCCGGCCGGTCCTCGCGGCCGGCGATCCGGGGGAGTTCTACGCGCTCTCGAATCGCGGGCTGTACCGCACGCCGGACGCGGGGGATTCGTGGGACGAAGTCGCGGTCGACTGGCCGGATCGGATCGCGGACCAGACCGCTCGCGGGCTGGCGGTCCTCCCGTAGTCCGTCGTCCATCCTGGCTCGGACGAGGGTTGATACGCCATGACGCGGCCAGCCACCCTATGACCTGACCTTCGCCGCGCGGCGGTCCGCGGGTGCGAGGTCGACGAATCGGAGACCTCGATGCGAGCGGCGCGAGCCGTGAGCGCGTGTGGTCACCCGTCGTGCGTAGGACCCGGCCGCCTGTCAGCCATCGAGGACCCACGAGATATATCTCCGTCCGCGTGCACTCCGAAGTATGTACGACTTCGTCGTGGTCGGCGTGGGTCCGGCGGGCGCGCGCTTCGCCCGGCGGGCCGCGGAGGCCCACTACGACGTGCTCGCCCTCGAGAAGGGGACGGTCGGCGAGCCGTTGGCCTGCTCGGGGCACGTCTCCACCGACATCTGGAACTACGTCCCCGCCGACGCGAAGGAGCGGCTGCTCCAGAACCGGGTGTACGGCGCCGACTTCCACGTCGGCGGACCCGAGTCGTCGAGCGACCGCTTCTACAAGCGCGAGGAGGTGTCGAACGTCATCGACCGCGTCGAGCTGGACCACACGCTAGCGGACGCTGCCCGCGACGCCGGCGCCGACGTGCGAGAGGGCCACACCGTCACGTCGGTCGAGGAGCGGCCGGGCTACGTCGAGGTGACCGCCAGCGTCGGCGGCGACGAGGAGACGTTCGAGGCGCGGATGGTCGCCGGCGCGGACGGGCCCGTCTCCCGGGTCCGCAAGCAACTGGACCTTCCCGAACCGACGGAGACGCTCCACGGCGTGCTCGCGTTCACCGACGAGGCGGACCACGGCGACTACGTGAGCGTGCACCTCACCGCCCCGCGCTTCTTCGCGTGGCGCATCCCCCGCGGCGACGCCGGCGTCGAGTACGGGCTCGCGGCGCCGCCGGGCCACGAGGTCAACGAGCTGTTCGACCGCCTCACCGCGGAGTACGGCGTGGAGACCGACCGCTTCTGCTCGGGAGCGATCCCCATCGGCCCGCCCGCGCGGACGACTGCGAAGCGCGGGTTCCTGCTGGGCGACGCGGCCGCCCAGACGAAGCCGTTCACCGGCGGCGGCATCCTCTACGGGATGCGCGCAGCCGACGTGGCCGCCGATGTCATCGATCCCCAGGACCCGAACACGCTCCCCCGATACGAGGAGGGGTGGCGCGAGGAGTTGAGCAGGGAGATCCGACTGGGTCACTGGATCCGGCGGGCGTACTCACTTCCGGAGCCGGTGCAGCGGGCCGGGCTGTGGGCGCTCTCCGGGGAGATCGGCGTCCACATGGACGAGCCGAGCTCGTTCTTCTCGCGCGAGCACCTGCGGAAGCTGTTCTCGTAGTCGGCGCTGTTCGTGTTGTCGTTGACTTCGGTGCCTTCGTACCCGACTCGACCGATCTGACCGCGACGACGACCGCGGAAGCCCCCGCGTCGCTCGCGGTCGAATCCTCGCTGTGCTCCTCGGCTCGCTCCCTTCGGTCGCTCGCCTGCGGTGCTTACATCGGAGTCTCCCGCGAGCGACGCGGCCCCTTCCAGTCCCACCCGGCAGAAAGTCGATCGAGCGTCGAACCCGGACTCCCGCCCGTGCAGCTTCGGGGAGTCGAGGATCGTCGCGTCCGGCTTGCCCGTCGTTACGTCTGTTCGGTCGCCTCGGGGTACGTAGGTAGCCGCAGCGACCGCGCGCCCCCCTCGACGAACGGGAGGTCGGCGCGCTCGGCGGCGACCTCGTCGCCGTCGACGCGGACCGCGAGGTCGCCGGCGTCAGCGTCGGCGTCGAAGTCGAGATACGCGAGCGCGATCGGCGCGTCGAGCGACGGTGACTCGACCGCGCGAGTGATCTCGCCGACCGAGGCGTCGCCGTCGAATACGGCCGCGCCGGACTCCGGGAGGGCATCGGGGCGGAGGCCGACGAGTCGCTTGCTCGGCCGGCCGCGGTTCTCCACCTTCGAGACGACCTCCTGGCCGACGAAACAGCCTTTCTCGAAGTCGACGGCCGAGCGGACGCCCGCGACGTTCGGCAGGCGACCCCGGAGTTCGGTGTCGAACAGCGGCGTGCCGGCTTCGGCGGTGAGCATGCCCCAGGTGGTGTAGCCGAACGGGGCGGCGTTGAGGCCGCGCGTCAGGAGGGTGTCGAACACGCGTTCGGCCTCGTCGGCGGCACAGACGACCTCGTACCCCTCCTCGCCGGTCGGGTTGTCGCTCGCGATCACCGTGACGCCCACGTCGTTCATCCGCCCGCGGACGAACGTGAGCTCGGGCTCGGGGGAGCCGGCGCCGTTGAGGACGGAGGCGATCTTCTCGGTCGAGGTCGGGCCGTGGACGCCGAAGACGCCGAACTCGTCGCTTGCGTCGCGCAACTGGACGTCGTCGATGAAGACCTTCCCCTCCCAGTCCTCGACGAGCGGCTCGGCGCGGTCGGGGGGCGTGAACAGCAGGAGGCGCTCGCCGGCGTTGTAGACGAACAGCTCGGTCTCGATCGCGCCCTGTGGGTCGAGCAACAGCGTGTAACAGCCCTCGCCGTCCGCGCTCGGGACCCGATTGGAGACGGCGTTGTCGACGAACTCGACGCGGTCGTCGCCCTCGACGATCACGACACCGTAGCCCATCTCGATGGCGCCCACGCCGTTGCGGACGGCGCGGGCGGCGCTGTCCGGCCGACCGTAGTCCGCGACGACCTCGCGGCCGCCGCGGTCGGTGAAGGTGGCGCCGTGGTCGGCGTGCACGTCGGCGACGAGACTCATACGCGTACGCACACCCGCGGACGCCAAAAGGGGAGCGGAAGCGGTGGGTCGGTGTCGACGCCCGAGCGGGAAGCGCTTACAGCCCGAGTCGACGGCGGATCGCATCGAGGAGCCCCGGATCGCCGTCGACCTGCTCGCCCGGGTCGGGAACGACGCGGTCGTCGGGGTAGATGCGCACGCGCCCGTCGGCCTGCTCGATCTCGATGAGCCCGGCCGACTTCAGCGCCGACAGCGCCTCCTCCACCTCGTCGATCGTCGCGTCGACGCCGGACCGGAGCTCCAGCACCGTCATGCCGTCGTCGGCGCGGCCGACGAGCGCGTCGAGAACCGCCACCTCCGTGTCGTCCCTGTCGCGGAACTCGGGCGGCACCCTCATGGACGAGCGATCGCTCGGGTGTGGCTTACGTGTACCGGCGTCGACGGCCCGCAGCCGGGCTCGTCGCCGCCGGCGGCGCGCGTGCCAGGCGTCCGACGCGAGCGAACCCTTTTATGGGTTTGAGCGATTCGTAGGCACAATGGGACTCAGATGTCTCCTCGGCCACGACTTCTCGGAGCCGAGGACGGAACGTGACCGCGAAGTGCGGGGGGACGAGGTCATCACCACCATCACGGAGGTGAAAGAGTGCGGGCGCTGCGGCGAGACGCGCGTCGTCTCCGAGAACAAGGAGGTGACCTCGGCCGGCCGGGGTCGGGCGGACGCGGCGAGCGCTCGGTCCGCGGGATCGGCGGCCGACGGAACCGACGGCATCGACGACGCGACACCGGATGCGACCCCGGACGCGACGACCCCGAACGGGCAGATGTCCGACGCGGCGACGCCCGACGAGTCGACGCCCGATGCCACGACGGCCGACGCGACGCTCGACGATCGGGCGGTCGGCTCGGACGCGCCCGCCGACGGGACGGTCGCGGCCGGCGAGGCCGGCGACGGTGACGCCGCCGACGGAACCGCGGCGCCCGAGGACGGCTTCGACCACCCGACGGCGGAGTCGGCCGACGGCGCCGTCGACGCGGACGTTGACGAGGACGCCGAGATCATCGACGCCGAGGGCGATGCCAGCGGGCAGCCCGCCCAAAGCCGGACCCCGGAGCCGGAGACGAGAGAACGCGGGCACGGCGAGTGGCCGGACGCCGACGCGAACCGCCGCGGCGACGACCCGTCGGGCGATCCCGACTCGGCGGAGTGGCCCGACGCGGAGGGCGCCCCCCGTCCCGCCGAGGGCGAGGACGAGGACGTGGAGTTCATCGGCGACGACGACCCGGCACCCGAGGACGACGCCGCGAGCGAGGCCCGGACGGACGTGGTTCCGGACGCGAAGCGAGCCGACGAGCCGGGTGCGGCCGCCGACCCGACCGACGAGGACGCGGAGTTCATCGACAGCGACGGCCCGGGCGACTGGCCCGAGCGGGCGGGCGAGGACGAGGGCTACGACGCCGAGCTCGGCGGCGACGACGAGGGGGTCTCCGTCGACGGCAACCTCACCCCGCAGGTCGACCCCGAGGTCAGCGAACGGGAGGACGTGGAGTTCATCGAGGCCGACGCCGAGGCGGCCGTCGACGAGCGATCCGCCGCTCCGGCCTCGGCCGACGACGCGCACGGCGGCACCGGCGCCGACGAGGTCGCCGGCGGCACCGGGCCCGCGTCGGACGCCGGTGGCACCGAGCGCGGGTCGAACACCGGCGGTTCCGGTCCCTCGGCGTCCAACGTCGAGCTACGGACGACCGTCGACAACGTCGACACCGTCTACGTCTGCCCCGACTGCGGAAACAACGAGCCCGTCGGCGCCTCCTCGATGCGCGCCGGCGACATCTGTCCCGAGTGCAAGCGCGGGTACATCGAGGAGCGCGAGATCCGGTAGCCCGGTCCGTTCGACAGGGACCTCGCCGTCCGCGCGTCGGGCGTTCCGAGACGCTCGATATCGGGCGTCGTACGGCCGTCACGGACGGACGCGTCCGATCGCCGTCTGACGAAACGTGTTTACCGGACCCGGGCAAACGGGCGGGCATGAAGGAGTACAAGATGCGTCGCGGCGAGCACCTCGAGGACCGGATGCCCGACCTGAAGGGCGAGATCGAAGAGCGGTTCGGCCCGGTCGCGGGCACCGAGGAGTTCGACGGCCACGAGCTGTACGTCGTCGAGGACCCCGACAACCCCGTGTTCGAGCGCATCGTCGCCGGCGCGGCGTCGTACTCGGGCAAGAAGGACAAGCTCGCCGTCCACTTCGAGGAGCGCCCCGCCGAGGAGGTCATCGCCGAGGGCAACGCCGACGCCGCCGCCGACGCGGTCGACGCGAAGAACTCGTTCCTGCTCGATGCGACCGGCCGCGACGCCAAGTCGCGTCGCGAATCGCTGAAACGCGAGGTCGAGGACGACGCACCCGACTACTGATTCTCCCCGTTCCCCGCCCGGGGGCCGACCGTCGTCGAGGTCGACATCGACCGTTCCTGTCCGGTCCTCGACCGGTCACTGTGCCGTGTTTCGATCGCCGAGTAGTCCCCCGCCTGCGCCGCCGCTGAATTCTGTCCTCGGTCGATCGACTGAACCTCCTCGACTCCGAGATCGCCCGGCTCGACGCGTCATAATCGTTCATTCGATATCGAGTAAAGTTTCGCGATAGGTTTTTTACACCCGGGCTCGTATCGAGCCGTATGAGCATCGAGACGATACTGCTGACGGTGAAGCGAGACGACGGCGACCGACTGGACTACGTGACCCGGGAGGCGATCGAACTGGCCGAACAGACCGGCGCGAACATCGTCGTCGGGCACGCGTTCGAGAGCCAGTCCGACGTGGACGAGGCGCTCACGCGGCTTGAGGGCGTCGACGGCACTCCCAACGACGTGGCCCGTCGCCTCGGAGGCGTCCGCCGCGCGACGAAGGCGATCGAGGCCGCCGGCGTCGAGTTCCAGGTCGAGGGCGTCGTCGGCGACCCCGGGGAGGCCATCGCGGACCTCGCCGAGCGCGTCGGCGCCGACCGCGTGTTCGTCGGCGGTCGCAGCCGCTCGCCGACGGGGAAGGCGGTCTTCGGGTCGACCGCCCAGCAGATCCTCCTGTCTGCGCCGTGTCCCGTGACGTTCGTCCGCGAGGAGTAACGCCAGCCCGTCTCGGGCGCTCCCGTCGGCGATCCACTCGCGGCCGTGTGAGAAAGCGGTATCCGTAAGTGCGGGCGCTCGGACACACGAACGATGGCCTACTACGTGGGCGTGGACCTGGGGGCCACGAACCTCCGCGCCGTCGTCGGCGACGACCGGGCGGAGGTTCTCGCGCGTGCGGAGACCGCCACTCCGCGAACCTCCGGCATCGCGATCACCGAGGCAGTCCTGCGCGTCGTCCGCGAGGCGTGCGCGGAGGTCGGCCTCGACCCCGGGGACGCGACGGCGGCGGGGATCGCCTCCATCGGTCCGCTCGATCTCGCGGAGGGGATCATCGACGGTCCGGCGAACGTCCCCGGCATCGGACAGGTCCCGCTGGTCGGCCCGCTGCGCGAACTGCTCGACACCGAGCGGGTACACCTCCACAACGACACCATCGCGGGCGTCATCGGCGAGCGCTTCCACAGCGACCGCAACCCCGACGACATGGCGTACGTCACCATCTCCTCGGGGCTGGGCGCCGGCGTCTGCGTCGACGGCCACGTCCTCTCGGGGTGGGACGGCAACGCGGGCGAGGTCGGCCACATGGTCGTCGACCCCGACGGCAGGATGACCTGTGGCTGTGGCCGGGACGGCCACTGGGAGGCGTACTGCTCGGGGAACAACATCCCGAAGTACGCCAGACACCTCGGCCACACGGAGGCCGCGGACGTGCCGACGGACCTCCCGATCGACGACCCCGACTTCTCCGCAGTCGACGTGTTCGAGGCGCACGGCTCCGACCCGCTGGCCGACCGCGTCATCGACCGCGTCGCCGACTGGAACGTGATCGGCTTCACGAACCTCGCGAACGCGTACGCGCCGCTGGTGGTGCGTGTCGGCGGCGCCGTCGCGCTCAACAACCCCGAGGTCGTGCTCGACCCCGTCCGCGAGCGTCTGGAGGAGACCACCTTCGTCAACGTCCCCGACGTGCGCCTCACCGACATGGGCGACGACGTGGTCGTCAAGGGCGCGCTCGCGTCCGCCATCACCGGCGGCACCGGCGATCGCACGGCGTAGCTCCCCGGTTCGATCGCTTCGTCCGGGCCGACGGTGACGCTTCAGTCGCCCCGACGGTGACGCTTCGTTCGCCCAGAGGGTGGCGCTTCGTTCGGACCGACGACGCTTGCCGCTAGCCATATCCGGCTCGGCCCCGACCGGACGGTATGCGACGCCGTCGCGTCCTCCGCGCCGCCGGGGCGGCCCTCGGCACGGGCGCCATCGCCAGTTCGGCCGGTCGGTCCCCTCCCGTCGCCGTCGCGGGCGCACACTCGACGCCCGACAGCGACGGCACCGCAGACGGTACCGGTGACGGCTCCGGCGACGCTGCAGGGGACGGTTCCGACGGGGGGGCGTACGGCCCGATGGGATCCGTCGAGGTCGCCGGCACGCGCGAGGCCGTCGTCTCCGAGGACGGGAGCGTCGCCTACCTCGCGCTCGGCGACGGCTACGCCACGGTCGATGTCTCGGATCCGTCGGCCCCGGCGGTGCTTGCCGAGCGGCGGGACCGCCTCGCCGAGCGCGAGAACGGCCCGCTGCGCGGCCTCGACGACGTTGCGGTCTCGGGGGACCGGATCGCGGTCGTCGGCCCGGCGAACCCCCGCGACGGTGTTCCGTCGGGCGTGCTCGTCGTCGATGTCTCCGACCCGGCGGACCCCCGGGAGACCGGCTTCTACGACACCGACTTCCCGATCCACAACGCCGACATCGACGGCCCCCACTGCTATCTCACGGGCAACGGCGCGGCCGACAACGCCCTCGTCGTCGTCGACGTGGCCGCCGGCGAGGAGGTCGCCCGCTGGTCGCTGTTCGACGCCGACGACTCCTGGCGCGACGTCTCGCGCGCGCTCCGGCCGATCCACGACGTGACCGTCCGCGACGGCGTCGCCGCCGTCGCCTACTGGGACGCCGGCACGTACCTGCTCGACGTGTCCGAGCCGTCGAGCCCCGCCCTGCTGGGCGCCGTCGACCCCGGCGACCCCGCCGACCTGCGCGACCCGCCGCCGCGCTCGGGGACCGTGCCGCCCGGCAACCACCACGTCGCGGTGCTCGCGCCCGGCGGCGACGTCCTCGCGGTCGGCCGCGAGAGCTGGGCCGTCGAGCACGACGGCGACCTGATCGGCGGGCCCAGCGGCGTCGACCTGTACGACGTGTCCGACACGGGCGACCCCACCCACCTGTCGAGCATCGAACCGCCGCCGTCGCCCGACCCGCGGTTCGGCGGGACGTGGACGACCGCGCACAACCTGGACCTGACCGGCGACACGCTGTACTCCTCGTGGTATCAGGGCGGCGTGAAGCGCCACGACGTGTCCGACCCGGCGAACCCGGTCGAGGAGACGTGGTGGGCGGACCCCGACGCGACCCGCTTTTGGGGCGCCGTGCTCGCGGTCCCCGGCGAGTTCTTCGTCGCGCCGTCGATGGGGACCCGCGACGGCGCACCCGCGGGGCTGTGGACGTTCCCCGACCGCGCGGGCGTCGGCGGCGACCGCTCGCGGCTGGACGGGGAGACCGCCGGGACCGCGCCGGCAGCGACTGGGTCGACGCCGACGGACACCGACGCGGCGTCCGGGACAGGGGAATCGTCGCCGGACACGTCGTCGGACTCCAGCGCGGCTGCCCCCGGCTTCGGCGTCGCGAGCGCGGTCGCGGGTGCGGGCGTCGCCGCCGCGCTCGCCGGACGGCGGTCGGCTCGCCGCGGCGACGAGGGGGACGAGGGCCCGGGCGACACCGAGTGACTCGCCCCCCGGAGGCGCGATCCGTCCACAACGACCGTGAGGGTGTTTCTTTCGGGCGGTCGGCGGGTCCCGCAACCGCAAGCTTTCAACCCTCCGGCCACCAACTCGAAGTAATGAGCGACCTCGCGGAGCGCGTCGAGACGTGGATGGTCGGACAGATGCCGATCATCCAGATGCACGGCGGGACGAGCGTCGTGCGCGAGGCCGACGCCGAAGAGGGCGTCGTCGTGGTCGAACTCGGCGGCACCTGCTCGGGCTGTGGCATCTCGGACATCACCGCACAGAACATCAAACGGGACCTGATCATGGACTTCGACGAGGTCGAGGAGGTCCACGTGAAGGTGCCCGATACCGGCGAGATGGGCTCCAGCACCGTCGAGGGCGGCCGCGGCGGCGACCTCCAGTACTCGACGGAGTCGTCCGACCACTTCTGAGGCGGCCGCGGCGGTACCGCTTTCATCCCGGCCGCCGCCGGTTCACGCGTGCCGAGCGAACGCGAGCGGATGGTGTCCGGCGAGCCGTACGACCCCGACGACCCCGAGCTGGTCGCCGCCCGCCGGCGCGCGCGAACCCTCACGAGCGAGTACAACGACACCGGACCCGAGGAGCCCGAACGCCGCCGCGACCTCCTCGCGGAGCTGTTCGGCGCGGTCGGCGACGGCGTCGCCGTCGAACCGCCGTTCCGCTGCGATTACGGCGACAACGTCGCCGTCGGCGACGAGTTCTTCGCCAACTTCGACTGCGTGATCCTCGACGTGGCGCCGGTCGAGTTCGGCGACCACTGCCAGCTCGGACCGGGCGTTCACGTCTACACCGCGACGCACCCGATGGACGCCGAGGAGCGACGGGGAAGGGAATCCGGCGAGCCGGTGACCGTCGGGGACGATGTCTGGATCGGCGGCAACGCGGTCATCAATCCCGGCGTCACCGTGGGCGACCGCGCGGTGGTCGGCTCCGGCGCGGTCGTCACCCGGGACGTGCCGCCGGACACGTTCGTCGGCGGCAACCCGGCGCGGGTGATCCGAGAGTTGGAGTGAGCGAGGTCGCAGCCGAACCGACTTACAGCGCCCGTTCCAGCGCCGACGCGACGCTGCGGGCCTTCTCGGCCAGTTCCTCGGTGAGCTCGCCGCGCTCGACCGCATCGTCGAGCTCGTCGTCGTCGACGCGCTCGACGCGGCCGTCGCCGTGTTTGACCACGTCGACGTGGAGGTCGACGTAGCGCACGGCCTCGGGGAACGCCTCGACGGGCGTGCAGACGTTCACGTACGTGCCCTTGCGCTCGCCGTCCTCGTCGCGGTAGACGGTCGGGTACCACCACCGACCCTCGCGGAACGTGGTCGTCGCCACGTCGCCGGCCTCGCGTCGGGCGTCGAGCGCGTCGTAGCTGCCGCCGGCGGTCATCCGCCGCTCGACCGTGACCGAGCCGTCCGATGGGTCGAGGTCGGTCACCTCGCCGCGCCCGAGGACGATGAGTCGCCCGTCGGGCTTCCCGTGACCGATGGCGATCCGGTCGCCCACGTGCGGGCCGAACTGGTCGGCGACGACGCCGAACGGGAAGTCCGTGTCGTCGTCGGGGTCGCGCGCGAACCCGCCGGCGGCGACGAGCGCCTCCGCGAGGTCGACGCCGGCGGAGGCCGATCGCGAGGCCGCCTTCGTGCGGTGGTGGCCGGGCATCGTCGTCGTCACCTCGCGGCGCAGGTCGTCGAGCGCGAAGCGACAGTCCCGGCCGAACCACACCCACGCGCCGGCGGTCGGGGCGGCGAGCGGTCCCGGTTCCCCCTGCGGCTCCTCCAGCGCGTCGTCGAGCGTCCGCGCGTGGTCGCTCGCTCGCGCCAGCGCGTCGCCGAGGGCGTCCATGTCGGCGTCGCGGGCGTCCCGGCCCCACTCGATCCCCCAGCCGTCGGGTACGTCGACCGAGAGCAGGTCGGTCATCCCCGCCAGTTCCCGCGCCGCCGCGTCGTCGGCGCCGTCGACGCGGACGCCCTCGCGGCCGGGGACGAGCGTCGCGAGGCCGGCCATCGCGCGGATCCGCGTGTCGAGGACCGGCCGGTCGTCCTCCCAGGGGGCCGCCGGGTCGAGCACCTGCACGCGGAGGGTGTCGTCCTCGCCGACGTAGCCGTCGGCGTTGTCGAACGGCAGGTACCCCTCGGCGCCCGACTCGCCCAGATCGACGACGGCCCCGCCCCCGAGCGTCTCGCTCACGACGCCGTCGAACACCGCGCCGAGGGGCGCGAGGTCGTCCCACGCCAGCGCGTCCAGGCCCAGGTCGAGCAGGTGCTCGCGCAGCGTCGCCACCGCGTCCGGGTCGCCGGCGACGCCGACCCCCTGGCGGTCCTCGGTCGTCTCCACGCTCGCGTCGTGGTCGGCGGCGGGGAGGTCGGCGTCGAAGCGCCGCCGGATCGGGGGACTCGCCTGCACCACGCTGTGCCCGGCGGAAAGCAGCGACCGGGTGAGCGCCGTCGTGTAGATGCCGCGGACGCGAACGCGGTGGCTCGCGGGCCCGGCACCTGCGCCGTCGTCGCCGCCGGGGTTCTCGCCGCGGTCGCCCCCGCCGCCGCTCATAGCGCCTCTGGGTCGCGGGCGAAGCGAACGCGGTCGTTGACGGTGTGCCCGAGCGTCAGCTCGACGACCTCGTCGTTCAGCACGCGGCCGTCCTCGACGGGGACGCCCCAGCGGTCGAACTTCAGATATCCTCGGAGGTCCGCCGCGTGGGTGTACACGTCGAGGTGATCCACGTCGTGCTCGCGGAGCCCGCCGTCGCTGTGGGCGGTGCTCATGTCCGAGTGGTACGTCCCGCCGCCCTCGAAGAAGTCGGCGAGGTCGGCGGCCGCCTCGTCGACCGCGTCGGCGACGAGGTCGGAGGCGGCGTCGAGGTCGTCGGCGTCGAGCCCGACCTCGCGGAGCGCTGCCTGTTCGCGCGGGTCGAAGTGCATACCGCGGCTTCGGCGGGGCACGTGTCAAACGTACCGGTCCTGCGAAGCGAGGGGACCCGCTACCGATCCAGCAGGCCGGCCGACGCGTCGACCACGGGGGCCGGCCACGGGGCCTGATCCCGCGATCCGACCGGCGGCTCCGGCCTGCAACAAGACACAAGGCGTCGGCGCGTCTCGCCACCCACACACGATGGGTAAGAAGGAGCGAACTGATCCGATCGAGGAGGCGGCGGACTCCTCGATGGATCTGTACGACGTGGCGACCTGGGAGGAGCGAACCTCGCTCGACGGTCTCTCGGTCGCCATCTATCGACTCCTCTCGGGCTCGGCCCGGTGGGGGACGATCATCGTCGCGGCGCTGTTGCTGATCGGGATCGGCGGGTTCTCGGCGGTGACGAACCCGGCGATCGGCGCGCTCACGCTGCTGTCGGCGATCCCGGCGCTCGCGCTCGCCGCGTACGTGTACCGCTCGGACATCACCACGAGCGAACCGCTCGGGCTGCTGGTCGCGACCTTCCTGCTCGGGGTGCTCACCGCGAACTTCGCGGCGATCCTCAACTCCGTCGCCCAGCCGTACTTCCGCCCGATCGGCTTCCTCGGGACGGTGGCGTTCTTCTTCCTGATCGTCGGCCCCGTCGAGGAGACGGTGAAGCTGCTCGCGGTCAGGCTGTACGCCTACAGCCACGACAGCTTCGACTCGGTCCTCGACGGCGCGGTGTACGGCGCGATGGCCGGCCTCGGCTTCGCGTTCATCGAGAACGCGCTGTACATCTCACGGGGCATCGAGCAGACCGGACTCGACCTCGGGCTGGGCCTGATCGGGATCGGCGGGGGGATCACGTTCACCCGCGCGCTCGCGGGGCCGGGACACGTCATCTACTCGGCGTTCGCGGGCTACTACCTCGGCCTGGCGAAGTTCAACCCCGAGAACCGCGGGCCCATCGTCGTGAAGGGGCTGATCATCGCGGCGCTCATCCACGCGACGTACAACTCCACCGTCGGCATCGGGTCGGGCGTGTTGAACGTGTTCGGCGGGCTGCCGCCGCTGGCCGCCTCGTTCGTCTACATCGCGCTGTTCGACGGCGTGTTCGGGCTGATCCTCGTGCGGAAGATCAACCGGTACCGGGCGGCGTACAACGACGCTCACGAGGCGGACGCCGCTGCCGAGGAGGAACAGCGCTCGGAGCTGACCGAGTTCGACGCCTGACTGTTCGGAGAAGAGGCGCGTCGACCTGGGTCAGTCGCCGAGCTTCTCGCGGCTCACCGTCACGCCGGTGGGCGTGATGACGAGCTGGTCGTCGCCCTTCTGGACGATGTCGCCGTCGACCTCGCCGACGACCTGCCGGAGCTCGTCGATGATGCGTTCGACCGTCTGATCCGTCGTCGAGTGGCGGGTGATGTCCGCGATGACGAAGTCGCCGTCGTAGACGGCGTCCTTGATGTCGATCACGTCGCGCTGGTCGGAGATCTCCGCGATGTGGACCTGCATCCCGGCACCGCCCCGGGCGTTCTCGAAGTCGTCGAGGTCCAGTTCGACGTAGTCCTCGGCGCTGTGGGTCCCCCCGCCCCCGAGGATCTTACTCATGATGCCCATGTACGCCACCAAACTCCCTCCACCCATAAGTCTGTACGTCGGACGCGACGCACACGTCCGTCACACTGCGTCGGTTCGGTCGCCGCGTCGCCCCAGTCAGGGTATTCCGGTCGCCGTCGCGGTGTCCTGACCTGTCCCGTCTCGCCCCGCCGCCGCGTTCCGGGAACCCCGCCTTTTTGCTCCGACCCGACCCAGCGACGCACGACATGACCTTCAGCATCTGCGTCCGCGAGGAGTACACCGACGAGCAGGGCGACCGGCAGACCCGCTTCGGCGTCGCCGTCACCACCCGCCTGCCCGGCGTCGGCACCCTCTGTCCGTTCGCCTCGGAAAACGGCGCGGTCGCGACGCAGTCGCTCGTGAACGTGGAGCTGGGCCGCAAGGGCATCGAGTACATCGACGACGGGCTCGCCGTCGAGGACGCGCTCCAGTCGCTGCTCAACGCCGACGACGGCGCCCCGCAGCGCCAGCTCCACGGCGTCGACGCCGACGGGACGTTCACGTTCTCGGGCGAGGAGTGCAACGGCTGGTACGGCCACACGAGCGGGGAGAACTACACCGTCGCGGGAAATCTCCTCACGGGCGAGGCGGTGATCGACGCCGTCGCGAGCGCCTACGAGTCGGACGCCTTCGGCGACGCCCCCCTCGCGGAGCGGCTGATCGACGCGCTGGAAGCCGGCCACGCCGAGGGCGGCGACAAGCGCGAGCACCTCCCGGTGCAGTCGGCCGCGCTGAAGGTCGAGACCACCGAGGAGCGCGAGGTCGGCACCTACTACGACGACCTGCGGGTCGACGCCAGCGAGACGCCCGTCGCCGACCTGCGCGAAACGTTCGAGGAGGCCCGACGCGGGCGGGAGATCCTCATGGAGGAGTACGCCGACGAGTTGGAGGAAGATCAGGACGACCTCGACGCCGGCGAGGACGCGACGGACGACCGGGAGTGACGACCGACCGTCGCCCCCGAACTCGACCCCGAGTTCGGCCTCGACGGTTCGGCCGACAGCCGACCGATCAGACCGAGAACTCGTACAGCTCGTCGCCGACGTGGTGCAGCGAC
Source organism: Halobaculum roseum (assembly GCF_019880245.1). Lineage (NCBI taxonomy): Archaea > Methanobacteriati > Methanobacteriota > Halobacteria > Halobacteriales > Haloferacaceae > Halobaculum > Halobaculum roseum. Next base: position 2,430,873 of record NZ_CP082286.1, read on the forward strand.
TTCACGACCTTCCCGGCGTCCCCGACCATCTCGTCGCCGTCGACGAGCGCGCGGCCGACGCCGAGCACCTTCCCGTGGGTCTCCTCGGCGACCGCGACGAGGTCGCCCTCGGCGATCGAGCCGTCGGCCTCGGTGATGCCCGGGCGCATCACGTCGGCGCCGTCGGAGACGAACGACACCGCGCCGGCGTCGACGGTGACGACGCCGCGCTCGGGCGGGTGGTCGTTGGCCCCTCGGACCGTGAGGAACGGCTCTCGGTCGCGGCCGTCGCCCTCGTAGTACAGCACGTCCGGCTCGCCGTCGACGAGCACGAGATCGAACGGGGAGTCGGTGAGCTCGACCAGCTCGAAGGAGTCGCCCCCCAGATCGACGCCGAGGCGGTCGGCGAGCGCGTCGCGGATCTCGGAGACGGCGTCGCTCCGGAGGTGGTGGCGTGACTTGACTTCCATGTGGTCTCCTCCGCGCGTCGGCGGATAAATCGCCCGCTCGGCGCCGCACCGACCCCCGGGCTCCGGCCCGGGTGGACGGCTTTCGGGCGTGGGCGTGTGCGACGTTCCCACGATAAACGCTAAGTCCACCGACGCCGGATCACGAATCATGTGGGGATCCCGGCGGGACCGGGACCGGTCCGCCGTCGTCTGTATCGCCTGTGGCGAGTCCCTCTCGCGCGAGGACGCCCGCGAGTACGACAAGCAGGGGAATCGGTGGGACCGCCGAGACAAGGAGTTCGAGTACCTCTGTAAGGAGTGTTATCGCGACATCTCACACCAGCCGCGCGAGGACCTGGAGGCGCTGTTGGTCGACGTGGAGGCGGACGCGGGCGGCGACTCACAGGAGGCGTACGTCGAGGCGTACCAGCGCGAGGTCGCCCGTCGCTACGGCGGGACGGAAGCCGACGCCGAGGACACCGAAGGTCGGAGGGACTGAACCGACCTCGCTCCGTTGCTGACGCGGTTCTCGCCGCTCACTGCGTTCGTTCCTCGAACCGCGCGTTTGATGGGCGGCGCGCCAGCAAGCGCGCCGCCGTCCGTCCGTCGGCTCGCTCGTTCGCGTTGCTCACTCGCTCGCCGACGCGCTTTCGATGGGCGGCTCGGCCCCAGACCTCGCCGCCGGTTCTCCGCGGTTCTCGTCACTCACTTCGTTCGTTCCTCGAACCGCGCACGTTCTGTGGGCGGCGCGCACGCAAGCGCGCCGCCGTCCGTCCGTCGGCTCGCTCGTTCGCGTTGCTCACTCGCTCGCCGACGCACTCCCCGAAACCCTCACGTACCACACTACCGTACCCCGCGCCATGAGTGACGCAACGCCCGAGGAGGAGCCGGCCCAGGGGACCGCCGAGGACCAGGGTCCGGTCACCATCACGCAGGGCCTCGCGGACGCGCTCGCCGACAAACGCGAGTCGCTGTTCGCGGAGTTCGAGATCCGCGACGAGTTCCCGCCCGAGGTACGACGCGAAGCGAAAGACCGCACCGAGGGCGTTCAACAGGAGATCCAGGACGAGGTCGACGAGCGACGGGACCTCCGGGAGCTGACGACGTGGACGACCGACCCCGCCGACGCGCAGGACTTCGACGACGCCATCTCCATCGAGGACGACGGCGACGAGTACCACCTGTGGGTGCACATCGCCGACGTGAGCCACTACGTCCACCCGGACTCCGCGATGTGGGAGGAGGCCGTCGAGCGCGGCAACACCGTTTACCTGCCGGGCTACACCATCCACATGCTCCCGCCGATCCTCGCGGAGACGGTGTGCTCGCTGGTGCCCAACGAGGACCGCCTCGCCCACACCGTCGAGATGCGCCTCGACAAGGAGACGCTCTCGTTCGAGGAGCTGGACATCTACAAGTCGGTCATCAACTCCGACGAGCGCCTCACCTACAAGCAGTGCGAGCGCCGCCTGGAGGACCCCGACGCGCCGCTGCACGAGAAGTGCACCCTCGCGTACGACGTGGCCGACCAGCTCCACGAGCAGCGCAAGGCGGACGGCTCGCTCGTGTTGAACCCGAGTCGCGACCGCGCACACACCATCATCGAGGAGTGCATGCTGAAGGCGAACAAGGCGGTCACCCACGAGCTGATGTGGAACCGCGGGGTCGAGGCGATGTACCGCGTCCACCCGCAGCCGACGCCCGAGCAGTGGAACGAGGCGCTCAAGGAGATCCAGGAGCTCGACGGCGTCTCCATCCCCGGCGACGCGTGGGGCGACGACCCCCGCATGGCCGTCAACGCCGCCCTGGAGGAGGCGCCCGACCGGCAGCTCAACAAGATCCAGCGCGCGGTGCTGAAGGTGATGCCCCGCGCGAAGTACATGAACGACCCGTTCGGCGGCCACCACGCGCTCAACTTCGACATCTACGGCCACTTCACCAGCCCCATCCGCCGCCTGTCGGACCTGATCAACCACTGGATCGTCCACGAGAACGACGTGCCCGAGCACCTCGTCGAACTGTGCGACAGCGCCTCGGACAAACAGAAGGACGCCGAGACGGCCGAACGCCTCTACAAGCAGTTCATGCAGGAGGTCGGGCTCGACCCCTACGCCGTGAACAACCGCGGCGTCGAGGTGATGGACGACCCCGAGGACGCACAGTACGACCGTCCGGACACCGTCCCGGAGTAATCGCGCCGGCGATCCCTCGCCGTTCGACGCACTATCCCTTCCCTCCGTTCCCGTCCCGAATCCCGTCGGCTACTCCGTCACGACGACCAGGTCGGTCGTCGCGCCGCGGCGTTCGAAGTGCACGCGACACTCGTTGCGTCGGAGGAACGCCTCGACCTCGTGGACGCTCGTCTCCGTCACGTCGATGCGGGCACGACTGCTCGTCTCGATGTCGACGCGTTCCGGGTGGGCGACCGGCGAACTCGTGCTCATACACACTACAGTGTACGGAGGGGACTTGTACGCGAGCCATGCGGAGTGAAAGTGAAACCGGGGTACGGTGCCGAGGTAGCGATTCGGTCGGTGCGCCCGTCGGGACCGTGACCTCCCGATCGGAGGTCGCGGGAGACCCGTCAGCCTCATGGAGCCGGGACCGTTGGAGGTGCCATGGAGTACGACGCCGTCGTGTTCGACATGGACGGGGTGTTGGTGGAGCGGTCGCCGTCGTGGGTGTTCGACGACGCTGCCGAGCGGACGCTGGCCGAGGCGGGCATCGACGACCCGACCGCCCGGGAGTTCCGGGTCGTCCGGACGCTGGAGGGCGGGCTCGAGACGGCCCGCGAGCTCTTCGAGTCGTCCCACGGGGTCGCCTTCGACGACCTGTGGCGCCGCCGCAACGAACTCGTCACGGAGAACCAGGTGACCGCGATGACGGAGGGCGAGAAGGCGCTGTACGACGACGCCCACGCCCTCCTCGATCTCCCTGCCGCCCGCGGTATCGTGAGCAACAACCAGCACGGCGCCGTCGAGCGCGTTCTCGAACAGTTCGGTCTCGACGACCGCTTCGACACCTACTACGGCCTCGGTCCGGGCGTCGAGGACGTCGGCGCCGAGAAGCCGGGAACGCGGTACATGGACCGGGCGCTCGCGGACCTGGCGCCCGACCGGGCGGTGTACGTCGGGGACCGCTCCTCCGACGTTGCCGCCGCGCACAACGTCGGTATCGACGCCGCGTTCGTCCGCCGGGAGTTCAACACCGACGACGACCTCGACCCGGAGCCGACGTTCGACGTCGACTCGCTGCACGAGCTGCGCGAGACGCTCGTCTCCGGGACGTAGGCGTCGGGAGAATCGGGAGTGGACTCGCTGGGAACGTTCCACTACGCCTGTCTTGCGGATTCACAACGCACGACTGCTCACAGCGCATTCGTGTAAGTCACTTCGAGGGCGTGAACGGCCGGCGGGAGGCTGAACACCCTGATCTGGAACGCGAGCACGCCAGCGGCGAACCAGGCGATCGAGCCGCCGACCGCCGTGAGCATTTCTGCGTCGACGGACGACGGATTAGTCAGCATAGCGATAGATGCGAGGACGCGGACGACCTCGACGCCGTGATAGACGATCCACTCGACGACGGGGACTGACCGAAGGCTTTTGCCCGATTTCGGACAACTACCGAGCATGAGCACGAAGCGCGACATCCGTCTCATCGAGACGGACGACGGCGAATTCGCCGCCGTCGACGAGGAATCCGGCGTCACCGGAACCGGGATGACCCGGGAAGAGGCGCTATCAAACCTCGACGCCGAGACCTCGACTCCCGACGACGACGCGGCGCTCGGAGATCGCCTCCGCGGCATGGCCGGAGACCTCGACGTGGACCCCGTCGAATCCGTCCGCGAGATCCGCGAGCGAACGTAGCGATGCGGTATTTTCTGGACACGAACGTATTCGTCGCGGCTGTCCTCGACGCCTCGGACCTCGAATGCGACGATGAGTGACGGGCCGCGCGAGTACGACCGCGAGTTCACCACGCCGCTCCAGTGCCGCGTTCGGCGGCGGATCGGCTACACCTCCGACAACGGGACGATAACCCGCTTCGTCGTGCAGATCGAGTACGACCGCGGCGACGAGTGGGAACCCGTCGTCCGCTTTGACCATGACCCCGAATCGGATTTCGGGCACGACGTGCTAGAAGAGGGGGTCCACATGGACGTGTACCGTGACGGCGAGAAGATAGACGGCGGCGAGGTGTTCCCGCCGATGCCGCCGAGCGAGGCGTTGTCGTTCGCCGAAGAACACTTATCCGAACACGGCGAACGGTATGTCAAGAGGTACGAGGAATGGCACGGAATACGGAACCAATGACCGACGAGGAACTCGCGGAGTTCAAGGAGTCGATGGACGAGCAGGGCGAGGAACTGCGGGAGGCGCTCGCCGAGGATCTCGGCGGCGACCCCGAGGACTACCGTGCCGGCGGGAAGCGGATCGCGGACGGCGGCGACGAGGAGTAGAAGCGCTCGGTTTTGTGCTTCGACCTTACATCTGACAGCGATAGATACAGAGAAAGCATTTACCGGAACAGGGCGGACTGTATTTGATGAAATACAGATCGGAGTTTGCGTATCTTTCTGCGACGATCGGTGCGGCGGTTTTGGGAGTCGTTGGGTTGTTGCTTCCGTGGGTTCGAAAGCTTCCTGCCGGTTACACTGACGGGCAGGCGTATTATACGTCAGAAGGCGTCTGGGGATTAGAATTCGGAATGGACGGCCTTGACCCTGCCCTACTCTTTCTTCTTCTCGGCGTCGTCGGTGTCGTCATCGTCGCAGGAATAACTTCGCTCTCGTGGCAACGCGATCTCGCACTCATCGGCACCGGAGCGGTGCTACTTGTTGTATTCACTAACCGCTTCCTCACCTACCAGTCAGTTGTCCGGTATGAAGTTGAGTCGGGACTGTTCGTTCTACTTGTGAGTGGTCTCCTCTTTGTACTCGTTGGTGCAGGCTCATTGCTCAACGAGTACCTGATGATGAATAGAGACACAGACAATAACCCTCAAGCAGAATAGCCCATTCAAATTCATGCAACGAGTAGATCGCACCGTCGCCTGATTGATCGGTGCAGGCACTGTAATTAACAGTTGATTCTGTGTTCGTTAAGGTCTGCTTCGCTAAGGCGAGGAGAGAGCGCCAGTAATTCTCGCACACTGTCTTCCGTCTCGGGGGCAGCTGACTGAGTCATCGTTGGTGGCGCTTCTGGTGTGAATGTTCGCTGTTCTGTGCCTGTACTCGCCGCAATCGCGTACCCATCTATGGCGATCGCTATCTGCCAACCCGCACAAGCCAAACTCCGCGCGTTTCCTTCTGAGAATCCTTCTTCCGAATCCATCACCACGAACTCGTAGGAATACCCGTCTGGTCCTTGGTACTGGCCGATAGCACCGTCAGTCGCTCCCAATGGTGACCAAGCGGGTTCGTGTTCTTGAGTGCCCTGATACTCCCACACATCGGTTGAATCTGGCAGGTAGGATTCAGGGCCGGATTCGGCCACTGCTCCCGGTGTCGAACCTGTTTCTCTGCCTGAGCAGCCCGAAACAGCTGTAAGAACAACACTTACTCCAAGACAGAACTGTCGACGATTCATAAATTACGCAGATGCCGTCTTAGGTAAATGCTTTCTCCGTATCGGTCAATCGAGAGCAGTGTGAACTACGCAGTCCCTTCCTAACCGCCGTTTCTCTTTTCTTCCGCCGAAATTTTTCGCGCGCCCCGAGGGGGCGCTTCGCCTGCGGCTCGCGTTGCGGGGGCGGTGGTCTGTTGATGGGGTGGCCTTAGCCACACCCCTAACGGCGAACCGAACCCCTCCCGTTCGGTTCGGCGTCGACGCTCGCGCTCGAAGCGATCGCTCGTCGACTCGAAGATTCCAAACGAAACGAGGGTTCGGGGAGAAACGGGCTCAAATCGCCGGTATTCGGGGGTTCGGGAGAGAGTCGCCACTACCCGGCCGGCGCCGCGTATCGGCCGCCGGCCGGGGCGATCGTCGGCTAGACGTGCTCGCGGAGTTCGAGGAGACGGGTCGCGTCCATCACCTGGGGACTCCGGCGGTCAGATCTGCGGAACATCACCGCGGCGTTCTTGAAGTCAGCGGGGTTTCGGCCGGCGTCGGTCCACAGGCTCAGTCCGCGGCGTAGTTCGTCCTTCACGTTCTGATACCCTCTCAGTCCGGACGGATCGAACTCGCCGAGCCGGAGCTTCTTGATCGCCTGTCCGCGAGACTCGGTTTCGCAGCCGTGCTTCGCGAGCCACGTCCGGAGCGCGCTCGTCGTCTCATCGAGCCCGCGCGTCGCCGAGACGAGCGCCTCGCCGGTCGCTTCCGAGAGGCGGGTACTCGCGTCGCGGAGTTCGGAAACCGCGCTGTGGAGCATCTCAGCGATGTGGTTAGACGCAAGTGCGACCTCGCCGTACTTCCGATCGATCAGGTCGTCCATGCGCCGGAGCGCGCGGCGGACCGACCCGACATGACGGCCGTGTTCCTCGGCGATATCGGCGGCGCTGGCGGTCCCACCGTCCGCAAGGAGGTACTCGATAACCTCCCCTTCCACGGGTGAGACGCCGCCGGTCTTGGCGAGTTCACGAACGACGACGTGCTCTTGCTCAGATTCGAGCTCGGTGAGATTCAGTTTCGGCGGCTCAGTGTGGTCGCCGATCTCGGCCGGGAAGTACGGATCGGGTTGGTAGGGAGGAGAGCCGTCACCGCCCGGCGGGTCGAGCGGCACACCGGCTTCCCGGAGCACCGAGTGAAGCGCTTGATCTAGCTCGCGTTCGAGGCGAGCGAGATCGTCGTCGGTGACACCGAGCGATCCATCCCATCGGTTCACCTGATAGGAGGCGCCGACCTTCGGGTGTCGCAGCGGGTTGTCCTCGTCGAGCGGCTCGGCGTGACGGGCGCGGTAGTGCTTGATCTCTTTCGGGAGTTCGTGGTTGGGCCACGCTTCAGCGACGCGCCCCGGACCGAGCGTGACGGTGTGATAGTACCCCGGAACGTCGTTGCCTTCGCCGTCCGTGTCGTTCTGCACGACCTTGCGGTAGCCGCTCCGGTCGTTTTCGAGCAGATGACCGAGCTTCGCGATCGGACCGTCGCGGGCGTGAACGGGACCGCTCGCGTCCTCCAGGAGGCGAACGTACCGCTCGGCGTCGCGGACCGTGCTCGTCTCGTCGGGCTCGGTGAAGTAGTCGGGATTCAGATCGAGCGCTCGGGCGGCGTCGCGCAGGAGCGGGAGGTAGCGCGTCGGGCGGATGTTCGATCCGTTCACACGGATGTTCACTCCCTCGCGCATCCCGCTGGGAAGGGGTAGCTCGGTGGTCTCGCCGTTCGATTTCTCGACGCGCATCCCCTTCCAGCGGGGCCGGAGGTGCGCGTTGAAGGACTGCTGGCCGGGCTCGTCCTCGTCGCCGCGGCGCTTGACCGTGACCCGGAACTCGCGAACGGTGTCTAGCTCCCACTCGGTGCCGGTCGGGAGTCGAGCGCCGGGATGCTGAATCCCAGAACTCTGGTAGTAGAGCTTCGCGAGCCACGTTTCGCCGTCGCGGGTGAACTCGATTTCACGTGAGCCGCCGGAGGCGCGGACGACGGCGTGCGCGGCGAAGTAGGGATCGAGCCCGCGGGAGAAGTTGAGTTGCATGGCGAACTCGTGCCATGCCGGCGTGACGCCTTTCATCTTTCAACCTCCGCGGGGTCGAGAAGCCGCGACCACGCGAGCTTCGCGTGCGTCAGCCTGTCGGTGACCTCGATCCACGAGGGGACGAACTCGTCGACGATCGACGCGGGGATGAGCAACCGCCCCAAGTGAGGGTGGCCGTGCCGGGGGTCGTAGACGACGAATAGGTAGAACCCGGCGGCATCGAGGAGCGCACGGTGCTGTTGTTCGCGAAGGTAGAAACGGCCGCGTTCCCCACCGTTGTGGCGTACCTGCGCCGACTTGATTTCGATAGGCGTTCCGGTAGCGACGATCGGAACTGAGGCGAACGGGAGCGCATCGGACGGTGAAAGCGCCGTGGTGGTCTCGGCGTCGTACCACGTGGCTGCGGAATCCGGGATGTATTCGAGCGCGGGGAAGCGGTCGATAACCTCGGCTTCGACGGCTTCGCCGGATTCTTTCGGCGAGGGAACGCCGGAGGTTGCCCGACTCATTTCAACCCCTCCCGTTTGAGCCAACAGCGCGGACACAGAACCTCTCCGTACGGTGGTCGCTCGGCAGTGGTCGGAGTCGAGCGGCCGCAGTCGACGCACTCGGGACCGTCTCGATCGGCGAACGAGTCGGCGTCTTCGGTCGGGGCGTCCCCGTCGGCGTTGTCCTTGGGAACTGGGGTGCCAGCTCCGAAGTCGGCGAGGGAGCCGTCACCGCTCATCGCTCGACCTCCGCGATCGCCGCGCGGACCTCGGCGTCGGTCGCCTCAGTCGCGGGGTGGGCGATCCGTTCGCGGGTCGCGGCGTCGTATAGGCGGGACGCGCGGACGAACGGTTTCACGCCGACCACCCCCCGAATCCTTCGCTGTAATCGCGCGACTCCGGCGACCCGGAAGACTCCCCGTTGTGAACTCTCCCGCGCAGGGGGGTATTATTACGCGACTCTATGACGGAAACGGCGGAGAGAGACCGGTCACTACCGGAATAACGAGACCTTCTTGAGAACCGCGAAGGGTAGTGGACTCGCTGGGATTTGAACCCAGGGCCTCTTCCTTGCGAAGGAAGCGATCTACCACTGATCTACGAGCCCGCACTCGCTGAAAGCCCGGGCCGACACTTGAGGGTTCCGTTTCGACCCGCCCTCGCGCGGTTGTCACACACGCAGCAGTCGGGCTCTCCCGGCGCCGACGCCCAGAAGCAGCCCCACGAAATGCGCGATCAGCGCGCTTCCGGCGGGGCTGAACACGACCGTGACCGCCAGCGCGAGTCCCCCGACAGCGACGACCAGAACCCGCGGCGACACGTCGAGCCGTCGCGCCGCGCGCCCGAGCGCGTCGGCGGCGGGATTGGCGGCGGCGACGTAGCCGACGAGCGCGAACGCGGCGCCGCTGATGCCCACGACGCCCGTGGGGACGAGCAGGCCACCGAGCCACACCTGCGCCAGCCCCGCGAGCGCCCCCGTCGCGAGGACGAAGCCGTGAAACCGGGCACGGGTCGTCGAGGCGGCCACGGGAACGCCGGCGACGACGACCACGACCGCGTTCGAGAGGAGGTGGCCGACGCCGGCGTGGGCGTACACGCTGGTCACAAGCGTCCACGGCTGGACGACCGTCGGCGCCGACAGGACGAACAGGAACGCCGCCAGCGGGCGCGCGAGCAGCCCGACGACCCAGAACGCCGCCGACACCGCGGCCATGAGCGCGAGCGTCTCGGCGACCGGACGGAGCGGCCCGGTTCGGGTCGCCGATCGGACGGAGGCCATGCCGAGTACTGCGTGACGTGCGGACAAAGCCGTGCCGCCGGGCGGCGGCCGTCGGTGGCGCCGCCGCTGGCGTGTGTGAAAAACGATGAGAACGGTCGTCGGTGACGGGGGACCCGTACGGGTCCGGTGCGCCTCAGTTCAGTCCTCGAGGACGATCTCGATGGAGACGTCGTTCGGGACCTGGATCCGCATGAGCTGACGGAGCGCGCGTTCGTCGGCGTCGATGTCGATCAGCCGCTTGTGGACGCGCATCTCCCAGTGCTCCCACGTCGCCGTCCCCTCGCCGTCGGGGGACTTTCGCGACGGGACCTCGAGGGTCTTCGTGGGGAGCGGGATGGGACCCGACAGCGCCACGCCGGTCTTGTCCGCGATCTCGCGGACGTCGTCGCAGATGTCGTCCAGGTCGTCGGGGCTCGTGCCCGCGAGTCGGACGCGCGCTTGCTGTCCGGGCATTTACCGTTCGTTGACGGAGAGCACCTTGCCGGCCGCGATGGTCTGACCCATGTCGCGGATGGCGAAGGAGCCCAGCTCCGGGATCTCGCTGGACGGCTCGATGCTGAGGGGCTTCTGCGGGCGCACCGTCACGATGGCCGCGTCGCCGGACTTGATGAAGTCCGGGTTCTCCTCGGCGACCTCGCCCGAGGACGGGTCGAGCTTCTGGTCGAGCGACTCGACCGTACACGCGACCTGCGCCGTGTGGGCGTGGAAGACGGGGGTGTAGCCGGCCGTGATGACGGACGGGTGCTGCATGACGACGACCTGCGCCTGGAAGGTCTCGGCGACCGTCGGCGGGTCGTCCGCGGGACCACAGACGTCGCCGCGGCGGATGTCGTCCTTGCCGACGCCGCGGACGTTGAAGCCGACGTTGTCGCCGGGGCCCGCGTAGTCGACCTCCTCGTGGTGCATCTCGACCGTCTTCACCTCGCCGCCGACGTCCGACGGCTGGAAGGAGACGTTGTCACCGGGGGTCATCTCGCCGGTCTCGATCCGCCCGACGGGGACCGTCCCGATACCCGAGATGGTGTAGACGTCCTGGATGGGCAGACGCAGCGGCGCGTCCGTCGGCGGCTCCGACTCCGGAAGGTTGTTGAGGGCCTCCAGAAGGATCTCGCCGTCGTACCACGACGTATTGTCCGAGCGGTCGGCGATGTTGTCGCCCTCGAACGCCGAGATCGGGATGAAGCTCGCGTCCTCGGTGCCGAAGCGGACCTGCTTGAGCAGGTCCTCGACCTCGGAGACGACCTCGTCGTAGGAGTCCTCCGAGTAGTCGACGAGGTCCATCTTGTTGATCCCGACGATCAGCTCGTTGATACCCAGCGTGCGGGCCAGGAAGACGTGCTCGCGGGTCTGGGGCGCGACGCCGTCGTCGGCCGCGACGACGAGCACCGCGTTGTCGGCCTGCGAGGCGCCCGTGATCATGTTCTTCACGAAGTCACGGTGGCCCGGGCAGTCGACGATGGTGAAGTAGTACTGGTCGGTGTCGAACTCCTGGTGGGCGATGTCGATCGTGACACCGCGCTCGCGCTCCTCGGCCAGGTTGTCCATGACGTAGGCGAACTCGAAGCCGCCCTTGCCCTTCTCCTCGGCCTCCTCTCGGTGCTGTTCGATCACGTGCTCGGGGACGCTCCCGGTCTCGAAGAGGAGCCGCCCGACGAGCGTGGACTTCCCGTGGTCGACGTGGCCGATGATGGCCAAGTTCTGGTGGGGTTTGTCGCTCATTGTTGAATCAAGCGCTGAGGCGCTCTGTAAGGACGTATAACGTCCGAACGCCCTAAAACCATTTCGATACGTCAGGCAGCCCACCCCGACGCTTGCTTGCGATTAGGTCGTGTGTACCCCTCCCGTGTGTGGTGGTTACACGGGTCGTCTCCGACCGCGCCGGACCCCCGTTCCGGGCGTTTGATCCTCGACGATCGGTTCGAAACGATCGGTCGACACCGACCGAATGGCGGTTGCCGACGGAGCGAACTACTCCAGTCGAGCCACGTCGGCCAGCACGGCGCTGGCGGTCTCCTCGCCGCCGGCGCCGCGCCCGGAGATGGCGAGCCCCCCCGCGTACTCGTGGTCGATCTCGACGATGTTTCGCGTGCCGGTCACCGACAGCGTGCCGTTCTCCGGGACCAGCCGCGGGCCGACGCTGACGCCGTCGCGGGTCGCCTCGCCGACGAGCCGGACGGTCCGCCCGTCCTCGGCCGCCAGCTCCAGCGCGCTGCCCGGGATGTCGCGGATCCCCTCCACGTCGGCGTCCGCGAGCGTGACCGCGGCCTCGCGAAGCTCGTCGAGGGTGTCGCAGTCGGCCTCGCGCAACACGTTCGCCAGGATGACGCACTTCAGCGCCGCGTCGGTTCCCTCCACGTCGAACGAGGGGTCCGCCTCCGCGACGCCCAGGTCCTGGGCCTCCGCGAGCACGTGGTCGTAGTCGAGGCCCTCGGCGGCCATCCGCGAGAGGACGAAGTTCGCCGTCCCGTTGAGCACGCCGCGAACCGCCGAGACGTGCTTCGCCCCGAGGTCGTCGACCGTCGCGCACACCGGAATGGCGCCGCCGACGGTCGCCTCGAAGTACACCTCGCCCGCGGAGTCGGCCTCCAGCGCGCGCACCTCGGCGTACCGCTCGGCGACCGGCCCCTTGTTCGCGAGCACGACGTGCTTGTCGCGCTCCAGCGCGGTGCGCACGTGCGAGAAGCCGGGCTCGGCGTCGCCCAGCGTCGTCGGGGTCGCCTCCACGAGCACGTCGTACTCGGCCGCTAGCGCGTCGCCCGGCGAGGCGCCGCCGAGCGCCTCCCCGGCGTCCTTGCGCGCGAGGGCGGCCTCCACGTCGACGCCGTCGGGGTCGACGACCGCCGACGACGAGTCCGCCAGCGCGGTCACCTCGTTGTCGTACTCGGGGGCCAACTCCGCGACCGCCCGGCCGACCGCGCCGGCGCCGAGGACACAGAGCCTCATCGGCGGCCCTCCAGCGGCGCGATCACGTCGATGTCCTTCTCGGCGGCGACCTCCCGGACCGTCTCGATCACGCTGGCGGTCTCGCCGGCGTGTGCCCGCAGGCGAAGCCGGGCGCTGGAGTGCGCCGACGACCCGGCGCCCGCCGGCGCCGACAGGTCGATGTCGGCCACGGACGCCCCCGAGCAGTCCTGGATCTTCTTGAGCGTGTCCGACAGGTCCGTGTCCACGAGGTGGCCCACGAGGACGACCGTCACCTCGTCGCCGTACTCCTCGGCGTCGGCCTGGATCACGTTGACGCCGCGCTCCCGGAGGTCATCGAGGATCCCCTCGAACCGGTCGGGCGGACACTCGATGTCGACCTCGACGGGGATGCGTCCCCGCGGGGTGAGGCTCCCGCGCTCGTGGAAGATCGACAGCAGGTTCGCGCCGTTGTCGGCGATGGGTTTCAGCGCCCCGAGCAGCTGCCCCGGCTCGTCGACCAGCTCGAGCCGGATCGTGTGCGCCTGCAGCTCCGTCTCGTGGCCGCCGTCCGTCTCCGCCGCGTCGTCGCCGTCACTCTCGGTACCGCCGTCGTCCGCCGCGTCCACCGGCTGCTCGTCGGGGGCTGGCGTCGACTCCGAGGGCATCTATCGGGCCCTCCGTTCGTCCGCGCGCGTCCCCGTCGGCGCCGCGTCGTCGGCCGCCGCCGTCGAGCGTGTTCCGTCGGGGGGTGTGGTCGTGGACCCGATAATTGTGATCGGCGTGCGGGGCTGGGTCGCTCGTTCGCAGCCGTCGCGCCGACCGTGGGTCGTGCCACTTGGCATAGTTGTCCTGTGTAGACGGGGAGGTGATAAGCCTTCCACCGTGGCGATGCTTGCCAGTGTTCGAACGATCCTGTGAGATCTCCGACGGTCTCTCGGCGGATCGAGGGTCTCGCCGACGGTTCGTCGGCCGCGTCGACGGTTCGTTCGCCGGCAGCACCGCTCGTTGGGGGAGCCAGCGGGAGAGCGCCGGAGAGAAAGACAGACCGAGACCGACCGCGGCGGTCGGCGCGGGACCTCAGATGTAGTCGATCGACTGCGGCAGCTCGAGCTTCATGCCCTTGCGCTCGCGGATCTCCATGATCTTCTCGCGCTGGAGGTTGTCCACGAGCACGCGGAAGCCCGCGTTCTCCGTGTTCCAGGAGGCGCGGCCCTCGGTGGCCGAGCGGATGTCGCTGGAGAAGCCGATCATCTCCTCGACGGGCGCGATGCCCTCGATGACCATGAGGTCGCCCTCCTGGTACATGTCGTCGACGCGGCCGCGGCGGCCCTGGATCTCGCCGGAGGCGTCGCCCATGTGCTCGCTGGGCACGTCGATGCGGACGTCCTGGATCGGCTCCAGGAGGCGCACCTCGCCGTCGATGAGCGCGCGGTGGACGGCGTCGCGGACGGCGGGGATGACCTGCGCCGGACCGCGGTGGATGGTGTCCTCGTGCAGCCGCGCGTCGTGCAGGCGCAGCAGCGCGCCCTGCACGGGCTCGGCCGCGAGGGGACCGTCGTCGAGCGCCTCCTCGAGGCCCTCGATGACCAGCTCCATCGTCTCGTTCAGGTGCTGGATCCCCTTCGTGTCGTCGATGAGGACGTTCGTCCCGTGGATGTGCTCCACGTTCTGGGACGTGTCCTTGTCCATGCCGGCCTCCTGCAGCGCCTCGCGGCGCTCCAGTTCGGGCATGCTCATCGACGCCTCGCCACGCTGGATCGTCTCGACGATGTCGTCCGCCATCGGCTCGACGGTGATGTAGAACTTGTTGTGGCGGTTCGGCGAGACGCCCTCGACCTCGCGGGAGGCCTCCTGCGGCTGCTCGCGGTAGACGACGATGGGCTCACCCGTCTGAACGGGGATGCCCTGGTTCTTCTGGATCCGCTGGGTGATGACCTCGAGGTGGAGCTCGCCCTGCCCGGAGATGAGGTGCTCGCCGGTGTCCTCGTTGATCTCCACGCGGATGGTCGGGTCCTCCTTGGCGACCTGCTGGAGCGTCTTGATGAGCTTCGGCAGGTCGTCCATCGACTTCGCCTCCACGCTCTTGGTGATGACCGGCTCGGAGATGTGCTCGATCGACTCGAACGGCGTCATCTCCTTGTCGGAGACCGTGGAGCCCGCGATGGCGTCCTTCAGGCCGGTGACGGCCGCGACGTTGCCCGCGGGGACGCCCCGGTCGAGCTCCTCGCGTTCGCCGCCCATGTAGATCCCGACCGACTGGACGCGGTTCTTGCCCGCGGTGCCGGAGACGTACAGCTCCTGGCCCTTCTCGAGCGTGCCGGAGAAGACGCGACCCGTCGCGATCTCGCCGGCGTGGGGGTCCATCCCGATGTCGGTCGCCATGAAGACGATGTCGCCCTCGCGGTTGACCGTCCGCATGTCCTCGGCGATGTCGGAGTCGTCGTCGCCGCGCCAGATGCGCGGGATGCGGAACGGCTGCGCCTTCAGCGGGTTCGGGAAGTGCTCGGCGACCATGTCGAGCACGACGTCCGAAAGCGGCGTGCGCTCGTGGAGCTCCTGGCGCTTGTGGTCCTGCTCAAGCTCGATGATGTCCGCGAACGACATGCCGGTGCGCTGCATCGACGGGAGCGAGACGCCCCACTTGTACAGCGCCGAGCCGAACCCGACGGTGCCCTCCTCGACGGAGACCGTCCAGTCCTCGTCGATGTCGTCCATCTCCTCGGTCATCCCGCGGATGAGCTCGTTCACGTCCGCGATGACGTCCTGGAGGCGCTGCTGCATCTCCTCGGGCCCCTCCTGGAGCTCGGAGATGAGGCGGTCGACCTTGTTGATGAACAGCGCCGGCTTGACGCCCTCGCGGAGCGCCTGCCGGACGACCGTCTCCGTCTGGGGCATCGCGCCCTCGACGGCGTCGACCACGACGAGCGCGCCGTCGACGGCGCGCATCGCGCGGGTCACGTCCCCGCCGAAGTCGACGTGGCCCGGCGTGTCGATGAGGTTGATGAGGTGGTTGTCCCCCTCGTACTCGTGGGTCATCGAGACGTTCGCCGCGTCGATGGTGATCCCGCGCTCCTGCTCGTCCTCCTCGGTGTCCATCACGAGCTGGGTCGCCTCGTCGGCGTCGGCGATCATGCCCGCGCCCGCGAGCAGGTTGTCCGTCAGTGTCGTCTTCCCGTGGTCGACGTGAGCGGCGATGGCGATGTTCCGGATCTGCTCCGGCTCGTCCATCAGCTCCTCACATTCCTGTACGATTTTCTTTCGTCGGCCCATTACCGACCGGTATTCTCCGCCCGGTCAAAAGGGTAGTGCTTTGCCGGCGCCGAAACCTCCGAATCCGGGGGCCACACAGCGTGGTACGCCGTCTCGTGGATCGCCCCGCAGCCGGGGGCCGACCGGCACAAGAGTCAAACCGGTACATCCCGTGCCAACACTACACATGGACATCCGAGTCCGCGGCGCCGTCCCGCCCGACCCCTTTCTCGGGGCGGCAACGCTCTTCGAGACCGAACACGACCTCTCGCTCCCGGTCGAGGTCCAGGTTCGCGACAACCCCGAGGAACGGACGTGGGCGGCCCACTACGACGACCGCCACGTCCTCAACATCTCCCGGAAAGCGGCGACCTCGGCGATGGCGCGCGAGCTCGCCCTCCACGAGCTGTCGCACATGGCCCGATACGAGGAGCCGCATCCCTCACACCACCAGTCGACCGACGAGGCGCTGTTCCTCGCGCTGTCGGGGTCGTCGGTCGAGCGACGGAAGGTCCATCACTGCTACCAGATCGCGAACCACATGAAGGACGTGTACGCCGACGACATCACCCTCTCCGTCGGTCCCGGCGGGAAGCTCGTCACCTTCTTCGAGTCGCAGCTGGCCGCCGCGGTCGCGGACCGTCCGCGCGATCACCCCCACCCCGACTCACAGCGAATGACGCCCGGCTCGGACCCGGACATCACGGCCGTCAACGCCGCGTTCGCGCTCGCGATGTGCGAGCGGCACGGGCTCGTCGGCGACGGGCACCGCCTGTACGACTTGGTTCACGCCGCCGCGGACGACGCTCCGGCGGTCGACGTGCAGGGGTTCACGCGGCTGTTCCGGTCGCTCGCGGCCGACCCCTCGGAGTCGGAGTACCGGAAGGCGCTGGTCGACGCCGCCAGGCTGTACGCCGTCAACGCGGGCGGCGGATCCGCTGCGGCCGACTGACTGCCGAGGGGCGTTCCCGACGCGACCGAACCGGCGGGGAGGGGAGTCGTCAGTAGCAGGAACGAGAGTCGCCAGTAGCTACTTCGCGGGCGACCGCGAACGGTCGACTATGGGATCCGAGCCCTCCACGGAGTCCACGAGCGCCGGCGACCGGAATACCAACGACGCGTGCGCTCCCCACCGCCGACCGTACGCCGTCGCGACGCTTCTGCGCGACTGGGTGGTCGCCGTCGCCGTCGTCGCCGGCCTGTACGGACTCCTGTACGCGATCCCGGTCCCGCCGTTCGGCGTCCCCGGCTACCTCCTGATCGTGGCGTTCGACCGACTTGAGACGGTGCTTCCGGCGTTCTCGAGTTCGACCGCGTACGACGCGGCCTTCGCCGGCTTCCTCGGAACGCTGGCGGTCGTCGCGTCCCTCGGCGCGTCGTGGTCGCGGTCGCGTGGGGCCGCCGGCGGGCGCTCGGTCGCCGCCGGCGCGGCCGTCACCGTCGTCGGCGTCGTCGGAGCCGCCCTCTGGTCGACCGTCTTCCTCCGCTTCGCCGGGGGCGACTACACGCCGCTGCTCGTGGTCGGCGCGACGACCGTCCTACTGCTGTTCGCCGGGCGCTACCTCGCCGTGGGTCGGTTCGGTCGCCGTCTCGCCTGACGGCGATCGGACGGCGCACGCGCGTTTTGCTTCCGCGCGTTCGGGACCGGGAACGGCTCGCGAGCCGGACGGGCGCGGTCCATCGCCCGTGGGCGTGCTGGTGCCGGCTTCGTATTTGAACGCTCGCCCGCCTTGGTCGTCCGACGCCGCCGGGTGCGTCACTCGTCATCGGGGTACCGAACGGGGGTTCGGGCGCCGTCGGCCGCGCGCCACTCCTCGCGGCTCACCGAGAACCGGTGGTGGTCGGCGGGCTCGTCGTAGCGTCCCGCGTGATTGCGGAGCAGTCCCTCGTACCGGCCCCCGTGGCGGTCGACGTACCGTTCGACGGCGCGGCGGGACCGCTCGTTGTCGCCGTGGATCGGCACCGCGGCGACGCCCACGTCCAGTCGGTCGAACGCCACCGCGAGCAGCGCGTCGGCGCGCTCGCCCGAGTAGCCCCGCCCCCAGAACGGCTTTCGCAGCCAGATCGCGGGCAGCGCGAGGTCGCGGTCCCACCGGCAGATGAGCCCGGCCGTCCCGGCGAACTCGCCGGCGCCCGGCTCGTCGCCCCGAGGGCGGACGACCCACTCCGCCCGTTCGCGCTCGTCCCACTGTCGCTCGAACTCGGCGAGGCGCTCCTCGGCGCCGGCGAGCGTGTCGAGCGGCGACCACGGGAGGTACTCCGTCTCCTCGTCGATCGTCGGGTTGCGGTCGGACGCGGCGTCGTACAGCGCTCGCGCGGAGACGTGCTCGCGCGAGCACCGTTCGAGCCGCAGGCGCTCCGTCTCGATGACCTCCGGGAACACGTCCCCGGCGTCGCCGGCCGTGGACAAAGCCGTTCCCCCGGTTCGACACCGCGTCGCGAACGCGGCTCGGCGGCTCGGCGCCACCGCCGACGCTCGGGACTGCTCCGTCGGCACGGCCGATCGACACGACCGAACACCTATGCGGCGGGGGGCCGAGCGCCCGACATGGCCGTCGACGCCGTGTTGTTCGATCTGGACGACACCCTCTACCCGTACGATCCGTGCAACGAGGCGGGCACGCGCGCCGCCTTCGAGACGTACCGAGACCGCGGCGGCGACCTCGACGCCGACGCGTTCGAGGCGCGACGCGCCCGGGCCCGCCGCGCGACCAAACGCGAGGTCCCCGCGACCGCGAGCAGTCACAGCCGCCACATCTACTACACGCGGCTGGTCGCCGACCTGCCGGGGCCGTTCGACGCCGACCTCGCTCGCGCGCTGGGCGACGCCTACTGGGACGCGTACCTCGCGGAGATGGCGGCGTTCGACGACGCACTCGACACGCTCGCGACGCTCCGGGAGGCGAACGTCGACGTGGCCGTCGTGACGAACCTCACGACGCGCGTCCAGCTTCGCAAGCTCGCCGAACTCGGCGTCGACGCGCACCTCGACGCGCTCGTCACCAGCGAGGAGGTCGGCCGCGAGAAGCCCGCCGCCCCCGTGTTCACCGCGGCGCTGGCGCGACTCGACCGGGCACCGTCGGAGGCGCTCGTCGTCGGCAACTCCCCCGCCAACGACATCGAGGGCGGCAACGCGCTCGGGATGGAGACGGCGCTGTTCAACGGACCCGAGGAGGGCGAGGGTGTCGGGGACGCCGGCGACCCGGAGAGTCTCCGGACGCCGGATCACCGCCTCGACTCCCTGACCGCGGTGACGGAGGTGGCGCTGTGAGCGACGACGCGAGCCCGTCGGTCCTCCGCGAGGCCCGCGAGGCCGTGGTCGAGCACGCCCCCGAACTCGCGCGGCTCACGCCCGGGCGCACCGGGAACCTCAGCGTCCGCGACGGCGACCGCTTCGCCGTCACGCCCACGGGCGTCGCCTACGACGCGTTCGACACCGGGGACGTGCCGGTGGTCGACCTCGACGGCGAGCGCGTCGCCGGGCGGATGAAACCCTCCAGCGAGGTGCCGATGCACCGACACATCTACCGCGGCTACGGCTCCGACGCCATCGTCCACACCCACTCGCCGTGGGCGACATCGATGGCCGTGCTCCACGAGGAGCTGCCCCCGATCCACTACATGATCGTCACGGTCGGCAAGCGCGTCCCCGTCGCCGAGTACGCCCCCTACGGCACCGAGGAACTGGCCGCGAACGTCGTGGCCGCCATGGAGGAGGCGAACGCGACGGCCTCCTTCATCGAGAACCACGGGCTCGTCGTCACCGCCGACGACATCGAGACCGCCCTGGAGCACACCACCCACGTCGAGGACCTCTCGCGGCTGTACCTCCAGTCGTCGGCCGTCGGCGAGCCGACCGAACTGCCCGAGGCGGAGCTCGACACAGCCATCGAACAGTTCGAGGGCTACGGCCAGGGCGACTGAGAGCCGCCGCGATCGGTCGCCGCCGGCGTCGCCGCGGCGTCTCGGCGTCTCCCTCGGCCGGCGGCGACCCCCGAGCGCCGATACGGCACACACCGTCGGTAAGGACTATGCGCTCGGACGCTGTACCGTCCCCCATGCCGCCGGCGAGCGTACTCACCTGCGACGGCTGCGGCTTCGAGGCACCGACGGGGAACGACGCGTGGGAGCACGTCACCGATCCGAGGCTCGGCAGGCTCACCCGCTGCCCCGAGTGCGGGAGCACGAACGTTCACAATCGCGGCTGACCCGGCGACGGTCGACCGGAGATCGCTCGGCGCGATCGCGTCGCTTCGGCCCCCGGGACAGCCGAAACGACAAAGTAGTCAGAATGTAATCTCGGAATCATGTCCGAGGACGCTCGCGTGTCGCCGGAGACGTACGACACGTGGTTCGAACTCCTCGCCGACGAACTCCGGCGACGGCTCCTCTTCGAGTTGGCGGACCGGTCGTCCTCGGGGGCCATCGTGTCGGTCCCCGATGACATCGTCGGACCGAACGAGGACGCCGACACGCTGTCGCTCCACCTCCGCCACGTCCACCTCCCGAAGCTCGCCGACTCGAACGTCATCGACTGGAACCGGGACGCGGGGACCGTCTCTCACGGCCTCGCGTTCGACCGGATCCGACCGGTCATCCGGTCGGTCCGATCGATCGACGACATCGGTCGAGCCGAGCGCTGAGCACGCGGCGAACGCCGTCGCTCGCGGTCGGCGATCGGAACGAACGCGAGAAACGCCCCGGGGGGCGCGCGATCGTCGGTGCCGTGGCGCGGTTAGCGCGCGGCGGCGGCGACGCGCTCGGTCTCCTCCTTCTGGGAGATCGAGTACGTCTGCACGTCGTAGCGGGCGGCGCCGATGAGCTGGTCGGCGAGCGCGTCGGCGGCGCTGGTCGTCGTCTTGTAGCTGGAACCGCGGACGCCGGCGGCGATGAACTTCAGCGACTGGTCGACGCGGCGCTGGGGGGCCACGTCGACGGCCTTCGGGACGGAGATGCCGCCGTACTTCAGGCGGACGGTCTCCTCGCGCGGGGCGGCGTTCTCGACGGCCTCGACGAGCACCTGCACCGGGTTGTCCTCGGTGCGCGAGTGGATCGTGTCGAAGGCGTCGCGGACGATCCGCTGGGCCTGCTGCTTCTTGCCGGTGTTCTCCTCGGTCTGCATCAGGCGGTTGATGAGCCGCTCGACCAGGGAGATCTCGGACTTCTGGAACTGCTTGGACGCGTGACGCCCCTGCGTGTGCGCGATGGGGGTCACGTTCATGTACTTCCGGGTGGACGGGTCGGAGTACTCGATCTCCGAGACGTCCCACTCGCCGAACAGCAGGGCGTTCTCCGCGGCCTGCTCGGAGTCGGCGGGCGCGTCCGGGTCCGGTGCCTCGGCCTCGTCGTCGACGTCGGCGTCTTGCTCTGACTCGCTCATTATCGGACGGGCTTCTCCGCGTTGCCGCGGACGAGTTCGATCATCGACACGCCGTTGACCTTCTCGACCTTGTAGTTGACGCCGGAGAGGTCGCCCATGGCGCGACCCTTCGCGCCGCCGATCCCCGCGATGGTGACCTCGTCGTGCTCGTCGATGAACGAGATGGCGCCGTCGCCGGGACAGAAGGCGGTGACCTGCTTCCCGTTCTTGATGAGCTGGACCCGGACGCACTTCCGGATCGCCGAGTTGGGCTGCTTCGCCTCGATGCCCACCTTCTCCAGGACGATACCGCGACCCTGGGGGGCGCCCTCGAGGGGGTCGGACTTCTCGGAGAGACCGCGCTCGCGTCGCGCGTACTCGGAGTCGGACCACCGCCGTTTCTGGCGGTCCTTCTTGAGCTTCCGCGCGGCGTATTTGCCGTTGGCCATCGTACACCCCCGTTTTCGGCCGTGCTACGTAAGGGTTCCCTTTCGATCTCGGCGAGACGGGCGGAGAAGCGATTAGCGGTACCTCTCGCGGGATCTGAGCGCGTCTCGTGGTGGCCTCTCGCGGCCGCAGCGACGGTTTCGGCGCGCGTCGGTCGCTCTCCGGGCGTCGCTGGTCGCCGCAGCGACGCGGCGACGCCGAGCGGCCTCACCCTGGACTCGCGCTTCCGTTCACTCCGCGGGTCCCGTGGTAGCGTCGCCGCCGCGGTCTTCGTCGCCGCCGCGGTCTCCGCCGGCGCCGCGATTCCCGTCGCCGTCGGCGACCGTCACGCCGACGTGGCCGGACAGCTCCCGGTCGCTGGCGGGACCGAGGGTGATCCCGGCCTCCTCGAAGCGGTCGATCACTCGGGCGCGAAACCGGGACCGGATCCCGAGGAGGTCGCCGTCGGCGGGCTCGCGCACGAGGAACTCCGCCCGCAGCGCGACGGTCCCCTCGCCCAGGTCGGCAACGCGCGCCTCCGGGGCCGGGTCGGGGAGCGCCCGTGGCTCGGCCTCGGCGGCCTCGACGATCAGCTCGCGGGCCCGGTCGATGTCGTCGTCGTACGCGAGGTGAACCGTCTCGGTGATCCGGAAGCGGTCGCGGCCGTACGGGCGGGTGATCGTGTTGCCCGTCAGCTCCGTGTTCGGAACGGTGAGCGTCTCGTAATCGAGCGTCCGGATCCGGGTCACGCGGAAGTCGACCGCCTCGACGACGCCCTCGCCGCCGGACCATCGGATCCAGTCGCCGACGTTGAAGTCCGGATCCGCGACGAGGAACAGCCCGCTGACGAGCGACCCGAGCACGTCGCGGCCGGCGGTGCCGACGGCGAAGGTGAGCGCCGCGATGAGCAGCGCCGACTCGGAGAACACGGCGCCGTACCCGGCCGCCAGCATGCCCGCCACCGTCGCCATTGCGGCGAGCAGCACCGCCAGGTACGTCTCGGTCGCCGACTGGATCGTCGGGTTGTTGCGGTTCCGCGACCGGACCGCCCGGACCGCCAGCGGGAACACCGTCGCCCGCGCGAGGAGGTACACCGCGACGGTCACGACCGTGAACACCGCGACATCGACGAGCGCGTCGGCGGGCGCGAGGAGTTCCTCGGGGACGGGACCCGCGGCGATCCCGACCGGCGCGGACGTTCGGGACACAGGGCAGCGTACGGTCGGATTCGAAAAGAGCGTGCGGCAGATTCGCAGCCCGCGGTGACGCGGTCGGGGTCGAGCCGTGGGTCGCCGTCCGCGTCAGGCCAACTGCACGTCGTCGATGTCGAAGTGGCGCCTCGCGAGCGCCCGCGCCACCTCGATGTTGCGGCCGTCGGCGCCGATGGCGACGCCGCGGTCGGCGTCGACGACCTCGACGTACGCGACGACGTCGTTCTGGCGGCTCACGGTCACGCCACGCACCGCCGCCGGCGCGAGCGCGTTCGCGACGAACGCCTCGGGCGTGTCGGCGTCCTCGACCAGCTCGACGGAGGCGCCGAGCCGCTCCTCGACGCGCTCGACGGTCGTCCCGCCCGGCCCGACGGCATCGGCCATCTCGCCGGCGGGGATGAGGAAGACGACCCGGTCGCCGTCCTCGAACACGAGACAGTCCGTCGGCGCGACGCCGACGAGCTCGTCGAACGTCCCGATGTACCGCCGCGCCTCGTCGGTGATCTCCACGCGCACCGTCAGTCGTCCGCGGAGGGCGCCGGGTCGGGGGCCGAGCCCATCCGCAGGTCCACGTCGCCGGTGCCGATCGACACCGGCTTCCCGACGATGACGTTCTCGATGACGCCGTTGAGGTCGTCGGCCTCGCCGTGGATCGCCGCGTCGAGCAGGTGGTTCACCGTCACCTCGAACGCCGCGCGCGCGAGCACGGAGTCCTTCGACCCGGAGATGCCGTGGCGGCCGATGGACTCGACGGTGCCGCGGTTCGTCATGATGTCCGAGACGAGCATCAGGTGGCGGATGTTCACGTCGTCGAGCCCCTGTTCCTCGAGCGTCTCCATCGTCTCGTCGATGATGGTCTCGCGGGCCGCCTCGACGCCGAGCGTCCGGTAGATCTCGTGGATGTTGTTACACGTGGTCCGGGAGGCGTCCACGCCCTCGATCTCCAGGGCGTCGGCGAACGCCGACCCCTCGGTGTAGAGGACGTACTCCTCCTCGCCGTCCTCGACCTCCTCCTTGCGGATGACGACGCGGGAGACTTCCTCGATCCCCTTGAACACGATGTCCCGGAGCTCCTCGACCAGCTGGAGCAGCTCGCGGTAGCTCGGCTCGTCGGGGCCGAACTCGATCGTCGTCCCCGAGTGGCGCGTGGAGACGCCCAGCGAGTCCTCGATGATGTCGGCGACGATGCCGGCGACCTCCGTCGGCTCCTCGTGGGTGGGCCACCGCTCCAGCAGCGTCTCCTCGTTGAGGTCGACGCGCACGATCATGTCCGCGACGTTCGTGGACACGTCGCCGAGCGCGAGGATCTTCGTCGCCTCGAGCTGCCAGACGACCTCGTGGGCCTTCTCGCGGTCGGTCGCGTGCTCGTCGTCCAGGTGGACGACCATGATCGGCGTGTCCGGGGTCTTGCGGGCGTCCACCAGCTCGATGAGCCGGGGGAGCCCCTGGGTCACGTCCATCTCCGCGACGCCCGCGTAGTGGAAGGTGTTCATGGTCATCTGTGTTCCGGGCTCACCGATGGACTGCGCGGAGACGGTCCCCACGGGGTCCAGCGGATCGACGCGCGTGTCGAGGTAGCGCGACTCCGCGGCCTGGGCGATCTCGTTCGCCTGCTCGGCCGTCACGCCGCCGCGGCCGTCGATGTTCCCGTAGATCTCGTCCTTCAGGCGTCGCGGCAGCTCCGTGTCCTCGACGACCAGCGCGATGTCCTCGGTGACCGTCTCGTGGGCGTCGACGAAGCGGTCGACCGACCCGCCGTCAGTCATCGCTCACCCCCATGCCGCCGGCCTTGTCGAGGCCTGGCCCGGCGTACTCCGAGAGGTTCGTCGGCGCCTCGCGACGGCCGAGGAAGCGCTCCTTCTCCTGCTCGGAGCCGAACTCCGCGTCGACGATGCGGTCGGTGATCTGCTCGATGTCGATGGGGGTGTCCTCGTTGGAGGACACCTTCACCGGCGAGGTGCCGTCCTCGCCGAACTCGAACTGGACGATAGTGCCGGAGGTGTCCCGCACCGTGCCGTCGTACTGCGTCTCCAGTTCCGACAGGGCGTTGATGAGGCGACGCTGCAGGTACCCGGACTTGGAGGTCCGGACCGCAGTGTCGACGAGCCCCTCGCGGCCGCCCATCGCGTGGAAGAAGAACTCCTCGGGCGTCAGCCCCGAGCGGTAGGAGTTCTCCACGAAGCCGTGGGCCTCCGCCGAGAGGTCGTCGGCCTCGTAGTGCGCGAGCGTGCGGTCCTCGTAGCCGCGGTTGATCCGCTCGCCGCGAACCGCCTGCTGGCCGACGCAGCCGGTCATCTGGGTCAGGTTCAGCATCGACCCGCGGGCGCCCGAGCGCGCCATGATGACCGCCGGGTTGTCGTCGGCGAAGTGGTCCTCGGCGATCTCGCCCGCGCTGTCGCGGGCCTTGCCGAGCGTCTGCATGATCTTCATCTCCAGCGTCTCGTCGATCGTGCGGCCCGGTAGGCTCTCGAGGTCGCCGCGCTCGTACGTCTCGATGAGCTCCTGGACGCGCTCGTAGGCGGAGTCGATCGCCTCGTCGACCTGCTCGGTCGCCTCCGGCGGGATCGACTCGTCGTCGATGCCCAGCGAGAACCCGAAGTGCATGATCGAGCGCATCGCCAGCGACGCCACCTCGTTGATGAACACGCGGGCGCGCGTCTTCGAGTACACCTTGGTGAGCGTGTCGACGATCTCGCCGCCGAAGCCGCCCACGGCGTCCTCGTCGATCGTCCCCTCGACCAGCTGGCCGTTCTCGATGCGAACGGTGTCGCCCGCCGAGGACGTGAACTCCAGGTTCAGGTCGTCGGGCAGCAGCTCCGAGAACACGGTCTGGCCCGTCCAGACGGGCTCGCCGGCGTCGTTCGTGCCGTCGGGCTCGGGCAGCTCGTCGACCGAGGTCGCCCGAAGCAGGTCCAGCGCCTGCGTCTCGGTGAACTCGGGGTTGTCGTGGGTGAGCAGGTAGGTGCCCGAGATGTGGTCCTGGATGGCCCCGATGATGTTCTCGCCGAAGCGGGGCGAGAGGATCTGCTCCTGGACGCGCATGAGGACGCGCGCCTCCGCGCGGGCCTCCTCGTTCTGGAGCGCGTGCATGTTCATCTCGTCGCCGTCGAAGTCGGCGTTGTACGGCGGACAGACGACGGTGTTGAGGCGGAACGTCTTGTACGGCATGACCACGACCTCGTGGGCCATGATCGACATCCGGTGCAGCGAGGGCTGCCGGTTGAAGATCACGATGTCGCCGTCGACGAGGTGGCGGTTCACCTCCCAGCCGGGCTCGACCTTCTCGGCCAGCTCCTCGCAGTTCTTCTCTGTCACCTTCAGCCGGCGGCCGTCGGGCCGCTTGACGTAGTTGGCGCCGGGGTGGGCCTCGGGCCCGTTGCGGACGTACTGCCGGGCGCGGTCGATGTTGCGCTCGGCGACGTTCATCACCTGCGTCATCTCCTCGGCGACCCGCTCGGGGACGCCGACCTCGTTCAGCGAGAGGGTGGGGTCGGGGCTGATGACGGTCCGCGCGGAGAAGTTCACGCGCTTTCCGGACAGCGAACCGCGGAAGCGACCCTCCTTGCCCTTGAGGCGCTGGGAGAGCGTCTTCAGCGGGCGGCCCGAGCGGTGACGCGCGGGCGGCGTGCCGGAGATCTCGTTGTCCACGAACGTGGTGACGTGGTACTGGAGCAGCTCCCACAGGTCCTCGATGATGAGCTGCGGGGCGCCGGCCTCGCGGTTCTCCATGAACCGCTGGTTGATCCGGATGATGTCGACCAGCTTGTGCGTGAGGTCGTCCTCGGAGCGCTGGCCGTTGTCCAGCGTGATCGAGGGGCGCGTCGTGACCGGCGGCACCGGAAGCACGGTCAGGATCATCCATTCCGGCCGGGACTTCTGCGGGTGGATGCCGAGCGGTTCGAGGTCCTCGTCCGGGATGTCCTCGAACCAGTCGCGGATGTCGCTCGGCATCAGCTTGTTCATGTCCTCGACGGTGAGGTCGATGCCGAGCGCCTTCTCGATCGCCTTGCGGTCCTCCTTGCGCGGGCGGAACTCGCCCGAGAGGATCTCGTTGATGCGGTCGAGCGCGATGCCCGTCTCGTCGGCCAGATCCATCGGGGAGATCGCCTCGCTCTCGTCGACCTCCTCGTCCTCGTCCTCGGGCTCGTCCGGCTGCATCGCCCGGGTGATGAGCTCGGAGTAGTCGCCCGAGAGCACGTCCTGCACCTCGTAGTAGGTGGTCGGCTTCTCGTGTTTGATGTCCGCCTGCGGCTCGCCGCAGTGCGGGCACGTGCTGGCCTTGCGGGCCTGTCGGACGGCCGACTTCAGCACGTCGGTGGGGTCGCCGCCGAGGTCCTTCGTCCGCTGAAGCTTCTCCTTGTACTCCTCCTTCTCCTCGGCGGTGAGCGCGAGGCGGCCGCAGTTGCGGCACGTCGCGCGCAGCAGCCGACGGATGAGCTTCGTGAAGCCGACGTGGATGACGGGGGCGGCCAGCTCGATGTGGCCGAAGTGCCCGTTACAGGACCCGGAGTGCTTGCCGCAGGTGCGACACTCCAGCCCGGGGTCGATGACGCCCAGGCGCGGGTCCATCAGCCCCATGTCGATGGGGTAGCCGTCGTCGTCGTAGGTGTCCGCGGTGATGACCTTCGTCGCGGACATGTCCCGATACGTCTCCGGGTCCATCAGCCCGAAGTTGATGCCGCCGATCTCTTTGGGTGTCTGGCCTGCCATAGTTAGACTGCGTCCTCAAGTTCGAGGGTCGGTCGAATGCCGAGCGCCTTCATCTCGTCGAGCAGCAGCTTGAACGCGTAGCTGATCTCCATCTCGTGGATGTCGTCCTCGTCGCCCGTGATGGGGTCGTAGATGCGACGCTGCTCCACGTCCTCGACGGCCACCATCCCCGTCTCCTCGGAGATGTACACCGTCTCCTTGTCGGAGGCGTCGAGCAGCCGCTCGTTCAGCGCCATCGCGGCCCCGTGGCCGATGAGCACCTCGCGCTCCATCTCGCCGACGCGGAGGCCGCCCTCGCGGGCGCGCCCCTCCGTCGGCTGCCGGGTGAGCACCTGCACCGGCCCGCGCGAGCGGGCGTGCAGCTTGTTGCTCACCATGTGGTACAGCTTGTGGTAGAAGATCGTCCCGACGAAGATCTCCGCCTCGATCTTCTCGCCGGTGACGCCCGAGTACATGACCTCCTTCCCGGAGGACTTGTACCCGTGTTCCTCCAGCGACGAGCGGAGCTTCTCCTCTCCCTCGCCCTGGAACGCCGTCCCGTCGACGCGGCGGCCCTCCAGCGAGCCGACCTTGCCGCCGAGCATCTCCAGCACGTGGCCCACCGTCATGCGCGACGGGAGCGCGTGCGGGTTCATCACGAGGTCGGGCACGAGCCCGTCCTCGGTAAAGGGCATGTCCTCCTGGGGCGCGAGGTGGCCCACGACGCCCTTCTGGCCGTGGCGGGACGCGAACTTGTCCCCGAGCTCGGGGATCCGCTCGTCGCGCACCGAGACCTTCGAGAGCTTCGAGCCGTCCTCGCCCTCCATCAGCGTCACCGTGTCGACCACGCCCGACTCGCCCGAGCGCATCGTGACGCTCGTCTCGCGTCGCTTCTGCGGGGAGAGGCCGCCCATGTCGTCGGGCTCCTCGAGGAACCGCGGCGGGCTCGTCTTCCCGAGCAGGACGGAGTTCTCGTCGACCTTCGTCTCGGGGTTGACGAGGCCGTCCTCGTCGAGGTGGGTGTACGCGTCCTCGCCGCGGGCGCCGCGCACGTCCTGGGAGGGGACCTCGAAGCGGTCCTCCTGACCGCCGGGGTAACGGCGCTCCTCGCCCTCGTAGGTGCGGAAGAAGTGCGACCGCTGCATCGCGCGGTCGACGCTCCCCTTGTTCATGACGAGCGCGTCCTCGATGTTGAACCCTTCATAACTCATGACCGCGACGACGAAGTTCTGCGCCGCGGGGCGCTCGTCGAACCCGATCTGTTCGGTGGTCTGCGTCTTGACCATCGACAGTTGCGGGTAGTGCAGGAGGTGCTGGCGGGTGTCCGGCCGGATGCGATAGTTGGCCGAGGGCAGCCCGAGCGACTGCTTCATCATCCCCGCGCCCATGGTAATGCGCGGAGAGGCGTTGTGCTCGGGGTAGGGGATCATCCCCGCGCCGATGCCGAAGATGAGCTGCGGGTCGATCTCCAGGTGCGTCGTCCGCGAGTTGACGTCCTCCTCGTCGGTGGCGACGTAGATGTCCTCCTCCTCCTCGGCGTCGATGAACTCGACGATCCCGTGGTCGACGAGGTCCTCGAACTCGATCTCGTCGTTCTCCAGCGCCTCGATCGTCTCGTCGTCGAGGAGCGGCTCCCCGTTCTCCACGACGATGAGCGGGCGCCGGGCGCGCCCGGCGTCGGCGTTGACGATGACCTCGTTCGTCCGGTCCTTCACCGAGACGTTCACCATGTCGGAGACGTCGCCGCGGCGGCGCGCCTCCCGGATCTGTGACGCGAGCTGGTTGGGGTCCGGGTGGGTCCCCACCAGGCTCCCGTTGACGTAGACTTTCGCTTCTCGTTGTTGGCTTGCCATGTGTTAGTCGTCCGCGGATGCGCGGTCAACGCCCTCGATGCCGGGGATGCCCTCGACACCCATGGACGCGAGTTCTCGCTTCAGTCCCTGTTCGTCCTCGATGTTCTGGGAGAGCTCCATCGCCTGCGCGAAGTTCTTCACCAGCCCGCAGTTCGGGCCCTCCGGGGTCTCGGAGGGGCAGATGCGACCCCACTGGGTCGCGTGCAGGTCGCGCGCCTCGAAGTGCGGCTGCGACCGCGAGAGCGGCGAGCGGAGGCGACGCAGGTGCGAGAGCACGCCCATGTAGTCGGTCCGGTCGACGAGCTGGGAGACGCCCGAGCGGCCGCCAACCCAGTTCCCCGTCGCGATGGGGTGCTCGAGGCGCTCGGTCAGCACGTCCGAGCGAACCACCGTGTTGACGGTGAGCTGCCGGTTGCGCATATTGGCGCGCTCGAGCTGGTACTTCACGTCGCGCGCCAGCTTGTTGAGCGCCGTCCGGAACAGGTCCGTCATCAGGTCGCCGGAGACCTTGAGGCGCTTGTTGGCGTAGTGGTCCTTGTCGTCGGACTCGCGGCGGTCGAGCGCGAGCTCGAAGCACGCCTCGGCCATCCGGCAGAGGTAGTACGCCTTGTTGATGCGGACGTCCTCCTCGTCGACGCCCTCCTCGTGGAGGTGCGGCAGGAGGTAGCGGTCGATGACGTAGTTCGCCCGCTTGAGCTGGTAGTTCTTCCCTTGGCCGGAGGCGACGCGCTCGCCGAGGGTCTCGATGGCCTCCTCCTCGGTCTGCACGTCGGCCTCCTCCAGGTTCTCCAGCATGAACTTCACAATCTCCGGGTCGTCGGAGACGCGGTGGACGATCTCCTCGTCGGACTCCAGCCCGAGCGCTCGGACCAGGGTCACGAAGTTGACCGAGCCGGACACCGAGGGGAAGCTCACTTCGAGCAGCCCCTCGCGGTTGCGCTCACAGAGGACGAGCGCGCGGTAGCCGCGCCGTTGGGAGAACGTCTTTGCGACCTGGATCTCGTCGCCGTACTTCGAGTCGTACTCCGCGAGGATCTTGTTGGGCGCGAGGTCCTCGCTGGTCATGAGCACGCGCTCGGAGCCGTTGACGATGAAGTAGCCGCCGGGGTCGACGGGGTCCTCGCCGATCTCGATGAGCTCCTCGTCGGAGAAGCCGGAGATGTTGCACTTGTTCGAGCCGACCATGATCGGCATGCGGCCGACCTTCGTCTCGGTCTGGTCGACGACCGTCTCGGGTTCCTCCTCGCCGCCGCGGATGATCTTCATCTCCATGAAGACCGGCGCGGCGTAGGTGATGTTCCGGAGGCGCGCCTCCTGCGGGTACAGCAGCTCCTCGGAGCCGTCGGCCTCGCGGACGCGGGGGGTCGTCATCCGCACGTCGCCGAGTTCGACGTAGACGGGCTCTTGCCCCTCCTTGTCGCCGATGTCCGTCTCGATCGTCTCCTTCTCGTCGACCACGCGCTGCATGCCGCGGTCGAGGAAGTTGTTGAACGAGCGGAAGTGGTGCTCCGCGAGCCGCTCCTGGGAGAAGTACTCCCGCGAGACGGAGCGGCGTGCCTCTCTGTTCATTCTACCACCAGGCGGTAGACGACCGCCGTGTCGGTGGTTCGCGAGTCCCGTTCGACGCGGACCACGTCGCCCGCCTCGGCCTCGTCGGGCATCGCGGGGTCGGTCCGCTTGATCTTGGGGAGATCGGTCCGTTTGACGTTGTACTCCTCGAGCACCTCCTCGAGTTCGCCTTCCTCCTCGAGGAGCGTGTGATCGGGTACGAGTTCGTGTTCGCTTACGTTTACCATGGCTTGGTGAGATTCGTGGTCGCGCGCGGCCGTGTTTGCTGGGGAGAAGTCTTCACGAGATACTACGGCGGTCTATACGACCCGGCCACATAACGCTTGTCAAACGAGTTGGGGACCGGTCGCTGGTCACCACACCGCTTGCACGAATCATCGATCCCGCTCCGTGGATATGAACGTTACGGCGCACGGTATCGCGGGACACGGCGCGATCGGATGAGAAGTCTTAATTATGTACCCGGGAAAGGAATGGATGCGCAGAGGCGAGGTGGAAACCCGCCGACGCGATGCATGCCCGGATGGTGTAGTGGCCCATCATACGACCCTGTCACGGTCGTGACGCGGGTTCAAATCCCGCTCCGGGCGCTTCTTCCGAACACTCCGTAAACGAGGAGCGTTGCGAGCGGCCTTGCCGCGAGCAGCGACGAGTGAACCGTGGTTCGGAAAACGCCGTATAGCGGGATTTGAATCAGGGAGTGAAGCGACCGTAGTGAGCGGAACGACCGGAGTTCAAATCCCTCCCCGGTTGTCTTCCACGGGTATCTGCGTTCAAGCAGCCTTCGGAGGCCTCGCCGCAGGAAGCCGGGCGCGGTTCTGCTCGGCGGTCTGGCTCTGAACGCTCCACTTCGAAGTTCAAATACGATAGCGAAGCAACCATGGTATGACTTCGACTGACAACCCGAAGAATTCGAAGGACATCGGCGACGTGACGGAAGCGCGTGCCGTTTTCGAACTCACGAAGGCCGGACACACTATCGCCGTGCCGTTCGGCGACAACGACGGCTACGACCTGCTCGTCGAGGTCGACGACGGATTCCTTCGAATCCAGTGTAAGACCGCGTGGTCCATCGACTCTCGCGTGATTCGATTCAATACCCACTCCCAGACGACCACGGACGGTGAATACCGCGAACGGACCTACGACGGCGAAGTGGACGCGTTCTTTGTTAGATATCCGGCAACGGGTACGTGTTACTGGATCGACATCGACGAAGTGTCCGGACACAGCATGGATCTCCGTGAGGAAGCGAACATCGACCACCCTTCGATCAACTGGGCAGGGGAATTCGAGTTCGACGGATCCATCTCGTAGGAACAACCGGGACTTGACGCAATTTTGGTTCTAATTACTCGGCCAACAACCTCTTAGCCCACGGCCTCCCGCCGTGAGACAGATGACCGCGAACCGCCTGCTCCACGTCGACGCCGACCGCGACCGTCGGCGGGCGCTCGGCGACCGCGTGGACGCGGACGGCCGGTTCGCGGCGGAGCCGGAGCCGTGCGGCGAGGCGGCGCTCGACACCCTCGGGCACGAGGCGTACGACGCCATCGCCGTCGGACAGCCGCTTCCGAACGGGACCGCGGCGTTCGTCCGCCGCGTCCGCGGCGGCTATCCGGACCTCCCGATCGTCGCCTACGGCGACGGGGGATCCGCCGACGGGGAGACGCTCCGCGCGCTGTTTCGCGCCGGCATCACCGACCACATCGTGATCGACGACGCGACCGCCGACGGGGCCGGCGTCGCGTCCGCCGACGGGGTCGGCGCCGCGACCGCCGCGCTGATCGACCGGCTGGACGGCGCCGTCGAGGTGTTTCACGACCGCCAGCGCACGGACCGGGGCGCGGCCGCGCTCCGTCGGCTCGGCGAGGCGATCGCCGGCGCGCCGACGGACCTGGACGGCGCCGTCGAGGGGTTGCTCGCCGCGGTTCGCGCGACCTACGAGGTCGACTACGCCGGGCTGGCCCGGATCGCCGGCGACGACTTCCGGTTCGTCGCCGGCGACGGCACCGAGGAGCTGTGTGCCGCCTTCGACCGGACCATCCCGCTGGAGGAGACGTACTGCGCGACCACCGTCGGCGAGCGGCGTACCGTGGCGTCGGGCCCCGACGGGGAGGTCGCCGACCGCGGCCGCCCGCCGATCGGTCGCAGGCTGGGGATCGAGTGTTACCTCGGAACACCGGTATCCGTCGAGAACGAGCTGTTCGGGACGCTGTGCGTCGTCGACCGCTCCCGCAGGCAGGGGTTCGCGGGGTGGGAGCGGACCGGGATCGAACTCGCGGCCCGCTGGCTCGGCCGCGAGTTGTCCCACGACCGCGAGAAGACGCGGCTCCAGGCTCGAAATCGCGAGTAGCCGCGGGACCGCGGGCGGTTCGTTCTGCGGACGGATCGGGAACTCAGACGACGAACAACAGGAACGCGAGCAGGAACCCTGCGGACATCAGCAGCATCAACACGACGAACACGCCGAGCACCGGCTTCTCGACGGCGCCGGCGACGAGCTTCTCTCGGATCGACCCGCCGTCGGCGCTCACGACCGCATCACGTCCATGCCTACGCATGGCGAGCGTTGCGGATAACGCTTCACTCCTGGCGGCACCCGCCGTGCGAGCGGTCGCATCCATCGCGCGGCCGATCGCTCGCACGGGGACTGGCACCGCCGTCCGGCGTCCGACGCTCGCGCACGCGGACCGTGCTCGCGGTTTCGCTCGCGTCGTCGACGACGAGCGCCTCGCCCACTCCCGTCGGGAGCCGTTCGGCGAGGCTGTCGGCGACCGCGAGGGGTCTGGCCGCCGCGAGCGCGTCGATGTCCGCGCGGCTGTGGAGCCGGTGGGCAACCAACAGGTCCGCCTGCGACACCGCGACCGCCGGCAGCGCCGCGGGCCGCTGGGTCGCACACGCGAGCGAGACGCCCGGGGCGCGCCCCCGGGTGAGGATCGTCGCCAGCGCGTCGCCGGCGACGCCGTCGAAGAAGGCGTGCGCCTCGTCGACGAACAGCCACGGGAGCCGGTCCATCTCCTCACGGACGCGTGCCTCGTAGAGCCCGCGGGCGACCGCGGCACACACCGCGCCGGCGGCCGGTGCCGGGACCCCCGAGCAGTCGAGCACCGTCGGCTCGTCGGAAGCGAGCGCCCGGGGCGTCAGTCCGTCGGGGTCGAACGCGTCCCACTCGGCCGCGAGCGCGAGGTGCGCGTCCGCGGCCCGGCGGGTCGCCCGTTCGGCGTCCGCGTCGGCGACGTACTCGCGCGCCCCTGCCACCGAGGGCGTCGCTGCCTCGGCGACCGCGCGCCACACGAGCGAGCCGACCGCGCCCGCCGGGTCCAGGTCCAGCAGCGCCGGCCACGCCGCCGGCGGGACGGCGTCCGGTCGAACCCGCGGGCGTCGGTGGACCACGCCGCCGTCGGCCGCGAGGCCGTCGAGCACGCCCATCGGATCGACAACCACGGGCGCGAGCCCGTCGGCCGCGGCGACGCCCTCCGCGAGCACCGCGAGGGTGTGGGTCTTCCCCGCGCCGCGCTTGCCGACGACGAGCGCGGCGTGCGGCCGGTCGATGTCGACGCCGACTCGCGCGCCGACGCTGTCGTCTGGGGCGCGATACCGGCCCAGCGGCGCGACCGGCCCGCCGGTTCGTCGCTCGCCCGACCCGGACCCGTCGATATCTCCCGGTTTCTCCGGGAATCGGATTCCTTCGCCCTCGTTGCCGATCACGTGCACGGCGGGGATGCCCCCGTCATCGGAGATGAACCCTCGTGCGAGCGTTCAAATACGAAACCGGAACCACCGGGACGTGTGTCACCCGACAGCTCCCGCCCGTTTCGAGGTGTCGTCCGCGGACGGATCCGTTCGCTCGCGGCGACCCAGCGCCGCCGGTTCGCCGAACTCCGCCGCGACGACCGTGCCATCGAGGGACTCCCGGTCCGCCTCGTCATCGCGCTCGTCGTCGGCGTCGCGAGCCTCAGCGTGATGTTGAACATGGTCAGCGGGGTGGAGGGGCTGGCCGTCTCGGAGCTCGACGTGCGGCCGGCGCCGGAGGTCACGACGCCGGGCGAGCAGGAACTCGCGCTCACCGTTGTCGACCCGGACGGCCGGCCCGTCGCCGGAGCGACCGTCGTCGTCGCCGGCGACACGGCCCGCCTCGACGGCGTCGCGACCGGGCGAACCGGGGCGAACGGCACGGCGACGGTGACCGTCGCCCCGACGCTCGGACCGAACCGCGAACAGGGGACGCTCTCCGTCTCGATCAAGCCGCCGGCCGGCGGGCAGTACGTCGACAGGCGGGGCAACACCCGCGTGCTCGTCGTGGCGGAGTGAGCGCTGTGATCCCGAGTGGGCGCTGTGATCCCGAGTGAGCGCCGTGGATCCGCCGGGCGACGCGACGGCGGTCGCCGCCGCAAGGACTATCGCGTCGGATCGAGCACGGCCGCCCGTGCCCTCCATCACGACGCGCCTCTCCGCCGGCGTCGACGACGCGCTCACACACCTCCCGCTCGCGGTGGTTCCGCTCGTCATCGCGGTGCTGGACGCGGGCAAGATCCGGTCCGTGCTCGCGTTCGACGGCGTTCACGTCGGCATCCGGTTCACGCTCCCGGCGTCGGTGCTCTCGACCTGGAGCTTCGTCTCGGTTCCGAACGACGGAACCGTCTCCGCCGGCATCCCGCCGAGCGCGCTGGCGGAGCCGTCGGTTCTCGCGCTCGCGGTCGGCGGACTACTCGTCACGAGTGCGCTGGCGGCGGGCTACTTCGGGTCGCTGGCGAACGCGCTCGCCGGCGAGCCGTATCGGTTCGCCGAGAACGTCCGCCGGTACCTGCCGGCGTTCCTCGTGTTCACCGTCGCACCGGTCGTCGTGCTCTCGCCGCTGGTCCTCCTCGCGGGCGCGCCGTCCGCGATCGGAATCGCCGTCATCGCGCTCGCGCTGGCGGGGATTCTGGTCGCGACGTACCTCCTCTATGCGACGCCGTACCTCCTCGTCCTTCGGGAGACCGACCTCCTCACGGCGGCGCGCGCGTCCTACGCCCTCGCCGTCGACGGCGGAGCGTACCTCTCGTACGCGCTCGGATTCGTGGCGGTCGTCGTCGTCGTCTCGCCGGTGCTCTCGGCGATCACGGTCTCGGTTCCGGTCGTCGGGCTCGCCGTGGGCATCCCCGTCGGTGCGGTTCTCGGACTCGCCGGGAACCTCGCGACGATGCGGTTCGTCGCCGACATCGACCCCGAGAGCGACGGGTTCGACCGGGACGGGAACCGGCCGGGTGTACACAGCGACGGGCGACGGGATGCGGGCGACGATGGCAACAATGGAGACGATGGCGAGGATAACACGCCGTCTCCGGGCGGTGACGATCCGCACCAATGGAAGGAGTAGGGGTGGGGGCCGCCGCTCAGTCGTTCGACAGAGGGACCACGGAGATGTGTCCGTCGGCGCGAACACGGATCCGGTGGCGGAGGTACGTGAACTCGACGAGCGTATCGGCGTCGCCGCCGTGGCTACAGAGCAGATCGAGCGCGTCGGGGTCGACCACCTCGAACAGCGGCGCGTGTCGCTCGGGGTCCTCCCGTCGGATCGCCGCGGTCGCCTCGACCACGGCGATGCTCGCGTCTATCGCGTCCGGGTCGAACGTGGCGCTGTACTCCCCAGTCTCCGGATCGTGGGAGACGGAGACGGATTCGGCGGGGTCGGGGTTCACTGATCTCCCCCCGCACTGCACTGTCGGTGTCCTCCGATCGGACCCGGCGGGTTGGGGGCGAGTCCGGAGCTAATTCGTCGCCGCCGATCTGCCGGACGGACTGCGGGTCCCGACCGTGGCGGAGGGCGCTCCCCTGATCGACGTCGTCCTGGTCCATATCATATGAAACGCGCGACTGGTGATTTATTCTTTCGTTCGGTACAGCCGGCGCCGCCGAGGCGGTCCAGAGGCGTCATCGAACCGTTCCCGAGCCGTTCTCGCCCCGCGTCGGCTCGACCACGGTTCGGATCTCCGACGCCGGGAGGGCTAACACGGCGGCCCGCGAACGAGGACTGTTCGAATGCTCACCGACACACTCGGCATTCACCACGTCACGTCGATGGTCGGCGACGCGCAAGCGAACCGCGACTTCTACGTCGGGACGCTCGGGCTGCGGCTCGTGAAGCGAACGGTGAACCATCAGGACGTGCTCCGCCATCACCTCTACTACGGGAACGGCGCCGGCGATCTGGGCACCGTCTACACTTGCTTCCCGTACCCGAACGAGCCGCCCGGCCGCCGCGGGCGCCCGCAGATCACCGCGGCGGCGTTCGCGGTCCCGGAGGGCTCGCTCGACTACTGGGGCGACCGACTCGACGACCGCGGCGTCGACGCCGAGCGCGTCGCCCGCTTCGACGAGGCGGCGCTCCGGTTCGAGGATCCCTCGGGAACTCGGCTGGAGCTCGTGGCCGCCGACCAGCCGGTCGACCCGTGGACCGACGGGTCGGTTCCCGAACGGGCCGCGATCCGCGGGATCCACGGCGTGACCGCGCTGCCGACGAACCCGTTCGCGACCGCGAGCGTGCTGGACACGCTCGGGCTCGACCTCGTCGGCGAGGACGGCAACCGCGTCCGCTACCGTGCGGGCGGCGATCACGCGACGGTCGTCGACCTGCTGGACCGCGAGGCCGACTTCGCCCGGGAAGGAACGGGGAGCATCCACCACGTGGCGTTCCGTGTCGCCGACGAGGAGGAGCTTCGCGAGTGGCACGATCTCTTCCGCGAGCGCGACATCGACGTGTCGCGCATCCGCGACAGGTACTACTACAAGGCGATCTACGTCCGCGAGCCGGGCGGGATCCTGATCGAGCTGTCGACCGAGGGGCCGGGGTTCGGGGTCGACGAGGACGAGGCGAGCTTCGGCGAGTCGCTGGTGCTCCCGCCGTGGGCCGAGGAGGACCGCGAGATGATCGAGGGACAGCTCCCGCCGCTCGACGGTTCGGCCTCGAGCTCGGGCGGAGACGGCTACCGAGGCGTCGGCCGAGGCGCCGATGGCGCGGACGACGGCGCCAGCGACGGCGCCGGCGACGACGGAGATCTCGACTGATGTTCCCGGGCGGGACGCTGCCCGACGACCTCCCCGGCCCGCACGCCGGGCAGCCGGTCGTCACCGCGGGCGCGCCGCGGGGCGCGGCGGAGGCGGCGGTCGTGTGTCTCCACGGTCGCGGCGCCACCGCGCAGGGTGCGATCAACCTCTACGAGCCGGTCGCGCGCCACGGCGTCGCGTTCGTCGCCCCGCAGGCGACCCGGAGCCGGTGGTTCCCGCACGCGGCCGACGCGCCGCGCGAGCGCAACGAGCCGCACGTCTCATCCGCCGTGGCGGTCGTCGACGCCGTCCTCGACCGGACGCGGGAGGCGCTCGGTCTCCCCGCAGAGGCGGTCGTCCTCACCGGGTTCTCCCAGGGCGCCGCCGTCGCCGCGGAGTACGCCGCCGGGACCGGCGGTCGTCACCCGCTCGCGCTGCTCAGCGGCGGGCTGCTCGGGCCGACCGTCGACCCCGGGCAGTACGGCGGTGATCTCGGGGGGACGCCCGTCCTCGTCGCCGGCGGCGCGGACGACGAGCGCGTGCCCATCGAGCGCCTCGCGGCGACGGCGAGGGCGTTCGAGTCGCTCGGCGGCGACGTGACCGAGCGCGTCTACGAGGGCGTCGGCCACGAGGTCACCGACGACGAGTTCGCGTGGCTGGTGAACCTGCTCGCGGAACTGATGGTCGAGTGAGCGCGAGAAGCAGATCGCGGCGGTCGCCTCACCGCATCGCGTCCAGCGAGCGGACCGTGTCGGACATCAGGTACGCCTCGGGACGCTGCTCGTCGCAGATCTCGAGGGCGTCGAACGTCTCTCGCCCGTCGTCGACGGTGATGCGGTAGGCGCGGCTCGAGAGGGAGACGGGACGGTCGGCTGTATCGACGTCGGTGCGCGTCACACTCACGGTTTCGGTCGCGCGGGTATAACTGGCGCGATTCGAGCATCTCAGCCCCGAACACGCCGCTTTACAGCGATTCGAGAATCGGCAGAAATCGCCGAGTCGCCGCCCGAGTGCGATCACGATCGGTCGCCGTGACCGCGGACCAGTCACTCGCCGAACAGATCACGGTACAGCGTCGCTTCCGCGCGCCGGAGCCGTTCGAGGAACGCGCTCTTCGACAGCCCCAACTCGGCGGCTACCTCCTCGGAGCTGGCCTCCCGCGGCACCGCGAAGTACCCCGCCTCGACTGCCGCGCGCAGCGCCTCGGTCTGTGGCGGCGTGAGCCCGAACCGGCCGGCGACCGGGGCGGGCTCCTCCCGGAGCGGATACGTCCGCGTCAGCTCCACCCCGACCGTCTCGCCGGCCGTCTCCATCACTCCCCGAAGCACCTCGTGGCCGACGACGGCGCCGGTCACCGTCGCGTCGCCGTCGCGGTAGGTCACCGCCTCGACGAGCAGCCCGGCCGACACCAGCTCGTGGACGACACACGGCTGTTTCGAGAGACACCGGTAGGTGTCGCGCTCCCCGGCCCGCGACCGGTGGAGGTAGCGGATCCGATCGTCGGCGTCGAGACGCGCGGCGAGGTCGTCGTCGCGCGGCGCGCCGAAGCGTAACAGGACGTTGCCGTCGGCGCGCAACTGCGGCGGCTCCGCCCGGACCGGCGTTCGCGTCGCCGCCGTCGCCTCCGCGAGCGGGCAGTCGTCGCCGCTCACGCGCACCTCCACGACGAGACACTCCTCGATCATTCGCGAATCGTGCGGAACGTTAGCGCACTCTATAATTAAAACACGCGTATGTACGGGTGAACCGGTAAGCCGCACAACGCGAAGGATCGATCGTTATGGACATCGAGACGGTGAAGGAGCGCGCCGGACCGCGGCAGTTCGGTCCGAGCGACGACATGCCCGAGGAGTACCGTCGGGCGGCGACGCGGATGATCCAGTTTCACGCCAACAGCGAGGTGATGGGCGGGTACCTCGACAAGGAGTTCACCCGCCACGCGCCGTCGCTCGACCGCAAGCTGGCGAACACCGCGAAGGTGCAAGACGAGATCGGCCACGCGCAGTTGCTCTACCGCGCCGCCGAGACGCTCGGCGTGAAGACGCGCGAGGAGATGCTCGACGAGCTGCAGAACGGCGAGGGGAAGTTCCTCAACTGCTTCCACTACCCGGTGGACTCGTGGTACGAGGCGCCGATGATCGACTTCTTCGTCGACGGGGGCGCGATGCGCCGGCAGGCCACCCTGAAGTCCACGAGCTGGACGCCGTACGCCCACGCGATGGACAAGGTGTGCTTCGAGGAGGGGTTCCACGTGAAACACGGCGAGTCGATCCTGCGCGAGCTGATGCGCGGGTCGAAGGCGACCCGGGAGCGCACCCAGGAGACGTTCGAGGAGTGGTGGCCGCGCATCCTCCAGTTCTTCGGGCCGACGAACGACGAGTCCACCCACAACGACTTCGCCCAGGAGGTCGGGCTGAAGACGACCTCGAACGACGAGCTGCGCAACTCGTTCCTCAACATGTACGTCCCGAAGGCCGAGAAGTACGGGCTGGAGATCCCCGAGTACCCGCGCATCTTCGAGCGCGACGACGGCACGATGGCGGTCCGCGAGGACGACCTCGACTGGGACGAGTTCTGGACCATCGCGAAGAACGACTACGAGGGGAGCCACGAGCAGATCGGCTCGCGCGCCCGCCGCCAGGAGGCCGTCGCGTGGGTCCGCGAGAGTCTGGATAGCTGGGAGGGAAGCGCCGCGGGAACGCCGCAGGCGGCCGACTGACCATGATCTGGGAAGTGTTCAGACAGGAGAAGCCGGGCGACTACCACCGCCACGTCGGCAACGTCCACGCGCCCGACCGCGAGATGGCGAAGCTGTTCGCGCAGATCCAGCACGCCCGCCGGATGCAGACCAACTCGCTGTGGGTGGTCCCGCAGTCGGAGATCGGCGAGGTCGACGCCGAGGAGGCCGCCTTCGGCGGCCGCACGGACAAGTCCTACCGCTGGGCGATGACGTACAACGACATCGACGCGTCGTTCGCCCAGGAAGTGGCCGACAGCGAGGCCGAACAGCGCGAGGCGGCCAAGAAGCGCCGCGAGCAGCTGGAATCCGAGGGAGAAGCATGAGCGACGGACTCGACGGCGACGAGGCCGAGCGCGTCGCGACCGACGGCGCGGGCGACGACGCCGGCGGCATGGGCGACACGGGCGACAACGCCAACGACGAATCCGCGGACGCGCCCGCGGCCGCCTCCCTCGACCGCGGCGACCTGTCCCCCGAACAGCAGGTGGCGCTTGAGGAGCTCCTCTTCCGCCTCGCGGACGACGAGTTCGTCCACGCCGAGCGACTCACCGAGTGGCAGATCTTCGCGCCGACCATCGAGTCGGACCTGGCGCTCGCCAACGTCGCGCAGGACGAGTTCGGCCACGCACGCCTGTGGTACGACCTTCTGCAGGAACTCGGCTACTCCGAGGAGGAGTGCATCTGGCGCCGGCCGGCCGACGACTGGACCCACGCGACGCTGGTGGAACGGCCGTTCGCCGACGACGGCTGGGGCGACGCCATCGTCCGCACCTATCTGTACGACGTGGCCGAGCGAATCCGGCTCGAGGCGCTCGTCGACACCAGCTACGCCCCGTTGGCCGACCGCGTCGGCAAGGCGCTCGCCGAGGAGGAGTACCACCGCGAGCACGCGCTCAGTTGGCTCGAACGCCTCGCGAGCGACGACGACGCCCGCGAGCGCCTGCAGGCCGCCGTCGACGACCTGTTCCCGCACGCGCTGTCGCTGTTCTACCCGGGCGAGCGCGAGGCCGAGATCCGGGCCGCCGGCTTCCGTCGCGAATCGTTGGCCTCGATGCGCGAGGAGTGGCTCGACACCGTCGTCCCGTCGCTGGAGGGGTACGGGCTCGTCGTCCCCGAGCCCGACGAGGTCGACCGCCCCGACGCCCGCGGCCGCGACGGGAGCCACACCGACGACTGGTTCGACCTGCGGGAGGCGTTCACCGAGACGCACCGCGAGGTCGATTTCGAGACGCCCGCACGCCTGCGCGGGGAGGAGGCGTAGATGCCGACGAACATGCCGACGGACGTGCCCGGCGGTTCCCCGGACGGCGCCGCGGACGACGCACCCGACAGCACCGCCATAGACGACGACACCGCCGCCGCAGCCGGCGCCGATGCGTGCGCCTACACCGCCTACGAGGACGGCGAGGCGCCCGAGGAGTACCCGAAGACCGGCGCGGGCGCGACCGGCGTCGAGGCCGACGTGTGGGACGCGCTGTACGGGGTCGAGGACCCCGAGATGCCAGTCAGCGTGGTCGACCTCGGCCTGATCTACGACGTGGCCGTCGACGATGACGGGCGCTGCGAGGTGGCGATGACGCTCACGTACACCGGCTGTCCCGCCCGCGACATGCTCACGAACGACGTGCGCTGCGCCGCCGAGACCGCCCCGGGCGTCGACGAGGCCGAGGTACGCCTGCGGTACTCGCCGGAGTGGACCGTCGCGATGGTGACCGACGCGGGGCGGGAGGCTCTGCGCGAGTTCGGGTTGAGCGTGTGATGCGTCGGAACGCGCCCGACCCGAGCGTCGCCGCGGGGGTCGCCGGGAGCGACGCGGAGGACGACCCCGCGGAGTGTCCGTACTGCGGGTCGACCGACACCGAGCGCGAGCACCCGAAGGGCCCGGGGCTGTGCCGGTCGATGCACTTCTGCACCGAGTGCGGGGAGCCGTTCGAGCGGTTCGGGTAATCGCGGTCGCACGCGGCGGCGACCGCGCGCTCGTGGCCGAGGTTTATGACGATCTGCTACAACTACCGAACGCGATGTCCCTACGGAACCCCGCCGGACGGATGCGCTACCCGCTCGCCCTCCTCGCGGTCGTGGTCGGCGTGCTCCTCCTGGAGTTCGTCGTCGAGGTCACGCTGAACAGGTACGTCGAGGCCGGCTCGACATGGCTGCCGACGGTCGGGACGATCGGGCAGACCGTGACCGCGTACCTGCTCCCACTGAGCCTCCTCTCGACGTTCGTGGTTCCCGCCGTCGCCTTCTACCTGGGCGTTCGCTACGCCCGGTCGGCCTGACCGCCAGCATCGGCGCCGGCTTCCGAACTCCCCCGGGGGCTCAGAACTGTCGCTCGAACTCGGTGATATCCGAGACGGTGTAGTAGGGTCCGCCGAGGCGACCGACCGTCGGGAGCTTCCGCTGGTCGATCTGGCCATCGGTGAGCACGTCGTCGTCGACGTGGACGTACTCGACCTCCCCGAGCACCATCAGCCGGTCGTGGACCTCCAGCGAGTCGTACAGCGTGCACTCCATCGTGACGGCCGCCTCGGCGACGCGCGGGGGGTCGATCCGGCGGCAGTCGGCGCGCGTCACGCCCACGGAGTCGAACTCGCTGTCCTCGGGCGGCAGCGACTCGGCGCTGTGGTCCATCCGATCCAGGAGCGGCTCGGTGACGACGTTCACCGCGAACTCGCCGGTGTCGAGCGCGTTGCGCGGCGTGTCCTTCAGGCCGCCGTTGGCCTCGTTGGGGGAGTTGAACAGCACCACCGGCTCCCGCGAGGAGACGTAGTTGTACGAACTGAACGGGGCGAGGTTGTCCGCGCCGTCCCCGCCGACGGTGCTGACCCACGCGATCGGACGCGGCGAGACGGCGGTCTTGATTATCCGTGCGATCTCCCGCGGCGTCCGGTCGGAGACGGCTGTTTCCATCGCCGTACCCTGGAACGACCCGGCACAAATACCCGCGGGTACGGGCGGTTGGCCCCGCTACCGCGGACGGGTCGTCCCGCTACCGACCGCTCACGCGTGCGGGTCGTCCGCTTCAGCGCGCGTCTTGATCAGGAACTTCATGTCGCCCTGGAGCACGACGGTGCCGTCCTGCTTGGTCACCTCGCAGTCGATGACGACGAGGCCGGCGTCGTCGCGGCTGGACACGTCCTTCGTCTCCGTGACCTCCATCTCCATCGAGATGGTGTCGCCGATGAAGACGGGGTTCGGGAGGTCCATGTAGTTCATCCCGAGGAACGCCAGCGCGGTGCGCTCGACGATGCCCGTCCGGTAGACGAACCCCGTCGCCTGCACGAACGTCATGGGGCCGTGGGCGATGCGCTCGCCGAAGGCGTTGTCCTCGGCGTACTCGGCGTTGGTGTGGAGCTCGGTCCAGTCGCCCGTCAGCGCCGAGTGCATCACGAAGTCGGACTCGGTGACGGTGCGCCCGACGCTCACGAACTCCTGTCCCGCCTCGAAGTCCTCGAAGTAGTGCGGCTCGTAGCTGTATGCCATGTCGGCGTGTCGCCGGATCGCGTGAAAGTCGTTTCGCGTGTCCGGCCCGTGCCGCCGGCGCTACCGCCGCCGTCGACCCCGTCTCGCCGCACCGCGTCCGCGTCGCTACCGCGTTCGTCGCTCGCCGCGCAGCCAGAGGTAGCCGCACCCGTCGAGCGAGGTCGCGACGCCGCCCTCGGCGACGCGGTAGTCGGCGTCGCCGATGACGCGCTCGGCGTCCGCCGGGTCGATGTCGACGCCGGCGACGACCTCGCGGGGCTCGCTCGCGAGGTTGTGAACCGCGAGGAGGACCCGGCCGTCGTGGTCGAAGCGATGGGCCCACACGTCGCCCGGCTCCAGGTGGACGATCGAGCAGTCGCCGCGCGCGATCTCGGGACACCGCTTTCGGGCGCCGACCGCGTCCGCGACGCGCTCGAACAGCGAACCCGGTTCGCCGCGCTGGCTCGCGGCGTCGGCCTGGAACACGCCCGGCCAGCCGGTGCCGTCGACCGGGATCACGAGGTCCTGGGGATCGGCCGTCGAGAAGCCCGCG
Organism: Halobaculum roseum; assembly: GCF_019880245.1. Classification (NCBI taxonomy): domain Archaea; kingdom Methanobacteriati; phylum Methanobacteriota; class Halobacteria; order Halobacteriales; family Haloferacaceae; genus Halobaculum; species Halobaculum roseum. Next base: position 2,475,744 of record NZ_CP082286.1, read on the forward strand.
TTCGGTTCGCTGTCGTCCCAGCGCATGGGCGTCCGGACCGCCTGTCGCTCCGGCAGGTCCAGGTCCGCGTGCATGCCGATCTCGTCGCCGGAGTTGACGATCGGCGTGCCCGGCAGCGACACCAGCAGCGAGTGGGCCATCGCGATCCGGTCGTGGTCGCCGTCGTACAGGTCCGCCAGCCGGAGGCGGTGGCCGCGGCCGAAGATCCACGAGTCGCGGCCGTCGCCGCCCTGACGGAACTCCTCGCGGGCGTGTTCCAGCGCCTCGTGAGGGAGCTTCAGGAGGTTCCACTCGTCGTGGTTGCGCAGGAAGTTCGCCCACCAGACGTGCCCGTCGGGCTCGGCGTCAGGGATCTGCTCGAACATGCGGTACAGCGGCCAGGTGTCGCCCACGCCGACGCCGTAGGTGACGTGGGAGTTGCCGACGAAGTTGAACAGCGCGTCGAACCCCTCGCCGTCGGCGAAGTAGAAGTCCAGCCGGTCGGACTCGTCGTCGGCCTCCGCCAGCAGCACGGCCTCGTCGTTCACCGCGCGACAGCGCCGCTTCAGTTCGCGAAAGAGCCACTGCGGGTCGTCCATCCGGTGGGCGTCGTGGCCCTTCGGCAGGATCATCGGGTGGGCAGCGTCGATGCGGAAGCCGTCGACGCCCCGTTCGAGCCAGAACTCCGCGACGGAGAACAGCTCCTCCTGCACGTCGGGGTTGGCGACGTTGAGGTCGGGCTGGTGGTGATAGAACTGATGGAAGTAGTGTTTGTCCGCGACCTCGTCGTACGACCAGATGCCGTCCTCGAACTCGGGGAAGATGTTGGACGTGTTGTACGCCCGCTCGACGTGGCTCGTCCACAGGTAGTAGTCGTGGTACGTCGACTCGGGGTCCTCGCGGGCGCGCCGGAACCACTCGTGGTCGACGGAGGTGTGGTTGAGCACGAGGTCGACGATCAGCCGCATCCCGCGCGCGTCCAGCTCGTCGACGAGCGCGTCGAAGTCGTCGAGCGATCCGAGCCGGTCGTCCACGTCGCGGTAGTCGGCCACGTCGTAGCCGTTGTCCCGCAGCGGGCTGGGGTAGAACGGCCGGATCCACAGGCAGTCGACCCCCAGCTCCTCCAGGTAGTCGAGGCGGTCGATCAGCCCGCGGAAGTCGCCCCAGCCGTCGCCGTCGGCGTCCCGGAACGTCTTCACGTCGAGGCTGTACACGACCGCGTCACGATACCACTCGGGGTGGCCGCCGTCGGCGAACACCTCGGCGGCGACACCCGCGCCCGCGTCCCGCCCCCCTCCCGGCTCGCCCGAACCCGCGTCGGCATCCATGGCTGTCGGTCGTCGGTGCGGGCGGGGGTAAAACCTCCCGAAGCCGGACGGCGGTCCCCGTCGTCGCCGGCGGTCGGAAGTCAGCGATCGGTTCCGGTGAGCCGGTCGTCCCAGTCGATCCACTCGTGCTCCCAGCCGGTCTTCGCGAAGTAGCCCTGCTCGGAGAACTCCGCGTCCTCCCGGCGGGTCCGGTTCCGGACGCCGGCGCCGGCCTGCTCGCCCTCGACGAGCAGCGGCGACAGCGACACCGGCCCGGCCGTCTCTGCCTCGCGCAGCTCCCCCGACTCGTCTGGCTCGTAGGCGACGACGGTCTGGTCGGCGCCGCGGCCGCGCGGGAGCACGAGCCGGCCGTCGGGCGCGAGCTGGTCGACGAGGTCGCGGGGCGGCTCGACGGCCGCGGCCTCGACGAGGATCCGGTCGAAGGGGGCGTACGCGGGCAGGCCGCGCGCGCCGTCGGCGCGGTCGACCAGCACCGCGTCGTAGCCGGCCGCCGAGAGGTTCTGTCGCGCGTCGTACACCAGCCGGCGGGAGATATCGACGGCGTGGACGTGTCTCGCGTCCACGACCTCCGCGAGCACCGCCGCGGTGTAGCCGACGCCGGCGCCGACGACGAGCGTCTCCTCGCCCGCCTCGGGGTCCAGCGCCGACAGCAGTCGCGCGACCGTCGCCGGCGCGAGCACCCGGGTGCCGCCCTGTTCGCCCGCGCGGTTCGCGTACGGCGCCTCCGCGACGAACTCCTCGCGGGGCACCGTCGCCATCGCCTCCCGAACCGCCGGCGCGATCGGCCGCCCGAGGGTGTGCTCGACCGAGTCGAGCATGTCCTCGCGCAGCAGCGCCGGATCGGGTCCGTCCATTGTCGGACGAAGACGCTCGCGGAATATGAACCGCACGCTCGGCGCCGGCCGACCGACCGACCGCGTACGGTCGACGACCCCGGACGGTCCGGAACCGGTTGTGCGCGACCCGCGCATCCGACGGCGAGCGTCTTTGGGGTGCCGACTGTGGACGGAGACATGAACTCGGACCTTCGCGAGGCGGTCGCCGATCTCCCGCCGAGCGCAAAGCTCGTCTTCGTCGTGCTGGAGAACCACGAGCGCCTGACCCAGTCGGCGCTCGCCGAGGAGACGCTGCTCCCCCAGCGCACGGTGCGGTACGCGCTCGACGAACTCCGGGAGGCCGGCGTGCTCCACGAGCAGCTGAACATCATGGACGCCCGCCAGCGCTTCTACTCGCTCGCCGACGCCGAGGAGTCGGCGGACGACACGGCGGACGATCCGGCGGTCGGGATCGCGTCGGAACCGTCGGCGTCGGCCCGCTGAGGGCCACCCCGGTCGACGCCCCGGCTCGTCGGTCCGCCGGACCGGTCGCCGGTCGAGACGACGATCAGAACGGCGATCCGACGCGGCTTCGTATCCAGTCCGCGACGGCGACGACCGCGACCGCCTCGACGTAACAGCCGACGACGGCGAGCGCCCAGAACCCCGCGTCGCCGACGGCGACGCCGAGTTCGTTGTACAGCGCCGTATCGAGCAGGAACGCCGCCGCAAGCGCCGGCCACGCGACGACGCTCAGGGCGTCCGGCAGCGGCGTGAGCCGTGCGAGCCAGACGGTCGCCACCAACGCGGCGGCCGCGAGGACCGTCCGGCGGGCCGTCGTCGCCGCTCGAACGGCCGGAGGGACGTATCGGAGCGCCATTGGTTCGGCGTGGCTTCGAGGGGACAAAGCTGTGCGGGGGGAGCGTTCTGCCGCCTCGGCAGCGGCGGTCCGTCGACCGGCAGAGCGCGCGGTTCACTCCGTCGGGAGATGACACGCCGAGACGTGCTCGCCGTGCTCGAGCTCGGGATGATCGCGGACGCACGGCGAGCCGAACGCCTCGCGGATCCGATCGGCCGCGGCCGCGTCGTCGCCGGCGACGGCGTCGTCGACGGCCGCCGCGAGCGCTCGTCCGGCGTCGCCGTCGGGGTCAGGGAGGTCGTATTCCGCCCGCAGCGCCCGCGCGAGGGCGTCCGGGTCGGTCCCGTCGGCGCGCTCCCCGAGGTGGTCGAGGTCGACATCCCCGGCGGCCAGGTCGACGCGGAGGTCGATCACGGCACCGTACTCTGCGCTCGTGAGGCCGCTCCCGTCCGGCGGGATCACCTCCGGGCACCTCGTGTGGAACCGACAGCCGCCGGGCGGGTCGGCGGGATCGGGGACGGCCCCCGAGAGCGACCCCTCGGGGCGGCCGGCGCGGGGGTCCGGCGTCGGGACGGCCGCGGCGAGCGCGCGCGTGTACGGATGGGCCGGGTCGTCCAACACCGCCGCCGTCGGTCCCGCCTCGACGAGTTCGCCGGCGTACATCACCGCGACGCGGTCGCAGGCCCGGCGGACCACGCTCACGTCGTGGCTGATGAACAGCAGCGAGAGGTCGAACGCCTCCCGGAGCTCCCCGAGCAGGTCGAGGATCTCCGCCTGGACGGACACGTCGAGGGCGGCGGTCGGCTCGTCGAGCACGACGAACGCCGGGTCGAGCGCGAGCGCCCGGGCGATGCCGACGCGGCGCTTCTGTCCGCCCGAGAGCTCGTGGGGGTAGCGGTCGCGGTGGTCGGCGGACAGGCCGACGCGCTCGAACAGCGTCGCCACGCGCTCGCGTCGCCGCCGGCGGGCGAACCCGCGAACCCGCAGCGGCTCCGCGGCCGACTCGCCGGCGGTCAGTCGGGGGTCGAGGCTCGACGACGGGTCCTGAAACACCATCGCGGTTCGCCGGCGGAGCTCCTCGACGCCGTCGGCCCCGTCCCCGACGGGGGTGCCGTCGAAGCGGACCGTCCCGCCGGTCGGCTCCTGCAGGTGTAACAGCGTCTCCGCGACGGTGGATTTGCCGCTGCCCGACTCGCCGATGAGCCCCAACGCCTCCCCGCGCCCGATCTCGAAGGAGACGCCGTCGACCGCGCGGACCGACCCGGTCCGCCGTCGCAACACCCCCGACCGGACCGGGTAGTGCTTCTCCAGCCCGTCGACGACCACCAGCGGCTCCCGCTCGGGCCCGCCGGCGACGCCGGCGCCGCCGGCGGTCCGGTTCGGATCGGCGTCGCCGGGCTCCCCGTCCGCGGGGTCGTCCGGCCGGCTCATCGGTTCCCCCCGTCCGCGTCGCTCGCCGACGCGTCGGCCTCGCGCGTCGCTCCGCGCGGAGCGCCGTCGGTCGTCGGCTCGGCCTCGGAATTCGGTTCGGGCTCGGGATCTGATTCGGACTCCGGGTCCGATTCGGGGTCGGAATTCGATTCGGGAGCCGAGTCGAGGACGGTCGGGTCGCGCACGCCGTCGTGGAACACGCAGGCGGCCTCGCCGCCGCCGTCGACGCCGTACAGCGGCGGTCCGTCGCCGCTCCGGCACTCCCCGACCGCGTGGGGACACCGGGGATGGAACGGACACCCGTCGGGCTGGTTCAGGGGCTCGGGAGGCTCGCCGCCGATCCGCTCGCCCCCGCGGCCGGGAAGCGAGTCGAGCAGCCCGCGGGTGTACGGGTGGGCCGGCCGCTCGAACACCCGCGTCACCGGTCCGCGCTCCATCACCCGGCCGGCGTACATGACGACGACGCGGTCGGCGATGCCGGCGACGACGCCGAGGTCGTGAGTGACGAACAGCGTCGCGAGTCCCTCCTCGGCGCCGAGTTCGGCGAACAGGTCGAGGATCTCCGCCTGGATCGTCACGTCCAGCGCCGTCGTCGGCTCGTCGGCGATCAGGAGGTCGGGGTCGCCCGCGAGCGCCGCCGCGATGGCGACGCGCTGTTTCATCCCGCCCGAGAGCTGGTGGGGGTAGTCGTCGGCGCGCGAGGCCGGGTTCGGCAGGCCGACCCGGTCGAGCAACTCGACGGCGCGCCCGTGGGCCGCGCGCTTGCCCACGTCGTTGCGATCCCGCACCGCCTCGGCGACCTGCTCGCCGACGGTGTAGACGGGGTCGAGCGACCCCTGCGGGTCCTGAAACACGTACGCGATGCGGTCGCCACGGACCGCGCGGAGCTCGCGCTCGGAGCGGTCGAGCAGGTCGCGGTCGTCGAATCGCACCTCGCCGTCGACGACCTCGCCGGGCGAGTCGACCAGCCGCGTGATCGACTCGCAGGCGACGGTCTTGCCCGAGCCCGACTCGCCGACGAGACACACCGTCTCGCCCGGGTACACGTCGAAGGAGGCGCCGTCGACCGCGCGGACGGTCCCCTCGACGGTGGGGAACTGCGTCCGGAGGTCTCGAACCGACAGCAGCGGGGGCGCGTCGGTGTCCCGTCCGGAGGCCCGGTGGTCGCCGTCGCGTCCGCGGTCCGGCCGACCGTCGCCGTCGCGTCCGCGGGCGGAGCGGTCGTCGCCGCGGCTCATCGTCGCACCTCCGCCGTGGGGTCGAGCACGTCGCGAAGCGCGTCGCCGAGCACGGACATGGCGGCGACGGTACACACCAGCGGGATCGCGGCGAAGAGGACCGTCCACCACAGCTCCGGGAACCGCGAGAAGCCGATCGCGATGGTCGAGCCCCACGACTGCGCGAGGGGGTTGGTGAACCCGAGGTAGGCGATCCCAGCCTCGACGAGCACGAGCGTCGGCATCCGGTTCGCGACGGCGGCGACGACGGTGTCGGAGACGTTCGGCACGACGTGCCGGCGGACGATCTGCGGGTCGCTCACGCCGGCGTCGCGGGCGGCGCGGACGTACCCCGTGTCCACCCGCGAGGCGGCCGCGCTCCTGACGAGGCGGGCGGTGCCGTCCCAGTCGAACAGCCCGAACACGACGACGATCGTCACCAGGCTCCGGCTGAACGACTCCTGGACCAGCAGGACGACGAACACCGCGGGGACGACCCGCTGGAGGTCCACGTACCGCATCAGGAGGGCGTCGACCCGGCCGCCGTAGTATGCCGCCACCGTGCCGACGAGGACGGCCGCCGGCACGACGAGCGCGGCCGTGACCAGCGATACCTGGACGGCGACGCGGGCGCCCTCGACGATCAGGTGGATCATCCCGTGGCCGTCGACGGTCGTCCCGAGCGGGAAGTGCCACGTTCCCGGGCACATGTCGCCGTCGCGCGACGCCAGGCAGTACGGGATCGTCGGCGACATCTCGATGCCGGTCCAGGCGGGCGGCTGCGCCGCCGGCACGCCGTAGGGGATGCCATCGGTCGACTCGATCCCGAGCACCGACAGCGTCCACACGCCGAACGTCGCGGCGTACCACAGGACCAGCAGGTACGCGGCCGACGCGAGCGCCGCCGGCTTCCGGCGGAGCCGCCGCCAGTAGCGTCGCCGCAGGTCGGGTCGACGCGCCAGCGGCGCCAGCGCCCAGCCGACGACCGCCAGCGACGCGTAGTAGAGGTACTCGATGATCCCGGTCGAGACGCCCCAGAAGGGGACGAGCCCGGTCGGGGTGACGAACGCTTCCCACAGCGCGGCGGCCGCGAGCACGGCCCAGGCGGCGAACAGCGCGGCCGTCCGCGGGGTGATCGGGGCCCGGTCCGCAAGCCTGCGGTCGCCGGTCTCGACGGCGAATCGGTCCTCGGAGGGGTCGTGCGTCCCGCTCACGGGGCTCCCCCCGTGTCGATCCGCACGTCGCGCCCGCGGGGCGTCGCCACGGGCCGTCGGCGGGGTGTGACCATCGATATGTCGGCCCCACAGAGGGGGACAGTAAATGCGTAGCGGAGGATGAAACGACCGTATCAGCCACGGTACAGTTATACTCCTGTCGACGGGATCCGCCCGGTGTGCACTCAGCGTTCCGCCCGGGGATGGCGCTCGTCGTCCCCGGCTCGTGCCACGAACGCGTCGGTCCTCGCCCGTGCCACGAGCCCCGTCGGCGACCCCGCCGACGCCCCCAGACTGCCGGCCCCGACGGAGCTGGTCGTCCGTGAGCCGTCGCGCCTTCCTCGTTCGTCGGATCGGTTGGGCGGTGTTCGTCGCCTGGGTCGTGATCACCGGGATGTTCCTCGCGCTCGTCGCCGCCCCGGACCACAACCTCAGCATCCTGCAGTACGGCCTCCCGGCGGACGAGGCCCGCCGCGTCGCCGAGCAGTACCGCGAGCGGATGCACTACGACGAGCCGCTGCTTCGGCGATACGCCCACTGGATGTGGGAGCTGGGGACGTTCCAGTTCGGCCGGTCGTACGTCCAGGGTCGGCCGGTGAACGCCATCCTCGCGCCGGCGCTGCGGCTCACCCTCCTGTATCTCGTCCCGGGGGTCGCCCTCGCGTCGCTGGCGGGCGTTCTCGGGGGACTGGCCGCCTCGCTGTGGCGCGGCACCGTCGGCCGCGTCGCCAGCGCGTTCGGTCACCTCGGCGCCGCCTTCCCGGCGTTCCTCCTCGCGGAGGCGCTCGCGCTGCTGGCGGCCGGCGAGGCGGGCGCGATCGCGCGCTGGAACCCGGATGTCGGCGCGTTCGCGGGGTCGAACCCGACGGTCCTCGCCGTCGCGGTCGGCGTCGTCGCGACGACGCTTGGGGCGACGCTGCTGCAGTATGCCGCCGCCGAGACCGACTCCGTGGCGGGGACGCCGTTCGTGAAGCGCCTCCGGGCCAACGGCGCGCCGCCGCGACGGATAGCCGCGCACGTGCTCCGCAACGCCGCCCCGCCGCTGGTCGCGCTGTTCTCCATCCGCGTGCTCGCGGTCCTGCTGCTCGGGGTCTACCTCGTCGAGGCGGCGCTCGGGATCCCCGGGTTCGGCGAGGTGACGCTGACGGCGATCCGCGACCGCGACATCGCCGTCGTGCTCGCGGCCACGCTGATCACGACGCTGCTGGGGGTGTTCGGGACGCTCGTCGAGGACGTCGTGACCGTGACGATCGACCCCCGTTCGGGATCGGAGTGATCGGTCCTCGGTCGGGACCGGGATCGAGAGCCCTCCTCAGCCCATGTCGCCGACGGCGGCGTGGCGGTCCGTCCCGGGGATCGCCGACACCCGCACGTCGGACAGCCCGGCCTCGGTGAACCAGTCGCGCACGGCCTCGGGCGGGTGGGCCCCGCCGTGGCCGCTCGCGAGCCCGTGGACCGCCGCCGCGACCGCCGCCTCGCCGCGGTCGTCGCCGGCGTCGCCGGCGTCGAACACGTCCGTCGCGACGACGGCGCCGTCGCCGCCGAGGAGGTCGGCGGCGACCGCGCAGGTCGCGCGCGCCTCGGGCGGATCCATCGCCGAGAGCGCGTCGCCGAGGAACGCCACGTCGAAGCCGGGATCCAGCGTCGCGGGGACGCCCTCGTGGACCCGAACGTCGTCGCCGTGGACCCGGCCGAGCCGCTCGGCTGTCGCCGGCGACGCGACCAGCGTCGCGTCGAGGCCGCGGGCGGCGAACTCCCGGGCGTACACGCCCGACCCGCCGCACAGGTTGACGACGGACTCTGCGTCGGCGGCGGCCCGCACGGCCGCGGTGACGCACGCGCGGACGGTCGCCTCGTCGGTGGCGTAGTGGGCGCCCAGCGCGTTCGCCTCCCAGTCGCCGTGGCGCTCGGGCGGGACGCCCGTCTCCAGCGTCTCGGGCAGGCCCACCAGCTCGTCGAGGCGGTCGAGCTCGTGGGGGATCGATCCGATCGAGCGCACGTCGCGCTTGGCGAGCAGGCCGAGCGCGCGGTTCGTCGGCTCGTACTCGTCGCCGACGACCTCGAAGAAGCCCAGGTCCGCGAGCGTCCCGACCAGTCGCCGCGCCTCCGGCTCGGCGACCTCGGTCTCGGCGGCGACCTCGGCCGGGGTACCGGCGCTCGACAGCAGCGCCTCCAGCACGCCCGTTCGGCGGGCTGCCCGCAGCAGCAGCAACGCCTCGGTCCCCGGCCCCGTCCGCTCGTCGGTCGGCATGACTCGTTCCCGATGCTTCGACGGCGAATATATAAGGGCGTCCCTCCGCCCGTCGCGGACGCGCTGGGCGCCCCGGCGCCGACGCGCCAGCCGCCGACTCAGCCCTCGCCGTCGCCCCCGCGCATCGGCACGAACCGGACGCCGCCGTGGTCCTCGCGCTCGACGCCGTCGCCGTCGATCCGCAGGGACACGAGCCGCTGGCCGCCGCCGAGCCGTCCGCCGTCGGCGTCGACGGGCGCGACGACCCGGCCGCCCTCGCGAACCTGATCGACCACCGGGTCGGGGATCTCCGGGGCTGCGCAGGTGAGATACGCCGCGTCGTAGGACGCGTGCTCGGGCCACCCCTCCCGGCCGTCGCCGACGCGGACGCGGACGGCGTCGTAGCCGAGCCGCGAGAGCCGGTCGCGCGCGTCCGCCGCCAGGTCCGGGTCGTACTCGACGGAGTACACCCGTGCCGGACGGACGAGTTCGGCCGTCACGGCGGCGTGGTAGCCGCAGCCGGTTCCGACCTCCAGCACGTCGTCGCCCTCATCGACCTCCAGCAGCGAGCACATCAGCCCCACCACCGACGGCGCGCTCGCGGTCTGCCCGTCGCCGATGGGCACGGGACGGTCGGCGTACGCCGCCTCGACGCCGTCTTCGGGGACGAACTCGTGGCGCGGCACGGCCCGCAGGGCCGCGAGGGCCGTCGGGTCGATGTCCGGGCGCCGGCCCAGCCGGTCGACCATGCGCTCGCGGGCTGTCTCGGGGTCCATACCGGTGCTTCGGGCGCCGACCGCAAAATCGCTTGTCCGGCTCGGCGCCCCGTGCGGCTACGGCTCCCGGAGGCCGTCGATCAGCTCGCGGAACGCCGCGCCGTCCAGGGCCGCGGAGGCGCCGGCCCAGGCGGCGTACCGGACGCCGTCCTCTGCCCACAGTGCCTCCCACGCGCCGTGCTCCTCCGTGAGCGCGGCGTAGTACGCGTCGGTCCCGCGGAGGTCGATCCGCTCGCGCGTCTCGGCCGACTGGTCGGCCGGCTCCGGCGGGATATCGGGGGCGAGCGAGCTGTCGGGCGCGGCCGCGGTGATCCAGAGGTGGTCGCTCGCGTTCGCGCGGTTTCGGAACACCAGTTCGACGGCGTCGGCGTCGGGGAACGCGAGCGCCGAGTCGAGGACGACGGCGTCGCCGTCGGGAACCAACGGCCGCACCGGCGGATCGTACGCGAGCGACGCCAACGAGACGGGACGGCTCCCGTCGTACGGTCGCGGGCTCGAGTAGTCCCACAGGCCGTGGGGAACGCCCGGCGGACGGCAGCCGTAGCGGACCCAGTAGTTCAGCGCGTGAAACGGCGCCCCGCGGACCCCGGCGCTGGCGGCGGCGTCGGCGGGCGCGACCCCGCGCAGGACCGCCGTGAGTTCGTCGTCCGTGAACTCGCCGTCGGTGACCGACACCTCGAATTGGGCCCGCTCGCGCTGGAGGCACGCGCCCCGTCTGTCCTGGTAGTCAATGCCGAGCCACCCGACCGCGTCGCCGCAGTTGACCGGCGTGGGGTCGGGCGTCCGCCACAGCGGCGCGACGCTCGCGGCCGGCGGCGCCCAGTCGTAGAGGAACTGCTTGATCCGGAACGCGCGGTCGTCGCCGCGGACGACGGCGCGGACGCTTGCGGGGTTGCCGTCGCTCCAGGGCGTCTGGCCCAACTCCTCGGCGCTCACGCCGTCGGGGCGCCCCGGCGGCTGTTCGGGCCGGTACGTCACCGTCTCGACGGCGCAGTCGTCGGGGAGCGTCGTCGGCTCGTGGACGACGAAGTTCGCGTGCGCGGCGGCGTCGGCGAAGGTCGTCTCGCGGGGCACCTCGGCCGCGTCGGGGTCTGTCAGGCGGGCGGTCGGGTCGGCGACGCGCCACTCGCTCATCGTCGGCCCTCCGAGGGGGTTCGGGTCGATCGGAACCGGCTCGGGGACGGTCGGGGACTGGCTCGCATCGGCGAACGGATCCGGCGGTCGGACCAAAAGCGCTCGCTGAAGCTCGTTTTTATCCGCCAGCTAACACTTCTCGCCCCAGTCACAGTCGGTCGAACCGCCGGAACCGGACGGGCCTCGACGGTCGCCCGCAACCGGTCGAGTCGCGTCCGCCCGTCAGCCGCGGCGCTCGCCCGTGGGGGCCGTCCGCGGGACCGTGACCGTCATCGTCGTCCCGCCGTCGGTGTCGGTCGCCTCGAGCGACCCGCCGTGTCCGGTCGCGACCCACCGTGCGAGCCACAGTCCCAGGCCGCTCCCGTGGAGGAGGGGGCTCTCCCTCCCCGCGTTCAGCACGTTCACCTCGTACTCCGGGAGGCCGGGGCCGTCGTCGACGACCCGTACCTCGACGGCGCCCGGACTCGTCTCGACGGCGACGGTGACCGTCGGCTCCTCGCCGCCGTGTTCGACGGCGTTCTCGACGAGTTCCTCGACGGCGCGGCCGAAGCTCGGCAGCACGTCGGCCGTCACCGCCGTGTCGGACTTCACGGAGACCGATGCCGCGGGGTATCTGGCGGCGACGCCCCCCGCCACGCGTTCGACCAGCGTCGACACCTGGATCGACTCGTGATCCGGCTCGGCAGCCCTGATCCGGTCCAACGTGCGTGCCTTCTCGCTCAGTTCCAGGAGACTGTCGACGTGGTCGAGTACCACGTCGCCCGCAGAGTCGTCATCCAACTCCTCGGCCATGAGCCGCGCGTGGCCGCGGATGACGGACATGTCGTTCCGCAGGTTGTGCCTGATAACGCGGTTCAACACGGTGGCGAGGTCGGTCTGTCGTTCGAGTTCGGCCTCGTGTCGATACCGTTCGAGTTCGCGTTCGAGCAGCCGGGCGAGGAGTTCGGAGAACAACAGTTCGTCGTCTGCGAACGCCTCGCGCGCGTCCTCGGCGACGAAACAGACCGTCCCGTAGGGCTCCCCGTCGACGACGAGGGTCGTCCCCTGATAGCAGTGGAGGCCGTGCGTCTCGAACGCAGGGTCGTCCTCCCACTCCTGTTCGGGCGCGTCGTGGAGCGAGATCTGGCCGTCCGACTCGACGGTTCGACGGCAGTAGGTCCGCCCGAGATCCAGCTCCAACCCGGCGTGAAACCGGCCGTCGTCCGGATCAGTGCTGGCTATCGCTCCCCAGTAGTCGGTCTCCCGGTCGATCCGTGTGAGATGGCCGTTCTCCACGCCCAGGAACTGCTTGCCCAGCTCCAGTGCGTCCTCGGCCTTCCGATCGAAGGGAACGTTCCTGCGAATGCACTCGTAGAGCTCTGCTCTCGCCTCGGAGGCGGCAAATGTGGACTCACTCATGTGTTGCCGGCGGAACCCGGATGACGTGTCCCAACGAGGTACGGCTCCCTGTGGCGAGCAGGTCCGCTCTCGTGTTACACAGACGTGTTGAGAGAGATAAGTATCTGGTGGCTATCAATTACGTGCCCGCAGCCACGGACAGATGGGCGCCGTTGGTCGACCCCAGCGAGGTCCGGAGGATCCGACGGTTGTCGGTTTCGAACGTCCCGATCCGGCGCGGGGCCTACCAGGCGGACCAGGCGGCGGTCTTCGTGTCGCGGGCGTACACGCGCTTCACGTCCTTCGCGTACACCATGTCGCCCTCGTGATCGAACTTCTCGTGGCGGTAGGCGTCGGCGGCCTCGTCGCGCACCTGCACGCCCTCGATCTCGATCTCGTCGTCGCCGAAGGAGACCGTCTTCCCCACCGTGAACTCGTAGTCGCCGGGGACGTACACCTTCAGGCTCCGGGTCTCGTCGCGACGGCCGTCCTTCGGGTGGACGGTGATGTTGACGGCGACGTTGTCGACGACGCGCGTCCAGACGGTCTCGGCGTGGTCGAGGTCGGACTGTTCGACGCGGCGGTCGCCCGACAGCTCGATGGAGGTGACGCGCACCTGCTGGATCGCCTCCTCGGTCTCGACGATGAACTCGTCGCCGACCGCGACCTCCTGCTCGGGTTCGCCGTCCAGCGTCGCGGTGTACGACTCGCCGTCCTGGGAGACGACCACGTCCACGTCGACGGTGGTCGGCTCGGGCACCTCGACCTTGTGGGTGTGGCCGCAGACCGTACACTGCACCGTGGCGTGACCGCCGGGCTTCAGCACCTCGTGGGGCGTCTCCTCGCCACAGCCCGGGCACTCCGCGGGCACCTGCGAGGGAACGTCGGGATCGCTCATACCCTCGCTACCGCGTCGCGCCGTAAGAAGCCTCGTTTCTCCGGGTGCGCGTGTGGGAGCGTGTCGGGGTCTCCGCCGACTGCTCGGGGTGGTCCGACCGGCGTTCCCCCAGCTATATGTGTCACCTTCGAGAAGTGTCGACGATGCCCTCCGAGTCGGATCGCGTGACAACGAGGCGGCGGCTCGCCTCGTTCACACGGACCCTGTTCGGAATGCGCGGGATCGTGATGCTGCTGTCCGGACTCCTCGCCGGGGCAAGTCTCGTGACGATCGGCGAGGGCACGGTCGCCGTTCCGCTCCTCGGGTCGGTCCCGGGGGCGCCGGCGGGCGCCGTCGGCCTCGCGGTTGCGCTCCTCGTGTTCCGGAAGGGGAGCTGTGGCGGGAACTGCGGGACGTCCGACTGTGGCTGTACGGGCGACTGCGGCGACCGCTGTTCGCACGACCCGTGAGGGGCCGACGGGCGGCGGGGGCGGACGCGTCCCGGCGTTCGTCGCGTTCTCCGCTCTCCCTCACGACCCGTCGACATCCAACGAGCCGAACCGCTATACGCCGGGCGACCCTGGTACCGGTAGCCAGATGACGACGCCTCCGGCCGACCCGGACCTCCGGCTCGCCGTCACGACGCGCGCGGAGACGTTCGAGCGCCTCCGCGAGCGCCTCGCCCCGCACGGTATCGCCGTCGAACACGTCCGACCCGACGAGCGCGTGCTCCGGGTCGCCGGCGCGGACAGTGACGACCCCGACCGCGGGACCGGCGACCGCGCCGGCGACGCTCTGCCCGACGAGTTCGCCGGGTTCGACGCCGGCTGGGTGTACCCGTCGCGACTGATGGAGGGCGCCGTGATCGACACCCGCCTCGGCGTCCCGTGGGTCAACGACCGCGAGGCGGTGCTCGCCTCGCGCAACAAGGCGGGGTCGCTCGCTCGCCTCGCCGACGCCGGGCTCCCGACCCCGGAGACGCGGCTCGTGTCCAACCCCGTCGACGACGACGCGGTGCTCGCGGCGGCCGCGGAGATCGGCTATCCCCTGGTCGTCAAGCCCAACTCGACGACCCGGGGCGTCGGCGTCGCGAAGGTGTCCGATCCGGACTCGCTGCTCGGCGTGACCGACTACCTCGACCTCGTCCACGACTACCGCGCGACCGGCGACAAGTCGTACCTGCTGCAGGCGTTCCTCCCCGACGCGACCGACTACCGGGCGATGGTGCTCGACGGCGAGTACGCCGGCGCCGTTGAGCGGCGGCTCCCGGAGGCGGCGCTGGCCGAGGGGAAGTGGAAGCACAACGTCCACCGCGGCGCCGTCGCGGAGCGTGTCGACCTCCCCGAGGAGGCGCGTCGGCTCGCCGAGCGCGCGGCCGAGGCGCTCTCGATCCCGCTGCTCGGGGTCGACCTGCTGGAGTCGGACGGCCGGTTCGTCGTCTCCGAGACGAACGCCCGGCCGACGATCGACGCCGCCGAGAAGTACCGCGAGGGGTTCGACGCGGACCTGGCGGCGCTGGTCCGGCGGACGGCGACGCGGTAGCGTACCGGGACCGGAGAGGGCGAGGCGGGACGGTACGGAGGGTTGGGAAACCGGCGCGGGAAGCTACTCCAGATCGATGTCGGCGGAGGGCTCCAGCGCGTCGAAGGTGACCTCGAGGACGCCGTTGTTGAACGACGCCGACGCGGAGTGCTCGTCGACGCGGACGGGAAGGCGGACACGCTCGTCGAAGCGGCGGCCGGTGCCCTCCGCGGAGATCGTGAGCGTTCGGCCGTCGCACTGCAGGTCGATCCCCTCCTTGTCGACCCCGGGGAGGTCGGCGACGAGTCGGAGCGTCTCGCCCTCCTCGTACACCGACACGTGGGTCTCGTCGCCGAAGCCGGCGTCGCCGCCGGGCTCGCCGGCCGCGTCGGCCATCTCGCTCATCATCCGCTCGATCTCATCGAAGATGTCGCCGAACGGATCGTCGCGGTCGTCGCGCATGCTGGCCCGAGGTAGTTCGCTCCCCCGAATAAGCCTTCTCCCCCCGGCAGCGTCCGTCCGCCCGCCGCAGTATCGTTCGTGATTTCGGGGGCGAACCGATTAACTCGGGACGGGATCGACTCCGACCGAATGAGTGTGGGGTTGGGGCTCTTCGCGGGGGCGATACTCGCCGGCGTCGGCTCCGCGGCGCTGGTTCGGCTGCTGTTCCGGTACCGGTCGCGGCCGGGAGCGACGTGGTTAGCCGTCGTGTTCGCGGGTCAGGCGGTGTTCTGCGTGGCGACGGCGGTCGGGATGCTGGGTCCCGACCGCGGCGTTCGGATCGCGATCGAGGCGGTGGCGTGGGTGGGGATCGCCGGGCTGGCGGTCCCGTTTCTCACGTTCGCGCTCGCGTACAGCGGCCGCGGCGCGTTGGTCAGGAGGCGAGCCTACCGGCTGTTGTGGCTGTTCCCGGCGACGATCGTCTCGCTGGCGGTCGTGACGCCCGCGACCGGGGCGCTGTGGCGCGGGTTCCGAACGGTGCCGACCGGCGCGTTCGTCACCGTCCGCTACGACCTCACGCCGGTCGGGGAGGCGGTGTGGCTCGCCGGCATCGGGATCATCGCGGCGGGGACGGTGGTCCTGCTCGACACCGCCCGACGCTACGAGCTGTACCGCACGGAGATCACCGCGATCGTCGCCAGCACCGTCCCGCCGGTCGTCCCGGCGCTGCTGTGGTCGTTCGGAGTCGGCGACCTGCCGTACCTGAACCTCCTCGCGGTCGCGTTCGCCGCGCACGTCGCCGTCGACGCCTACGCGATCCACGTCACGGACATGTTCGAGGTCGACCCGACCGCGCGGCGGCTCACCGAGGCGGCGACGCTCGATCACTTGGACTCGCCGGTCGTGCTCGTCGACGACGCCGGGCGGATCGTCCGCGTCAACCCGGCGGCGGCGACCGCCTTCGACGTCGACCCGTCGGCGACGCTGAAGCGCGGGGTCGACGACGTGGTCGGCACCGATATCGACCCGAACCGCGACGATCAGACCGTCTCGGTTCACGCGGGCGACGGCCGGCGCACGTTCGCGGTGTCGCCGACGGCGGTTCGCGACGGAACCGGCGGCGTGGTCGGCTACAGCGTCGTCTTCCAGGATATCACCGCCCAACGAACCAGACAGCAACGGCTGGCGGTGTTGAACCGCGTGCTGCGTCACAACATCCGCAACGACCTCAACGTCGTGCTCGGCAACGTGCAGTTGGCGCGGGAGGCCGCCGCCGGCGACGACGAGACGGCCCACGACGGCGGCGACAGCGACGGCAACGGGAGCGACGAGGACTGGTCCGGCCGCGCCGACCTCGCGGCCGCCGAGCGACGCGCGGCGGATCTCCTATCGGTCGCCGAGGACGCGCGGGTGGTCGACGAACTCGTCGGAGGGACCGACGATCCGGTCCCCGTGTCCGTCGCCGACGCGCTCGCCGACGCCGTCGCCGAGGCGGAGGCCGAGCGATCGGTGACGGTGTCGGTCGAGTCGAACTGTCCGGCGGCGGCGGTCGACCCCGAGGCGCTTCGGACGGTCGTCGCCCGGACGGTGTCGGCGCTCGTCGACCGACTCGACGGCCGGATCGCGGTCGCGGCGGGCGCGGCCGGTCCCGACGCCGTCGCCGTCGCGTTCCGCGGCGACGGGAGCGTCCCCGCCCACGAGATCGACGCCCTCACGAACGGGAGGGAGACGCCCCTCGAACACGCCGACGACCTCGACCTCTGGGTCGCCCGCTGGGGCGCCGACGCGATCGGCGCCTCGCTGTCGTTCGCCCCCGACGGCGGCTCCCGCACCGTCGCCGACGGCGGCCCCGCGGCCGCGAACGGCGGCGCCGATGGCGCGTGGGGTGACGGCGGTAGCGGCGGTAGCGGTGGTAGCGGCGATGGCGGCGGCGACGGCGGCGTGGTCGACGCGGACGGCGCCCCCGACGCGGTGCTGTCGCTTCCCCGAGCCTCCGGCGGTGACGGCGACGCGGGCGTCGGACCAGACGACTCAGCCGGCGTCGCCGGCGACGGTCGACACGTCGGACCGCGGATCCGACGCACCCGCAAGCGATAAGGCCCCGGACAGCAGTAATTCGGATATGAGTAAATCGTACCTCGACGCTGGCGCCGATGTCGACGAGCCGGTCAGGGTGGGGCTGAACGGGTTCGGACGGATCGGCCGCAACGTCTTCCGCGCCGTCCTGGAGGACCCGCGGATCGAGCTGGCGGGCATCAACGACGTGATGGACGGCGAGGAGATGCGCTATCTCGCCTCCTACGACTCGGTGATGGGCCGTCTCGACGGCGTCACCTACGACGCCGACGCGCGCGAGCTGTCCATCGGTGACACCGCCGTTCCGATCCTCGACGAGCAGGACCCCGCGGACCTCCCGTGGGACGAACTGGACGTCGACGTGGCCTTGGAGTGTACCGGCGTCTTCCGGACGAAGGGCGACGCCGAGCGACACGTCGAGGCGGGCGCCGACGTGGCCGTCATCTCCGCGCCGCCGAAGGGCGACGAGCCGGTCAAACAGCTCGTGTACGGCGTCAACCACGAGGACGAGTACGAGGGCGAGTCGGTCGTCTCGAACGCCTCCTGTACGACCAACTCCGTGACGCCGGTCGCGAAGGTGCTCGACGAGGAGTTCGGCATCGAGTCGGGGACGCTGACGACCGTCCACGCGTACACGGGCAGCCAGAACCTCGTCGACGGGCCGAAGGCGAAGACCCGCCGCGGCCGCGCGGCCGCCGAGAACATCGTCCCCACCTCGACGGGCGCCGCGCAGGCGGCCACCGAGATCCTGCCGCAGCTGCAGGGCAAGCTCGACGGCATGGCGATGCGCGTGCCCGTCCCGAACGGCTCGCTCACGGAGCTCGTCGTCGACCTGGAGGACGCGCCGTCGGCCGACGAGATCAACGCGGCGTTCCGCGACGCGGCCGACTCGGGCCCGCTCGCGGGCGTGCTCGGCTACACCGACGACGAGGTCGTCAGCCGCGACATCCTCGGGCTGCCGTTCTCCTCGTACGTCGACCTGCGCTCGACGAACGTCGTCGGCGAGAACGACGAGGGCGTCGCGAAGATCCTGACGTGGTACGACAACGAGTACGGCTTCTCGAACCGGCTGCTCGACGTGGCGGCGTACGTCGACGCCTACTGAGCCGACGGGGCGGCGGTCTCACACGCCGCCGACCGCGGGATGAACAGCGTCGGCTCCGGACAGCGTTCTCCATCGCTACCCGGACCGGCCGTCGTGTTCGGCGTCGACGGTCACGGTGAATACCAAAGGATTACTCGGGAGCGACCGACGGGTCGGGTATGACGCTCCGGAACCCGCCGTTGCGCGAGGTCCATGCCGAGCGCGACGCGAAGTTCACCGAGTTCGGCGGGTGGGACATGCCCGTGGAGTTCGACTCGATCCGCGCCGAGCACGCGGCGGTGCGCGAGGCAGCCGGCGTCTTCGACGTCTCGCACATGGGCGAGATCGAGGTCGCCGGCCCCGACGCGACGGCCCTCCTGAACCGCCTCACCACCAACGACGTGACCGCCCTCTCGCCGGGCGACGCCCAGTACGCCGCGATCACGCGCGAGGACGGCGTCATGCTCGACGACACCGTCGTCTACCGGCTCCCCGACGAGGAGCGGACGGACGAGACCCTCGGGACGGTCCCCGCGTACCTGTTCATCCCGAACGCGGGCCACGACGCCGAGATGCACGAGCGGTGGGTCGACCACCGCGACCAGTGGGGCCTCGACTGCGAGGTCCGCAACGTCACCGAGGACTGGGCGATGTTCGCGGTGCAGGGCCCCGAGGCGCCCGACCTCGTCGCAAGCGCGGTCGATGACGGCGGCCCCGACGTGCTCGAGCTCCCGAAGTTCTCGGCGACGTTCGCGCCGTTCGCTGGCGTCGAGTGCTGGGTCGCACGCACCGGCTACACCGGCGAGGACGGGTTCGAGGTGCTGTGCCCGTGGGCCGACGCCGAGGCGGTGTGGGCGCTGTTCGCCGACGACGCGACGCCGTGCGGGCTCGGCGCGCGCGACACGCTGCGCATCGAGCAGGGCTTCCTCCTCTCGGGGCAGGACTTCCACCCCGAGGAGGAGCCGCGGACGCCCTACGAGGCCGACATCGGGTTCGCGGTCGATCTGGACGCCGAGTTCGTCGGACGCGACGCGCTCGCGGCACAGGCGGAGGCGGGCGTCGAGGAGACGTTCGTCGGCATCGAACTGCTCGACCGCGGCGTCCCGCGCCACGGCTACGACGTGACAAACGAGGACGGCCACGTCGTCGGGACGGTCACCTCGGGGACGATGAGCCCGAGCCTCGACAAGCCGATCGCGCTCGGCTACCTCCCGGTCGACCTCACCGACCCCGGCACCGAGGTCAGCGTGGTCGTTCGCGGGCGCGAGAAGCGCGCGAAGGTCGTCTCGGTTCCCTTCGAGTAACGCTCCACGCCTTCGAGTAACGAGCCGAGTCGCCATCGCGACCCGCGAGTCGCCGGCACGGTGTCGGAGTCACCGGCGCGGTGCCGGAGTCGGCCCGTCGCCCCCGGCGAACCCGCGCCGGTTCGGATACACCCAAGTACCCCCGCCCCGGCAACTCCGATAGACGATGAGCTTCGACGTTCCCGAGGACCTGCGCTACCGCGAGTCACACGAGTGGATCGACCCGGAGACGGGCCGCGTCGGCATCTCCGAGTTCGCACAGGACGAACTCGGCGACGTGGTCTTCGTGGAGCTTCCGGGCGAGGGCGACGCCGTGGAGGCCGGCGGCGAGTTCGGCGTCGTCGAGTCGATCAAGGCCGTCTCGGACCTGTACGCGCCGGTCTCCGGCGAGGTCGTCGCCGTCAACGAGGCGCTGTTCGACGCGCCCGAACTCGTCAACGACGACCCCTTCGGCGACGGCTGGATGCTCGAACTCGACTTCGATGAGGGGGAACTCGACGACCTCCTCTCGGCCGACGAGTACCGCGACCAGATCGCCTGACGACCGCCGACCGTCGACTCCCGCGATCGGTCGTCGGCCCCCCGACCGACAGCCGCCCCGCGAGCTCCCGTCGGTCGCTACAATCGCGCTTTTCGCCTCCGGATACTTCTTGCCCGGCAGTCGTGTACCGGCGGCCATGCCACTCGACCGCCGGTCGTTCCTCGCGACGACGGCGACGCTGGCCGTGACCGCCACCGGCGGCTGCACCGGCTGTGCGCCCTCCCCGACCGCCTCGCTCCGCATGGCCGCAGCCGACGACGCCGGCATCGCCCGCGCGGCCCTCCACACGTTCGGCGCGGGCGACGGTGCCGACGACGACCCCGGGAACCCGGACGCGCTCGCCCGCGAGGTCGTCGAGACCGGATCGGCGACCGTCGAGGACACCGACGAGCCCCTCCCGATCGACGAACCGGTCGTCGTCGACGACGGCGTCTATCGGTTCGACGCCGAACGGGTCGACTCCCGCGAGATGCGTTCGTTCGGCGTGACGATCAACCCGATCCGGGTCACGGAGGGCGAGGAGACGCCCGGCCCCAGCGAGCGGATCCGATACGAGGACCTGCCGGCGGTGGACCGGGAGGTGCTGGCGGGCCGCGGCTACGACGACGGCCGCCCCGTCGGGATCGGGACGAGCCTGTCGTACCGCCCCGAGACCGTGCCCGACTCGGTGCTGGTTCCCGAGCCGGAGTACCCCGTGATCGTGTGGTCGGACGGCCCGGCGCGCTTCGAGGTCGACAGCGACAACACGTACACGGTCTACACGTACGAGCTGACGGCCGAGCGCGTCTCCTCGGCGGCCGCCTTCGGCGCCGACGTGCGCGAGCGGTTCGGCTTCGAACTCGACGGGCTCCCCGCCGAGGAACGCGAGATCGTCGAGACGGCCACCGCTACCGGCACGGCCGACCCCGACGGCGGACCGAATCCCCGCGCGGGTGCCGATTACCACGTCGCCCACGACGAGGAGCCGAGCGACGCGTTCCGGTCGCTGGTGGAGCGGTTCCGCGCTCACGACCGCGTCGTCGTTCACGACTGGCAGGAGGAGGCGTACGAGGAGTGGGAGGCCAGCGGCGACTACGTCGTCGCCCACGACGGGACGACCTACTGGACGCGGCTGGTCGTGGACGAGTCGGCCTTCACCGAGACGCCGACGGGCGGCGAGTCCTGACCGCCCGACCTACGCCCACCGGGCCAGCAGGAACCGCTCGCTCGCCTCGGGCCCGTGCTCGTCCACCCAGTCCTCGGCGTCGGGCTTCGAGCACCCGCGCGCCTCCATGACGCCGGCCACGAGGTCGGCGTACGGCCGCGGCGACACCGAGGCGTCGTCGTCCACGTCGAGCGGGTCAGCCTTCGGAGGATCGACGGGATCGGCCACGCCGTCGCTCGGCGTCGCCGCCGGATACGTCCCCCGGCCGCACCCTCGGCCTTCGTCTCCCGGCCGCACCGCCCGGGAACGAACGACTCTTGGTGGGTGCGTCGTAGGCACGTGTATGGACAGACGTGGACACGCGACGCCGTTCGCCCCGCACGGACGTGCCGAGGTGGTCCCCCGATGAGCGGACGCAGCGCGGGAGTGAGCGGCTCGCCGTTTGCCCCCCACACCGCCGACGAGACGGCGGCGATGCTCGACGCGCTCGGCGTCGACGAGGAGGCAGACCTGTTCGACATCCCCGACGAGGTCGCCTTCGACGGCGAGTTCGGCATCCCACAGCGCGGCGAGCGGGCGGTCGTCGGCGACCTCCGGGAGACGTTCGCGCGCAACGACGACCTCACCGAGTTCCTCGGTCGCGGGCACTACTCCCACTACGTCCCCGCGGTCGTCGACGACCTCTCCTCGCGCTCGGAGTTCCTCACGAGCTACACGCAGTACCAGCCGGAGATCACCCAGGGGTTCCTCCAGGCGCTGTTCGAGTACCAGTCGATCCTCGTCGAGTTGACGGGGCTGCCGGTCGCCAACTGCTCGATGTACGACGCCGCGACCGCGCTCGCGGAGGCGGCGCTGTTGTCCGACCGGCTTCGCTCGACCTCCGGGTCGACCGTGCTCGTCCCCGAGAACCTACGCGACGGTAAGCGCGGCACCCTCGATAACTACGTCGACGGCTCGGACCTCTCGGTCGAGACGTATCCCTACGCCGACAACACGGCCGACCTCGACGCGCTCGGGGAGCTGGTCGGCGAGGACACCGCGTTCGTGTACGCCGAGACGCCGACCGTGACGGGCGCCATCGAGCCCGACCTTGCGGCCGTCGGCGACCTCGCCGACGAGCACGACGCGCTCTTTTGCGTCGGCTCGGACCCGGTCGCGCTGTCGCTGCTCGAGGAGCCCGCGTCCGTCGGCGCGGACGTGGTCGTCGGCGAGGCCGGCGCGCTCGGCCTACCCGCGAGCTACGGCATGGGCCTCGGCCTGTTCGCCTGTCGCGAGGAGTACCTCCGGCAGGTGCCCGGCCGGCTCGTCGGCGAGAGCGAGGACGCCGACGACCGCCGGGCGTTCACGCTGACGCTGCAGACCAGAGAACAGCACATCCGCAAGGAGCGGGCCACCTCGAACATCTGCACGAACCAGGCGTGGGTGGCGCTGCGGGCGGCGATGCACGCGGCGTACCTCGGCCCAGACGGACTCGTCGATCTGGCCGAGGACTGCGTCCGCGACGCCGCCTCGGTTGCGGCCTCGCTCGACGCGCTCGACGGCGTCGAGGCGCCGCTCGACGACCGCCATCACTTCCGTGAGTTCACGGTCGGCGTGGACGACGCGCCCGGCGTCGCCGCAGGGCTCGAAGAACACGGATTCGCCGTCCACACACTCGACGACGGGACGCTGCAGGTGTGCGTGACCGACCTGAACGTCGACGCGGCCGACGACCTGGTCGCCGCGTTCGCGGAGGTGACAGCATGAACTACGTCGGACTCCGTCCGACGAGCTCACGCTCGCCACGGAGGTGGCTCGCGTGAACTACGACCAAGCTCGCTACGGCGACGACGACCGCAACGAGCCGCTGCTGTCGGAGAAGGACTCGACCGAGGTCGACCCCGGCGAGGGCTCCGCGCTCCCGGATGACCTGACGCGCGACTCGCTGGAGCTCCCCGGACTCTCGGAGCCGGAGCTGGCGCGCCACTACACCCGCCTGTCGCAGATGAACTGGAGCGTCGAGGCGGGGCCGTACCCGCTGGGGTCGTGTACGATGAAGTACAACCCCTCGTTCGCCGACGACGTTGCGGCCGACCCGAACGCGGCGGTCCACCCAGACCGCGACCCCGAGACGGTGCAGGGGAACCTCGAACTCCTCTACGGGCTCCAGGAGTACCTCGCGACCATCGGCGGGATGGACGCGGTGACGCTACAGCCGCCCGCGGGCGCCGCCGGCGAGTTCACGGGCATCGCCGTCGCGAAGGCGTACCACGAGCGCAACGGCAACGACCGCAGCGAGGTGATCGTCCCGGCCTCGGCCCACGGCACCAACTTCGCCACCGCGGCGATGGCCGGCTACGACGTGGTCGAGCTCCCCTCCGGCGAGGACGGCCGCGTCGACGTGGAGGCGCTGGAGGCGGCCGTGAGCGACGACACCGCCGCGCTGATGCTCACCAACCCCAACACCGTGGGGCTGTTCGAGCGCGACATCGTCGAGATCGCCGAGATCGTCCACGACGCGGGCGGGCTGCTCTACTACGACGGCGCGAACCTCAACGCGCTGCTCGGGCGCGCCCGTCCCGGCGACATGGGCTTCGACATCATGCACTACAACGTCCACAAGACGTTCGCCACGCCCCACGGCGGCGGCGGTCCCGGCGCCGGGCCGGTCGGCGTCGTCGAGGAACTGGCCGAGTTCCTCCCCCGGCCAAGAGTGCGGAAAGCCGGCGAGGCGGGACGCGTCGGCGCCGCCGACGGATCCGATACCGCCACCGCCGCCGACGGGGGCGCCCTGGCGGGTCACGACCACGACCACGGCAACGCGGACGACCACGACGACGAGGTCGAGTACGAGCTATTCGACCCCGAACACTCCATCGGCAAGGTGCACGGCTTCTCGGGCAACTGGCTCGTGTTGATCCGGGCGTACGCGTACATCCGCCGGCTGGGCGACGAGGGACTGCTCGACGCCTCGGCGAAGGCGGTACTCAACGCGAACTACCTCGCGAGCCTGCTGGACCTGGATGTGCCGTACGGGCCGTTCCACCACGAGTTCGCCGCGACCGCGGGCGAGCGCGACGCCGCCGACGTGGCGAAGGGGATGCTCGATTACGGCGTCCACCCGCCGACGACGAAGTGGCCCGAGATGGTGCCGGAGGCGATGTTGACCGAACCGACCGAGGTCGAGAACAAGCGCTCGCTGGAGGACCTGGCGAACGCCTTCAACGAGGCGTTCGCCGACACCGACGAGGAGCTGCACGCGGCGCCGACGAAGACGGCGTCGCGTCGCGTCGACCAGACCTCAGCGGCGCGGAACCCGCGGCTCTCCTGGCACGCGCTGGACGAGTCGCGCAACGCCTCGGAGAACGCCAACGGGGAGTGACACGACCGGCGGTGAGGGCGAGGACGGGTACCGACCTCGCCGCTCACCCCACGGTTCCCGGGTTCGGACGTGCCGCTCGACGTGACGAGCCGTCCACGACCGCCGGCCGCGACGCTCGGAGGCGAAGCGGTGTGTCGCGCCAAAATCGAAGTAACCGTTCACCGTCGCCCGAGGGCGACGCGAAATCGGCTTAGTTGCGGACGACGTTCGTCGCGCGCGGGCCCTTCGGGGCCTGTTCGATGTCGAATTCGATCTCCTCACCCTCCGTCAGATCCGGACCGCCAACGTCCTCCATGTGGAAGAACACGTCGTCGTCCTCGTCCTCGGTAGAAATGAAACCGTAGCCGCCAGTGTCTTTGAAGAAGTCAACCTTTCCGTTTGCCATTGCAAACAAACGTATGGTCGACCGCGGGATAACCCTTCCGAGGGTCGTGGTACCACGAGGGTTCGACCCGATCCGATCACGCCGTCCGCGGCCGTCGCCTCAGCGAACGACCGTCACCGGAACCGACGACCGCCGCGTCACCTTCTCGGCGACGCTGCCCATGAGCACGCGGGTGAGCCCCCTGCGCCCGTGGCTCCCCATCACCACCTGATCGATGTCGTCGCCCTCGTCGTCGAGGTACTCGAGGATGGACTGGGCGGGTCCGCCGACCAGCCGGACGGTCTCCACGTCGACGCCGCGGTCGCGGGCGCGCTCGGCGGCCGATTCGAGCAGTTCGTCGCTCGCCTCCTTCGCCGATTCCTCCAACTCCTTCGAGTAGTACGGGTCCATCCCCTCGCCGTCGCCGGCGGACACCCATCGCGTGGGGTCGACGACGTTGACGAGCACGAGCGTCTCGTCCCCGTGGACCGCCAGCGCGTGGTCGAGCGCCTTCGTGGACTGATCGGACTGATCGAGCGCGACGAGTACGCGTCGTGACATACCCGCGACGACGCCGGGGAGGGACTCGGGCGTTTCGGTCGCGACGGCGTCGATGGCTGTCTTCGGGGGTCGCCCGGCGCTCACACCGCGCCGACGAGGACGGCCGCGAGCCCGACGGCGCCGCCCGCGATGAGGGTGTTGCCGGCGACGAAGGCGACGGCGCGTCCGCGGTCGCCGCGGTCCCACAACTGCACCGTCGCCACGGAGAACGACGAGAACGTGGTGAAGGCGCCGCAGGCGCCCGTCCCGACCAGCAGGAGCACGTCGCCGCCGACGGGATGGAAGACGAGCAGTCCGAGCAGGAAGCTCCCGAGGACGTTCACCGTCAGCGTCCCCAGCGGGAACGACTCGCGGTCGACCGCCGAGCCCACCAGGTACCGGGCGACGGCGCCGACGGCGCCGCCGCCGGCGACGAGCGCGGGGTCGGGAACCGCGGCGAGCATGGCTGTCTGGAGGACGCCCCCGAGCGCGAACGTGTCGAAGGCTGCCCCGAGCGCGACGGCGGCGGTCGCGGGGGTCACACCCGCACCACCCGGTCGTCCCGCGGGTCGACCCGCCCGGCGAGGTCGCGACCGACGACCGCCGCCCCGATCCCCAGTCCGTAGCTGCCGAGGAGGTACGCGACGCCGACGACAGGATCCGCGCGCGCCGTCTCGACCACGAAGGTACTGTAGGTCGTGTACGACGAGAGCACCCCCGTCGCCAGCAGCGTTCGCGTGCGGTCGCCCAGGCGATCGGTGCGAAGCGCCTCGTACAGGAGAAAGCCCAGCAGCAGGCTCCCCGAGACGTTCGCGGCGAGCGTTCCCCACAGCCCCGGGAGCGCCACGCCGACCGCGTGGCGGGCGGACGCGCCCGCGGCGCCGCCGACGGCGACGAGCGCGAGCGTGAGCACCCGAGGGTCCCGCGACATACGCGTCGCCTCTCGCGTGGGTCGTATCGGGTTGTCGGTTCGGCGTCCGCAACGTGTGGCAACTAATACCAAATAAGGGCTTCTCAGGGGTAAAAACCCGTTATAGAATATTATCATTATAGTTCGTTACATTTATTGTGTCCTCCCGACTCGACGCAGGTGAGGCGACACAGCATGGGTGTACATCACCGCAAATCCGCAGCAGGACACGCACAGGCCGTTACGACCGACCGCGACCCGCCGACGCCACCCACACCACCCGAACGACCCACACCATGACGTTCAACCCGAATCCGAAGACCGACCTCGACGAGATCGACGACCGCGAACTGAGCCTGTTCTCCACGGAGGGCGACGACCGATGAGCCGTCGCGCCACCCGCCCCACCGCCGGCACCCGGCCGTCCCGGGAGACCGACGCGCCGCTGGTTCCCGACCTGGGGACGCGAACGGGCCGCACCGATACGACGACCGACACCGCGGACATCGCCGACACCGCAGACAGCCGCCGCGACCGCGCCGAGCGCCGCCGTCGCCGCGACCCGTTCGAGATCGCGCTCATGGAGGACTCCGAATAATGCACCCCTCAGAACTCGACCAGGACGTCTTCACGAAGGACATCGACAACCCCCAGGGCGCGAAGCTGCGCCGGATGCTCGACGAGCAGGACTACGTCTTCGCCCCCGGGATGTACCACGCGCTCGACGCCCGGCTGGCGGAGATGGCCGGCCTCGACGCCGCGTACATGTCGGGCTACTCCACCGTCCTCGGCCAGTTCGGCTTCCCGGACCTGGAGATGGTGACGATGACCGAAATGGTCGAGAACGCCAAACGCATGGTCGAGGCGACGAACCTGCCGGTCATCGCCGACTGCGACACCGGCTACGGCGGCACCCACAACGTCCGCCGCGCCGTCCGCGAGTACGAGAAGGCCGGCGTCGCCGCCGTCCACATCGAGGACCAGACGACGCCCAAGCGCTGCGGCCACATCGCGGGCAAGCAGATCGTCTCCCGCGAGAAGGCGCGCTCGCGCTTCGAGGCGGCCGTCGACGCCAAGCAGAGCGAGGACACGGTCGTCATCGCCCGCACCGACGCCTACGGCTCGGCCAACGGCGACTGGGAGGAGCACCTCGAGCGCGGCCGGATATACGCCGACGCCGGCGTCGACCTCGTCTGGCCCGAGATGCCCGACCCCTCGCGCGAGGACGCCGTCGAGTACGCCGAGACGATCCACGAGACGCACCCCGACCTGGATCTGGCGTTCAACTACTCGTCCTCGTTCGAGTGGGGCGCCGAGGAGGACCCGCTCACGTTCGAGGAGCTGGGCGATCTGGGCTACACGTACCAGTTCATCACCCTCTACGCGCTGCACTCGGGCGCCCACGCGGTCTACGAGGACATGCAGAACATCGCCGAGAACGGCGCCGAGGCGCAGTGGGACCTGGAGGAGCGCTACATCGGCCACGAGACCGAGAGCCACCACGCGCTCTCGTTCGTCGACCGCTACCAGGACATCGAGACGCAGTTCGACCCCGATGCCGAGGAGCGCATCGAGGAGTCCGCCGGCTTCGCTGAGGACCGCTCGGAGCCGATCACCTCGAACGACGACGACTGATCGACGCGCCGTCCGCCGCGACCGAACCGCCGCTCCATTTTTTGAGTGACTCCCACCGGAACCGGGAGCGTTGGGATCGGGAGCGCCGGATCCGGGGGTACTGACCTCGGGAGCGGTGGAACTCCGCCGCTCACGACGGACGAGTCGCTCCGGGCGGTCGGAACGGGGGAACGAACGGAAGGGTCAGAACTGCCTCGCGCTTACGCTTCGATCGGGTCGGCGCGGTCGCCGTTGATCCGCGTGAGGCCGTAGTCGCAGTGGTTGCAGCGCCACTTCGTCTTCTCGCCCAGGTGCAGCGTCATCGCGGCGACGCGCCAGAAGTCCTGCGTCTCGCCGCAGTCGGGGCAGTGGAACTCCATCTCGAGGCTCATATTTCCCGGTGTGTGGGCGGACACTTTCAAGACTCCGGTCCCCGGCGGCGTCGCGCCCACGGTCGCGGAACGATAGCCCGAAATCCCCGGCAGCCGACCACCGCGTATGACCTTCGAGACGACGGTTCCGGTCCGCTATCGCGACCTCGACCCGATGAGCCACGTGAACAACGCCGTCTACGCGACCTACTTCGAGGAGGTACGAACCGCCTTCTTCCGCGAGGAGGTCGGCATCGATCTGGCGGACTCGCAGGCGGCGCTGGCGTCGCTCTCGATCGACTTTCGCGCGCCGATTCAGGGCACCGGCACCGTCCGTGCGGTCCTCGAGGTGACCGACGTGGGGACGACCAGCCTCACGTTCGGGTACGAACTGCACTACGAGGACCGTCTCGTCGCCGAGGGCGAGACCGTCCAGGTCGCGATCGGCGAGGACGGCCCCGAGCCGCTTCCGGACCCGGTCCGCACGGCCGCACAGCGACACGCGACCGAGTGACGACGGTCGCGCCGTCGCGCCCGTCTACTGTCCGGTCCGTTCCCCGAGCCGCCGGGCCGCCGCGGCGACCGCTTCGGGCGTGTCCACGCTGACGAACGGCTCGGCGGGAACGGCGGCCTCGACGGTTCGAAGGCGGTCGAGCACCGCCGTCAGGGGGCCGTCGTCGCGGACGGCCGCGCACGCCTCGACCGCCGGCGCGACACGGTAGACCGCTCCGAGCGGCTGGCGACGGCCGTCCGCGACGGGAACGACCGCGTCGGCGTCGGACCCGCCGCCGCCGGTGGCGTCGTTGGCGTCACGATGACCGCCGCCGCTATCGTTGTGGTCGCTATCGCCGCCGTCGAGGCGCGCCGCAAGCGCGCACGCGGTCGCGGCGTCGAGCCCCGGCATGTCGCAGCCGACGACGAGCGCTCGGGTCGCCCCGGCGTCGGCCGCTGCCTCCAGCCCCGTCGCCATCCCCGCGACCGGGCCGGCGTCGGCGACGGGGTCGATCGCGAACCGGACCGGCCGCGACCCGAGCGCGTCGGCGATGACGGGCCGCTGGTCGCGCCGGCAGTTGACGACCGTCCTCCCGACCGCCGACGCGAGGCGGTCGATTACACGGACGATCATCGGCGCGCCGGCGACCTTGGCGACGGCCTTCTCGCGGTCGCCGAAGCGCGTCGACCGCCCGCCGGCGAGGACCACGAGCGCGTCGATCACGCGATGAACCCCGCCCGCCCGGTGAACGCGAGGTACAGCGAGAACGCCGTGATGAGGATCGCGAGGACCATCTCGGCGTACAACACGACCCGCCCCCACCGGTACCAGTCGTCGTACTCCGGGGCGGAGCCGGCGTCCCGTTCGGGGCCCGACTCGGCGTCCCGTTCGGGGCCCGACTCGGCGTCCCGTTCGGGCCCCGACTCGACGTCGACCATCAGTCGTCACCCCCCGCGGCTGCGACGCCGTCGCCGCCGCGGTCGCCGAGCCAGCGCCGCGCCGAGCCGATCCCGTGGTCGCGCGGGTCGTCGTCGTGGCGCATCGCCCACAGGTAGAAGGCCATGATCGGGACGAAGAAGACCACCGCCACGACGGCGTAGCCCGCGTGGATGTTCGGGACGTAGCCGTACACGAGCGGGTAGACGATCCCGCCGCTCGTGGAGACCCCGCCGACGAACCCCGAGGCGGTGCCCGGGCGGTCCTCGAAGAGCACCGGCACGATGGCGAACACGCCGCCGGTGCCGAAGCTGACAGTCACGCCGAAGACGGCGAGCACGACCACGGAGACGGGCAGCAGACCAGCCAACCCGGCGGCCGTCAGCGCCAGCATCGCGACCGTGATACAGATCAGCGCCGTCATCAGCCAGTGGACCCGCGGCGAGTACTCCTGACTCGTCGAGAGGACGGGGTACGGCGTCCACCCCTTGCGCTGCCACAGGTCGGACATGTACCCAGAGAACGGCCGGAACAGCGAGGCGTTGAACGACTGGACCGCCGCGAACGTCCCCGCAGCTGTCTGGACGGCCGCGACGCCCTCGAAGCCCAGATCCGAGATGGGGCCGGCGAACCCGTCGGCGTAGTAGGTGGGGAGCCACGAGTTCATCGCGATCTCCAGCCCGAACGACATCGCGTACGCCAGCATCAGCCCGACGGCGGCGTAGCGCGTCCAGACGTACAGCGTGTCCCCGAGCGACGTGTTCGCCTTGGCGGTCTCGGCGGTCGCGCGGTCGCGGGCGGCCCGCCCGCGCCACTTGTAGACGACGGCGATCCCGATCGCCACGAGCCCCAGATGGAGGAACGCCTCCGAGAAGTTCGTCCCGTAGATCCGGGGGAGCAGCAGCGCGCCGACGCCGGCGCCGACGTTGCCCGTCCCGGCGTACAGCCCCTCGGCGGTGCCGATCTCGTGTTCGTCGAACCACTGGGCGACGTGCTGGATGCCGACGACGAAGGTCGCACCCGCGCTGGCGACGACCATCCGCTCGACGAACAGCACCTCGAACGCCGAGAGGAACGCCACCTCCGAGGCGTACGCCGACAGCACCGAGACGCCGCCCGTCGCCGCCAGCACGAACGCGAAGACGTTGTGCGCGCCGAAGCGGTCGGCGGCCCAGCCGGCGAGCACGCGCCCCGGCGGCGACAGCCAGATCGCCGAACTCGCCAGCAGCGCCAGCTGTCCCGTCGTCAGCCCGTAGAACTGGCCGATGCTGGGCGAGAACGCGGCCGTCGAGAACCACATGAGGAAGGCCCAGAAGAACGCGACCGTCGCCAGGATCAGCTGCTCGATCTTGTTAGTCATCGCCGATCACCTCCGGGTCGGCCGCGGCGGCGTCGCGCGCGGCGGCGTCGGTCGACTCGCCCGTCCCGGCCGTCGCCGGTGCCAGCCGCACGGCACACTGCTTCAGGTTCGGCTCGTCCGATTTGGGGTCCGTCTCCGGCAGCGTCAGCTCGTTCGTGCGCGGGTGGTGGATCGGGAGCCAGACCAGCCCGCGCGGGACCGCGGGGTCGGCCTCCGGCCGCACCGGCACCGCCCCGCGGCGCGAGGCGACCGTCGCGGTCGCGTCGCCCTCGGCGGTATCGTCGCCGTCGGCGGTCGCATCGCTGTCGACTGTCGCGTCCCCGTCCAGCCCCGCCTTCGCGAGGGTGTCGGGATGGGCCCGCGCGAGCGGCGCGGGGTCGGTCACGTCCCCGCGCGAGCGGACGCCGGTGTTGTAGCCGTCGGCCTCGCGGGCGGTGGTCAGCGTGAGCGGGTAGTCATCGTCGACCGGCTCCGCCAGCGCGCCGTCGACGGCCGAGGAGAAGCGCGCGCGACCCGAGGGCGTCTCGAACGCCCAGCCGGCGTCGTCGCTTCCGGGGTCCTCGACCCCGCCTTCGTCGCCGTCGCCGTCCCCGTTTCCGTCGCCGTCGCGGTAGCGGTAGCCGCCCTCCGAGCGCGCGTCGGGTGCGGGCCACCGCACCGCGCCGGCGTCGTCGAGGCGGTCGTAGGAGATACCCGAACAGTCGGCCGGGGTGCCCGCCGTCAGCGCGGCGAACTCATGGAAGACCGCCTCGGGTTCGGTCGCGGGGAACAGTCCCGGGGAGAGCCGCTCCCCGAGCGTCGTGATCGTGTCGAGGTCGGTGCGCACGTCCGGCGGGAGGGCGGTCGCGGACCGCACCCGCGACACCCGCCGCTCCATGTTCGTCGTCGTCCCCGCGGACTCCCCCCACGTCGCCGCCGGCAACACCACGTCCGCGAGGGCGGTCGTTTCGGTGTGGAATGCGTCCTGCACGACGAGGAAAGCGTTCGAGAGGCGCTCGCGCACCGCGCCCGCGTCGGGCATCCCCGCGACCGGGTTCGTCGCGACCGCGTACACCGCCTCGACGGGGCCGTCCTCGATGGCCTCGACGGTTCCGACCGGGCCGGGCCCGGGGTCGTCCGGCAGGCGGTCGACGGGCACGTCCCACGCCTCGGCCAGCAGGCGGCGCTCGACTGGGTCGTCGAACGGGCGCTGGCCGGGCCACGACCCCTTCGAGGAACAGATCCGCGTCCCCATCGAGTTCGCCTGTCCGGTCAGCGAGAACGGCCCCGTGCCGGGGCCGAGGTTCCCCGTCGCGAGACAGAGATCGATCAGCGCGGCGGCGGTGTCGGTGCCCTGCACGCTCTGGTTCACGCCCATCCCCCAGTAGATCAGGGTGGGGTCGGCCAGGGCGGCGGCGAGGTCGTCCACGACCGCGGGGTCGACGCCGGCGGTCGCGGCCGCCGACCCGACCGACGGGAGCGACTCGCGCAGGGACTCGAAGCCCTCCGTCGCCCCGGCGACGAACCCCTCGTCGACCCCGTCGCGCTCGACGACCCGGGCGAGCACGGCCCGGGCGAGCGCGAGGTCCGTCCCGGGATCGGGGGCGACGTGCGCGTCGGCGACGCCCGCGGTCTTCGTTTCCACCGGGTCGACGACGATCAGCCGGGCGTCGTCCTCGCGGGCGCGTTGTTCGATCCACCGGAACATGACCGGATGGGCGACCGCGGGGTTGGCGCCCCAAACCACGTGAGTGACCGCGTCGTCGATGTCGTCGTAGGTGCACGGCGGCGCGTCGCTGCCGAAGGCGTCGTAGTAGGCGGTCACCGCGCTCGCCATGCACAGCGTCGTGTTGGCGTCGTAGTAGCGCGTGCCGAGGCCGCCGCGCGCGAGCTTCCCGAGCGCGTAGGCCGCCTCGTTGGTCTGCTGGCCGCTGCCGAGCACGGCGACGCCGTCGGGGTCGTCCGCGGCGGCCGCACGCAGGCCCGCGACCGCGCGGTCCAGCGCCACGTCCCACGTCGTCGGGTGCAGGTCGCCGTCCTCGCGCACGAGCGGCCGGGTGAGCCACTCGCCGTCGGGGTCTGCCGACTCGCTGATCCCGCGCTGGCACGCGAGGCCACGGTTCACGGGGTGGGACACGTCGCCGCGGACGGAGTCGACGCCGTAGCCCGCGTCGACCCCGATCTGGAGGTGTCCGCAGCCGACCGCACACCGCATGCAGGTCGTCGGGACGGGGTCGGTCACGGCTCCTCCTCCGTGGTCGCGGTCGTCTGCGCCGACGCGGCCGCCGCGGTCGTCGTCTCCGCGGGCGCGGCGGTCGTGCCCGCGTCGGCGCCGAACAGCTCCGGCGCCGCGTCCGCGGGCGCGTTCGTGGGCGCTCCACCGTCGCTGCCGGCCGCGTGGGGGTCGGCCGCCGGCGCGTCGTCCTCAGTCATCGCTCGGGAGGGGTTCGCCGCTGGCGTCCGTCGGGGCGGGGCTCTCGCCGTCCGCGAAGGGGTACCACGACTGCTTCGCGTCGGCGAGACAGGGGTCCTCGTAGTCGGTCTCCTCCGGCTCGGCGAGTTCGACCAGCGTCTCGTGGCCGGTGGCGTCGACCCACTCGCGGAACGACTGCCCCTCGGTGCGCAGCGCGGCGAACGCCTCCACGAGGTTCCGGATCAGCCCCGGTACCTCGTCGGCGGGGACGCGCTGGCGCGTCCACTCGATGAACGACGGCTCCGGCCCGAGGCCGCCGCCGACGCCCACGTCCATCGCCTCGACCATCTCGCCGTCCTTGCGGGCGCGCATCCCCTGCAGGCCGATGTCGGCGGTCATCGCCTGCCCGCAGTCGGCGGTACACCCCGAGAAGTGGATCTTCAGTTGTGTCACATCCTGGGGTACCTCCACGTTGCGCCGGAGCCACCGGAGCATCACGGCCATCCGCGCCTTCGTCTCGGTGAGCGCTAGCGAGCAGAACTCCGTCCCCGTGCAGGCGACGGCGCCGCGGTCGAACAGCGTCGGATCGGGCGTGTGCGTCTCCAACAGCGGCTCGTCGAGCAGGTCGTCGAGCGCGTGGTCGGGCACGTCCACGATCAGGGGGTTCTGTCGGCGGGTGAGCCGCACCTCGCCCGAGCCGTACTCGTCGGCCAGATCGGCGAGTTCGATGGCCTCCTCGGCGCCCATGCGGCCGACGGGGACCGACAGGCCGACGTAGTTGCCTCCGTCCGCCTGCCCGTGGACGCCGACGTGGTCGTGTTTGCCGCGCGCGGGCGACCGCCCCGCGTTGTAGGTGTACTCGTCGCGGAGGTTCGTCCCCGCGTGGGCCAACTCGACGTCGACGCGCTCGGCGAGCGCCTCGCGGATCGCGTCGGTGCCGTGCTCGTCGACGAAGAAGCGGCCGCGGTTCTTGTTGCGGTTCTCGCGGTTCCCCTCCTCGTGGTAGTACTCGACGAACGTCCGGACGACCTCGTAAGCGTGCTCGGGCCGGACGAAGACGTCGAGCGACCGGGCGCGACGCGGTTCGCGGCCGCCGAGGCCGCCGCCCGCGCGGACGTTGAAGCCGCGGATCTCCTCTCCTCCCATCAGTTTCCGCGCGGGCTCCAGCGCTACGTCGTTGATCGCGTCCTGCGCACAGCCCTCGCGACAGCCCGTCACCGAGATGTTGAACTTCCGGGGCATGTTCGCGAGCGCGTCGTCGTCGCGCAGGTCCGTCTGGATGCGCTCGAGCAGCGGCCGCGTCTCGACGTACTCGCCGGCGTCCTTCCCGGCGACCGGACAGCCGGTGACGTTGCGCATGGTGTCGCCGCCGGCCGAGCGCGAGGAGACGCCCACCGCCTCCAGTTTCTCCCATATCTCCGGGATGTCCTCCAGCTTCAGCCAGTGGAGCTGGATCGACTGGCGCGTCGTGAGGTCGACCCACGCGTCGCCGAACTCCGGGTTCGAGACGGGCCCGGACGCGTACTCGCGGGCCACCTCGCCGATGGCGCGCAGCTGCCCCGGCTCCAACACGCCCCCGCAGTTGGTCAGCCGCATCATGAAGTAGCTCTCCTGGCCGCCGCGGTGGTGGAACACCCCCCAGAACTTGAACCGCGAGAACCACTCCTCGCGCTCCTCCTCCGGGATCGACTCCCACCCCCGCTCGGCGAACTCCTCGATCTTCTCGCGCACCGCGTCGCCGTACAACTCGTCCTTCCAGCGTTCTTTTTTGTTTGCCATGGTCGAGTGCCCGAATAGTCGGGAATCAAGCGCTATCGCGCCCGAACGTATTCGATATACGGATGATTCGAGCACGATCGTCGGTAAAAAGTCCTGTCCTGTACCGTCCTTAATTACATCCGATGACTTGTGATCCGCCACCGAACGGACGATCAACGATACGTATTACCATGACTAGTCGGTGATGAACATGGATCGTCCAATTCCTGAGGGAACCGACCGCCGGTTCGCGACCGTCCGTTGGATCCGGCCGCCGTCGACGCCGTCGACGGCACGGACCGCGCCCGTGTGTCCCGGACCCACGACGCTCAGTGACGCACGGAACCGCGGTACGGAAGGGTTATCAGTACACCTCGTCTCGAACGGGTATGGCGAAAGGGAAGGTCGACTTCTTCAACGACACCGGCGGCTACGGTTTCATCGCGACTGACGACTCCGACGACGACGTCTTCGTCCACATGGACGACATCGAGGGCGGCGATCTGGAGGAGGGCGAGGAGCTCGAGTTCGACATCGAGACGGCCGAGAAGGGCCCGCGCGCGACGAACGTTACCCGCCTGTAAGGCACACACTACGAACGACCGCGCTCTCGGGCGCGACCCACGTTTCGGTTCTTTCACACTCCACAGCAGCGGCTCGCTCGGCGGCTTCGACGCCGGCCATACAGTTATCGCGAGCGACGGCGACGGTGTACGCGACCGACCATGAGCCGCGAGACACAACGGCGACGCGCACGGACGCTCAGGGACCTGCACACGGACTCGACGGACGGACCGCTCCTGCTCGCGAACGCGTGGGACGCCGCCAGCGCCGTCGTGTTCGAGCGCCTCGGCGTCGCCGCCGTCGGCACCTCCAGCGCCGGCGTCGCGGCGTCGCTCGGCTACCCCGACGGCGAGCACGTCCCGCGCGAGGAGATGATCGCGGCGATCGAGCGGATCGCCGGAAACGTCGCCGTCCCCGTCAGCGCCGACATCGAGGCCGGCTACGGCGACACGCCCGAGGCCGTCGCCGAGACGGTCGCGCGCACGCTCGACGCCGGCGCCGTCGGCGTCAACCTGGAGGACGGCACCGGCGACCCCGAGAACCCGCTGCGGCCGACGGCCGAGCACGCCGCCCGGATCCGGGCGGCCCGCGAGGCCGCCGACGACGCGGGGATCCCGGCGGTCGTCAACGGCCGCACGGACGTGTTCTGGGCCGGCGTCGGCGACGAGGCGGACCGGCTCGACCGCGCGGTCGAGCGCGCGAACGCCTACGTCGACGCCGGGAGCGACTGCGTGTTCGTCCCCGGCGTCGCGGACGCGGAGACGATCGATGCGCTCGCAACCCGGATCGACGCGCCGCTGAACGTCCTCGGGGGCCCCGGCGCGCCGTCCGTTCCCGAGCTCGGCGACCTCGGCGTCGCGCGCGTCAGCGTCGGCTCCGGCCCGATGCGCGCGACCCTCGGGAAGCTGGAGTCGATCGGCGAGGAACTGCTGGAAACCGGGACCTACGAGGGGATGGAGGGCGGGGTGCCGTACGGCGACCTCGCGGAGTTGCTGTCGGCGGCGCGGGCGCGACGCGAGGAGTAGGCGGCGGGATCGGCCGGCATCCGGTGTCGCCGCCGTGCGTGGTTCGTCTCAGTCGCTCGGCTCGCTCACTCGTCCGCGTCCGGCTGGTGCGTCTCGAACCACTCCGTCAACTCCTCGATGCGATGGGTCGCCCGCTCGGGCGTCCCGATGTTGTGGTGCTCGTTCGGGTAGATCACGAGCTTCGCGTCCACCCCCTGCTTGCGCACGCTGACGTACAGCTGCTCGGCCTGCGTCGGCGGACACCGCCAGTCCTCCTCGCCGGCGGTGATCAGGAGGGGCGTGTCGATCTCGTCGACCCGAGTGATCGAGGAGATGTCGCGGTACAGCTCCGGGTTCTCCCACGGCATCCCGAACTCCCACTGGTGCCAGTTGTGGTTGTCGTCGGTGCCGAAGTTGCTGTAGAAGTCGTAGATGCCGTGCTCGGGCGCGGCGGCCGCGAACATGTCGGTTCGGGTGACGACGTGCGCGGTCGTGATCCCGCCGTAGCTGAACCCCGTGCAGAACAGCCGGTCGGGGTCGGCGACGCCCTCGTCGACGAGGTGGTCCATCGCCGCGATCACGTCGTCGGACTCCAACTCGCCGCGCGTCCCCTTCAGCGACTCCGAGAACGCGCGACCGTAGGAGGTTGACCCGCGGTAGTTCGGCTTCGCGACGACGTACCCCTTGCTCGTCCAGTAGGTCACGTCGAACCGGAAGCCGGGGGCGTCGTAGCTCATCGGCCCGCCGTGGATCGCACAGATCGCGGGCCGAGGGTCGTCCACGTCGGCGTCGAAGTCGGCGGGGTAGTAGACGACCGCCTCGATCTCCTCGCCGTCATCGGAAGCGTCCGCTTCCGATTGGCTCTCGGGAGCTTCGCTCCCGCGAACGTCCGCGTTCTCGTAGGCGACGACCTCGCAGTCGGGCAGCGCGTCGGCGCGCTCCTCGAGCCACTCGGCGTTGAGCGCCGAGAGGCGCTTCGTCGGGCCGCCGGCGTCGTTCTCGCGCAACTCGGCGCCGGGGACGGCGTACACGTCCGGGGGCTGGTCGGCGCCCGTGAGGCCGAGCGCGACGGTGTCGCCGGCCATGTCGAACGCTACGATCGTGCGGTCGCGACCCTGCCGGGAGAACGCCCGCCGCGGCTCGCCGTCCAGCGGGCACACCGCGAGGCGGGTCCACGCCTCGTCGGCGATCGGCACGACGACGGTGTCGCCGTCGAGCCAGCGGGGGGCGGCGCCGCGCGCGAGCGTCCGGTCCAACGCGCCGGAGACGGACCGGAAGTCGGCGTCGGCCTCGTCGGGCGCGACGTACGCCTCGTTGGGCTCGTACCAGTTGTCGTAGTTGCTGCCGTCGAACGCGAGGCGGTCGCCGTCGGGCGACCACGTCGGCGAGGCACACCGGAGGCTCCCGTCGGTGACGACACGGCGGTCGGAGCCGTCGGGGGCGATGGTACACACGTCGTAGGCGCCCGAATCGTCGGGGTCGTCGTCGTCGACGCAGGTGGTGAAGGCGATGCGGTCGGTCGGTCCCCAGGCGGGCTGGAGCCCCGCGAGCGGCTCCGCGGAGCCGGCGCCGTAGGCGTCGTCGAGGCGCTCGAAGTCGGCGGCGTCGGCCCCGTCGGCGTCCACGTCGCCGACGAACAGGTAGGTGGTCACGTCGTCGAGCCAGCCGGCGCCGTCACGTTTGTGCTGGAGCCGCGTCACCTCGATGGGGCCGCCGTCCTCCCGGCGGTCGAGGTACTCCTCCTCCTCGTCGGTCGGATCGCGCGCGGCGACGACGAGGCGCTCGCCGTCGGGCGCGAGGTCGAACTCCTTGACGCCGCGCTCGAAAGCGGTCAACTGGCGCGCGTCGCCGCCGAGCGCGAGATCGAAGGCCCACACCTGCGGCTTCGGCTTCTCGTCGCCGTTGCCGCCGTTGCCGTCGTCGCCACCGTTTCCGTCGTCACTGTCGTCCCCGTCGGACTCCGCCTCGTTAGCCTCGTCCGTCCCGTCGTCCCCGTCGTCGTCGCGGCCGCGTTTGCGGTCGAGGTCGTCGTCGCGGGCGGCGAGAAAGGCGAGCGTGTCGCCGTCTGGTCCCCACGTCGGCGACGAGGCGGAGGACGCGCGGGTGAGTCGGTGCGGGTCGCGACTCCCGTCGGCCGGCGCGACGTACAGGCCGGTCCGGTGTTCGTCGGCCGTCGGGTCCGACTCCTGTGCGGTGAACGCGACGCGCTCGCCGTCGGGCGAGACCGACACCTCCGAGAGCTGTCGCAGGTCGTAGTACGACTCGAGATCGATCCCGTGCTGCATACGCGCCGGTGTGGTGAGGACCACTTCACCGTTCGGGAACCGGCCGGGGGCGCGGTCGGCCGGCGCCACGCCGCCGTCGCCCTCGTCTGCGATGCCGTCGGGGACGCCGGCCGTGACAAGCTACTTGCCGGCAGCGACCCACGGTCCGGACATGTCCATTACGCTGTACGCGCTGGACGGCTGTCCGTGGTGCGAGAAGGTCCACGACGCGCTACAGGAGGCCGACGTCGAGTACGAGACGATCTGGACCGAGGCCCTGCACTCGAAGCGCGACGAGGTCGCCCGCGTCAGCGGGCAGCGCGGCGTCCCCGTGCTCGTCGACGACGAGCACGGCGTGACGATGAACGAGTCGGCGAACATCCTCGAGTACGTCGAGCGAACGCTCGCCTGAGCCCCGATCCGATGCCCATCTACACCGGCCGCGGCGACGAGGGGAAGACCGACCTCCGCGACATGTCGCGGGTGTCGAAGACCTCCCCCCGAATCGAGGCGTACGGCACCGTCGACGAGGCGAACGCGCTCATCGGGACGATCCGCCCGACGGGGTACGACGACGTGGACGAGATGCTGCGCGCGGTGCAGGACCACCTCCACGTCCTCCAGGCGGACTTCGCAAACCCCGACCCCGACGAGGGCGACCCGGTGGTGCGCGAGCGCCACACCGACCAGTTGGAGGACTGGATCGACGAGCTGGACGAGGAGCTGGAGCCGCTCCGGAGCTTCGTGCTCCCCTCGGGAAGCGAGGCGGGCGCGAAGCTCCACCACGCGCGGACGGTCGTGCGCCGGGCCGAGCGCCGCGCGGTCGATCTGGCGGACGACGAGCCGGTGAACGCCGAGGCAGTGGCGTACCTCAACCGCCTGTCGGACGCGCTGTTCACGTTCGCGCGGGTCGTCAACGCCCGCGACGGCGTCCCCGAGGACGCCCCGGACTACGAGTAGCCGGCGCCCGGGCGAGGGGAGTCAGTCGTCCCCCGGCACGTCGTCCGGCCGTCCCCTCTTTCCGGTGACTGCCGTTATCCTGTCCTCGTCGAACACGACGTGGATGAAGTTCTGATCGCTGTACTCGGTCGAAACCGGATCGAAGGTCGGGGCGCCGTCATCGTCGAGCTTCACGGGCGGCAAGAGCAGGTCGGTTTGGTGGTCACGTCCGAGGTACGCGTCGTCTTCCGACAGTGGGAGGTCAGGCGTGATCGCGAGTTCGTAGTCTTCGTTGCGCACGCTCTGACTGGTCTTGATTCGGACCAGCCGGTCCTCGTCTTCCACGTCGCCGTCGATCAGTAGGTCACAGATCCCCCAAACCGCGCCGAGGGCGAGCTGGCGCGGCTCGAGGGGCGTCCCCGTTCCGGTTATCCCGTTGATGTAGTTACCGAGCAGGACGCCGCCTCCGGTCTCGTAGTTGGGGTACGGTGGCTCATAGACCGACTTGAAGTCGATCTCGTACTCGGTGTCGTTCGGATCCTCGAACTCGACGGCGATATCGGACTCGTCGTCCGAATCACCCGGATCCTGATCCAGGTCGTACGGCTGGCGATCCCGATAAACGACCCGGAGTCGGCCGTCGACCTCCTCGGTATCGTCGCTGAACGGCGTGTCGAAGTCCGTCTCGACGAACTCGCTTCCGTCTTCGACACGGCTTTCCAGGGGGACACCCGCGACGGGGAGTTCTTCCTGGTTCTCCTCGAGCAGGTCCGCGATATCTCCGTCGGCGATATCGATCCAGTGATCGGGCAACATGTAGGGGTCGTCCGGCGTCCCGAACGTGTACTCGCTGAGCCGACGCTTCCCTGGCCGGATCCAGTGGACGCTCCGGTTCGGCGTCTGCTGGACCCGCAGGTTGATATCCGGGAAGTAGAACGAGTCTCCTCGTCCACTACCCTCGCCACTCTCGTGGGGCGTCGCGGCGGCCGTTTCGGAGAATCCGGCAACGCCGCCTCCGGCGGCCAGTGCGCCGGCGCTCTTCCGCATGAATGACCGGCGAGTGTCCTCATCAACGAATGATAAAACCTTGTCCAATCTAGCTGGCATATGTGTTTAAACGTGCCGGTGATCATAGATTTGATCCTTCAATACGAAAGCCGTATATACGGATCGGCTGACGACATCGACTGTTTGCTTCGACATCGTTCTCCCCACAAACGATTTATTCGTCCTCCCGCAACGGACAGATATGTCCAAGCACTTCGAGGACGCGCGATACTACCTCGGCCGTGCGGCGGACCACGCGAAGGAGGGGGTAAAGGAGGAGCTCGAACCGGTCGAAGAGCGGGTTCGCGAACTCGTGGGGCGCGAGAAGGAGCCGGAGCCATCGCGGCTCGACCGGCTCGAAGCCGATCTGACGGAGCTGTCGAGGAAGGCGGAGGGCGAGGCGAAGGAGGCCGTCCAGCAGGCGCGCGAGCGCCTCGACGAGTATCGGTCCGGGCGAAGCTCGGAGTAACGCGGGCGCCCGTTTCGCGGTCGGCGTCGAACTCGGATCGGTCGGTCGAAAATCAGAAGGTCGGCTCGTCGCCCATGTCGTCGTCGAGGGCGGCGGGGTCCTGTTGTTCGTCGATGGCGTCGGTGAAGAGGTCGCCGTCGGCCTCCCCATCGCCGGTCGTATCGTTCTCCACGTCGTACGCCTTGAGACCGCGGGTGAGGAAGTCCTCGATGGCCTCGTTGCGGTTGAGGAACTCCCCCTGCTCGGCGAGCCGCGAGATCTCGCTGTCGATTCGATCGGGCAGGTCGACTTCGATCTTCGTCACGCCCGCTCGTCGGTGGTCGGACGGGATTAATCCTCGGGTCGCTCGCGGCGACGCGGCCACGGACGGTAAGCCTTAAGCGTGCCACCGGGATACCTTTCGATGCGGGTTGGTGGTCTAGTCCGGTTATGACGGCTCCTTCACACGGAGCAGGTCGGCGGTTCGAATCCGCCCCAACCCAGTTCTGCGGCGGCACGTCGCGACGAGGACTCGCTCGCGAGTCGAGGAGCCGTGCCGCCGGGCGGTGTCCGGCGGATTCGAAGCAGGGAGGTCGCGCGCGGGCGAACCGCGTGAGCCGAGCACGTCCGACCGGGGTTCAAATCCGCCCCGACCCACTCGTCCTCCCGAGGCGACTCACCCACAACAGCGCCGTCGCGTCAGCGGGATTTACTACCCCGGTCCCGGTGAGTTCGCACGATGCCCGGGCCGTCGACGATCGATCTCGCGGGCGAGACCGTCGCCTACGATGTCCGATACAGCTCGCGCGCCGAGCGCTCCCGCATCGACGTGGGGCTCGACGGCGTGACCGTCGTGATCCCGGACGGCGCGGTCGTCGACCCCGCCGAGGTGCTCACCTCGCACGCCGAGTGGGTCGTCGACCGCGAGCGCGAGGCCGCGGCCCGGCGGGCGGACCTCCCCGAGCGCCGCTTCGAGGCCGCCGCGGCGTTCCCGTACCTCGGCGTCGACCGCGAGGTCGCCGTCGAGACGCGGCCGTACTCGGTCGTCGACGGCGACGCGATCCGGCTGGCGGCCCACCACGTGGACGAGACCTCGGTGAAGCGCGCGCTGGAGACGCTGTATCGACGGCTCGCCCGGGAGCGGTTCGAGGCGCTCGCCGAGCGCCACGCGGCGGCGATGGGGGTCGACTACGACCGGATCGAGGTGCGAAACCAGCGGACGAAGTGGGGAAGCTGCTCGACGACGGGGACGATCAGCCTCAACTGGCGGTTGATGCTCGCGCCGCCGCGGATCAGCGAGTACGTGGTGGTCCACGAGCTCGCGCACCGTCGGGAGCTGAACCACTCCGACGCGTTCTGGGCGATCGTCGAGGAACACGACCCGGCGTACGAGGCCCACCGCGAGTGGCTGCGTGAGAACGGCCTCCGTCTGGTGTTCGATCCGTCCGACCTGTGACTCCGAGTGCCCGACTACGACGCGAGCGCGCTCTCGACTTCCGAGCGCAGCGTATCCTCCTCGACCGGCTTCGTGACGTAACCGTCGGCGCCGGCTTTCACCGCCTGCTTCATCTGATCGCGCTGTTCGACGCTGGTACACATCACGACGCACGTGCCGGGGTCGCGCTCCTTGATGTCGCTGGTCGCCTCGATGCCGTTCACCTCGGGCATCATGATGTCCATCGTGACCAGGTCCGGCCTGGTCTCCTCGAACAGCTCGACCGCCTCCGACCCGTTCTCGGCCTCTCCCACGACCTCGAAGTCGTCCTCGAGGATCCCCCGGATGAGCGTGCGCTGGAACCCGGAGTCGTCCACGATGAGGATCCGTCTCGCCATGGCCGACACTCCTCCGTCCCGCGGATAAGCGTTCACCCGGCGGATCCAGGCGTGAGATTTTGGACGGGTCGGGTCGGGACGAGTCGGGTCGGGCCGGGCTGGAACGGGCACGTGACTCGACCGCGTCGGCGACTCGGTCGGCCGGCTCACGGACGGTTCGGGCAGATGATACGGAAAGCTTAGTAACTCAACTGCCCTCAGTTAATACATGGGCGTCGTCAGCGTCTCGATGCCGGACAGCCTCGTCGACCGGATCGACGAGTTCACCGATGAACACGGCTACACCGGACGAAGCGAGTTCCTCCGGGAGGCGGCCAGGGACCTCCTCGGGGAGTTCGAGGACCGCAAGCTCGAGGACCGCGAGCTGATGGGGATCGTCACCGTCGTGTTCGACTACGAGGGGACGGCCGTCGAGGAGCGCATGATGCGGCTGCGCCACGAGCACGAGGAGATCGTCGCCTCGAACTTCCACAGCCACGTCGGCGATCACAACTGCATGGAGCTGTTCATCCTCGAAGGGAACCTGGAGCAGATCTCGACGTTCGTCGGAAAGATCCGCGCGACGACCGACACCAAGACGGTCGACTACTCTGTCACGCCCATCGGCGACGCCGAGGGGATCGTTTGAGCGCGCGGGCCGACGGGACGAGTGTGGGGGGAGAGGATTGTGAATTTGACGAATAACTGCGTCCGCGTGCGACGAGTTCTCGTGGTCATCTCCGATCCGGTTCACACGCGGTAGTGTCCGGGTTCCGTATGATATGCCCCGAGATATCCGCCACGATCAGGTCGCTGTCGCCCGATCGTCGCGAGCGCATTGATATCTGATCACACACCGTCAGTTGC
This sequence comes from Halobaculum roseum, assembly GCF_019880245.1. Lineage (NCBI taxonomy): Archaea > Methanobacteriati > Methanobacteriota > Halobacteria > Halobacteriales > Haloferacaceae > Halobaculum > Halobaculum roseum. The sequence goes on from NZ_CP082286.1 coordinate 2,520,136, forward strand.
TGGGATCCGAACCAACCTTCAATACCTGGGGGATCGTATCCCCGTGATGGAGTTATGGACATTTCAAACATCGCCGTGCCGGAGTTCGTAGAGGTGGACGCGGGCAAACGACTCGGAAAGATCCGCGCCATCTTCGAACGCGAGAATCCGAAGGGAATCATCGTGATGGAGGACGGCGAATACGCGGGCGTCATCGGCGAACGGGAGCTGATCAACTCCCGCGTCGACGACGACACGCGGGCGGCGGCGCTGATGAAGTCCGCCCCGGAGGTCGCCCGCACCGAGGACGTACGCGAGGTCGCGCGTGTGCTGGTCGAGGGGAACGTCAAGGTCGCGCCCGTCTACGAGGGCGAGAAGCTGTACGGCATCGTCACCGTCGACGCCATCCTCTCGGCGGTTCTCGACAACCTGGACGCGCTGACCGTCGAGGACATCTACACCGAGGACGTGGTCACCGTCACGGAGGACGCACACGTCGGCCAGGCGATCAACCGCCTGCGCGAGAACGGCATCTCGCGGCTCCCGGTCGTCAACGAGGGCGGCCGCCTGGAGGGCATCCTCACGACCCACGACATCGTGGACTTCGTCGTCCGCGACGGCGAGCGCCAGGGTCGCGGCGACCGGCGCGGCGACCTCGACCGCATGCTCGACCTGCCGGTGTACGACATGATGTCGTCGCCGGTGCTCACCGTCACCGCCGCGAAGTCGGTGCGCGAGGCGGTCGAGCTGATGATGGACAACGACATCAGCGGCCTCGTCGTCACCCCCGAGGAGCGCGACGACCTCGTCGCGGGCGTGCTCACCAAGACCGACGTGCTGCGCGCGCTCACGTTCACCGAGGAGGACGCGATGGACGTGCAGGTGACGAACGTCCGCCTGCTCGATACGCTCTCGCGCGAGGACATCCGCAACTCGATCGGCCAGGTGTCGGACAAGTACCAGGAGATGCGCGTGCTTCACGCGCACGTCCGCTTCCACGAGCACAAGGAGAAGCTCCGGGGCACGCCGCTCATCCAGGCGCAGATCCGCCTGCGCACCACCCACGGCCAGGTCGCCGGCTCCGGCGAGGGGTACGGCGCCGAGCACGCCTTCCATGTCGCGCTCGACAAGCTGGAGCGCAACGTCCTCGAAGTGAAGGGCGTCACCGCCGACGAGCGCTACCGCGGTCAGCTCCTCCGGAAGCTCGGCGAGCTGTAAGCCGGTAGCCCCCACGAGCCGAACCAGCACGCCGAACCCGCGGCGGCACGGTCCCCGCCGTCTCTCGCTTTCTCGCTCTCTCGGTCTCGCGTCCGCCGAGGGATCCGTGTCCTCGCGTTGCCTCGCGCCCTACCGACCGAACAACCGCTGAAGCGTCCCGCTCGTCCGCTCGTCCCCGACCCCGGCTTCCGCACGGAACCGCTCGACCGCGTCGTCGTCGACGCCGGCGGCGTCGACGCGGAGCGTATCGGCCTCGCCCTCGGTCTCGACGACGACCTCGCGGCCGCGGGTGGCCGCGTACACGCCCATCAGCGCCACCCCCAGCAGCAGCGAGACCGCGCCGGCGACGCGGAGCGCGTCGTCGACGATCGAGAGGACCGAGAGCACGCCGCCGACCATCGAGAGGAGCCCGCCGAGGCCGGTCGCTCCGGCGGAATCCGGCATCGACGCGCCCATCGAGTCGAACGACACGACCGAGCCGCCGAGGACCATCGCCAGCCCGCCGACGACGGTGTACGCGATGGGGCGAACGAGCCAGTCGGTCGCCGTCGACGACGGCGACACGTCCGTCACGTTGACGCGGTGGACCGCGCGGAGGGTCGCGCGCTCGTCCGGGTCCGCGTCGGGCGCGTACGCGAGCACGCGGTGGTCGGTCGCCACCAGCCGTCCGTCGGCCACGGGGAGGCTCGCGCGGACCTCCTCCCCGGCGTACAGCAGCGGCTCGATCGGGTCCGTGCCCGAGGTCGGTACCGCACCGTCGCCGATCTCGTCGCCGGTTCTGTCGTCGGTTCCGTCGCCGCTATCGTCGAACCGGTCCTCCGTTCCGGCGCCGTCGCTCGTGGTGTCGTCGGTCGAACCGAGAGAACCGGGGTCATCGAGCGGCGACGGCTCGGCGGGCGAGACGACCGTGTCGGCGCCGTCGGTGCCGTCGGCACCGAACGAGACGCCGTCGTCGGTCGGCGGGTCGCGGTCGTCGTCCGCGTCGCCCCCGAAGTCGAAGCCGCCCATCGACCCCTTACTGGCCGGCGAGCTTGTCGGCGATGCGCCGAGCGCCCTCCGCGGCCGCGAGGTCGGGCTCGTCGGGCACGACCACGTTCACGTCGCGGTCGAGCTCCGCGCTGAGCCGGCGCTCGAACTCCTCGGCGAGCCCGGGGATGCACGCCATGCCGCCGGTGACGGCGATGTCGTTGTTCAGCGAGAGCTGGTACACCTTCATGTAGTCGTTGGCGAGCTCGGGGAGGAACTCGTTGGCGACCTCGTCGACGGCGGCGTCGAGGTACCAGTCGAGCGCGTCGACGACGCTGTCCTCGATGGTGAACTCGTGGGAGCCGCCGCCGGGCTGCTGGATCACGTCCGAGAACGGCTCGAAGTCCCCGACGTTGCCGTGGTCCTCCTTGTACTCGCGGGCGGTCGTCAGGTCGACGTGGACGCGCCCCTGCGTCTCCTCCTCGACGTTGGCGACGATGCGGCGGTCCACGTCGTTGCCCGTCACCGAGCCGGTGGAGAAGGGCACGAGCTGATCGCCGCGGCGGTAGGCGCACGCCTCGAGGTTCGTCGACCCCATGTTCACTGAGATGAACACGTCGTCGACGGCCTCGACGCCGCCGCCCATCGCGGGGATGGCGCCACACAGCGACTCGGGGTACGCGCGCATGGTGTGGGCGCCGATGTCCGAGGACTCGATGACCTCGGTGAGGTTCTCCAGCCCGGCGTCGTTGTCCATCGTCGGGATTGCGTACACGACCGCCGAGTCCGAGGGGACGCCGTTGGCCGAGAGCAGCTCGCGGAAGAACCGGCCCGCGAGCTCCGCGCGCTCGTCGTCCTCCGGCAGCCCGGAGCGGAGCATGTACTCGACGCGGTCGGGGTACTCGGCGGCTGCCTGCTCCCCGAACAGGGCCTTCTCGCTCCCGGTGATCGCGTCCTCGTACAGCGCGAGACACGTGAGCGTTCGCACCGTGGTGAGGTCGTCGCTCTCGGGCTCCTCGGGGTACCGGAGCACGGTCCGCGTGGACCCGAGCTTCACGCCGATGGGGGTCGGATTACTCGACTCGAAACTGTCGTCGTCTGCGGATTCGGATTCTGCTGCCATGGTTATCGGAGCGCGGCGAGGCGGGCGACGAACAGCAGGCTCGTGCGATGGTGGCCGACGGTGAGCCGCGAGCCGTCGGTGTCGTCGAAGGCCTCGAGGTACGCCGCGAGGGCGTCCTCGACGGACTCGTCGAGCCACTCCACGTCCCGATAGAAGGCGAGCGCCTCGCGGGCGCGTTCGCGCCCGCCGACGCCGACGAGGTAGCGTAACCAGTCGAGCACGAGCTGGGTCCCGACCACCGAGTCCGGAAGACTCGGCAGGTAGGGCCTGCTCGCGCCGCCGGCCGCCGCCTGAAGGAGGAAGGCGTCTTCCACCTGCGCCGCCCGCACGCGCGCGTCCGCTCGACCGAGGAAATCGTCCGGCTGCGTCCACCGGTCGGGTTCCTCGTCGGCGTGCGTCGGCGCCGCCGCTCCCGTCAACGCTCGCAACTCCTTCGGGTCGTAATCGCTCGGTCTGAGCATGTCCTGGTTCGTCCGCACTCCCTGTGCCGCTACCCTCCCCTATCCGGAAACGGTGTAAATATGTACCCTCCCGAATATCACGGTTGAAACCGGAACGAAGGGTGCGTCGACCTGTCGCCGCTCCCGACTCTCCTCACGCGTCCGCGAGCGTGAACTCCACGCGTTCCTTCTCGCCGCCCTGCGTCGTCCGGCCCTCGACGGTCACCTCGCCGATCGCGTCGGTCGCGCCGACGTGGGTGCCCGCGCAGGCGGTGCGGTCGAACGGGTCGTCCGCGTCACCGATTTCCACGATCCGAAGCTCCGTGATCGAACTCGGAAGCAGGTCGATCCGCGTGCGCTCGGTGTCGAGCTCCGCCTCAGCGACCTCCCGGTCCATCGTGTAGTGGCGCACGGGAAGCGCGTCGTCGACGAGGGCGTTCATGCGCGCCTCGATGTCGGCCAGGTCGGTCTCGGAGAACTTCGGGTGCTCCGCGTCGAGGCGCGCGCGGTCGGCGTACAGTTGGTTGCCGACCGTCCGCGCGCCGAAGTCGTCCAGCAGGACCGCCGAGAGGAGGTGCTGTGCGGTGTGATAGCGCATGTGCGCGCGCCGACGGTCCCAGTCGAGGACGCCGCGGACGCGCGTACCCTCGGGCGGCGCCGCGCCGTCGAGGTGGTGGTAGACGGTGTCGGTCTTCTCCACGTCGGTGACGGCGAACTCGTCGGCCGTCTCGTCGCTCCCGTCGAGAACGCGCACCGTTCCCGTGTCGTTGGGCTGGCCGCCGCCGGTCGGGTAGAAGTGCGTCCGGTCGAGCACGACGCGCTCGTCGAGCGCGCGCTCGACGGTCGCCTCGAACTCCCCGACGGTGCTGTCTGCGAGATACAGCTGTTCGGTCACGTCGGGACGTGGGCGACGGGCGCACTTAGCGGTTCGCGAGGCGGCCGTCCGGGCCGCCGCCGGCTTCGATTCGCCGGGTCCGACCTGTCGTAACGACTAAGGACGAAACAGGCCGTATCGTTCCGTAATGAGAACGACATTCGTCTCTTCCCGACTCGATCTTCACAGGGGGTGGCCGCCGTGGGCGTCGAAATAAAGGGTTCGCGCGTCACCGCCGAGGAGTTCGCGGACATGGAGCACTTCGTCCGCGAGTACCTCGCGGCGTCCGTCGAGAGCGAGGACGACGGCGGCCGCATGCGGTGGTACCCGTGGCACTCCGCGGAGTACCGATTCAACCACATCCTGAACGTCGTCGACATCGCCGAGCGGATCGCGGCCAAGGAGGGCGCCGACGCCGACGTGGTGCGCGTGGCCGCGCTGTTTCACGACGTGTCGAAGCTGGAGGCCGACCAGGACGTCCACGCCGAGGAGGGCGCCCGCGTCGCCCGGCAGTACCTCGAAACCCACGGCGACTACCCGGAGTCGTTCGTCGCCGAGGTGTGCTCGTCCGTCGAGGACCACTCCTACCAGGGGCCGCTGTCGGACCTGTCGCTGGAGACGCAGTGTCTCATCGAGGCGGACCTGCTCGACAAGGTCGGCGCCAACGGCACCGCGCTCATGATCCTCCGGATGGGCTACGAGGCGCGCACGCACATGGACGCCGCCGAGATGGTCCAGCGCGTGCTGGAGCGCGGTCGCGAGCACGCCTCACGCGTCGAGAGCGACACCGCCGAGTCCATCGCCCACGAGCGCATCAAGCGCGTGAAGTGGTTCCGAGAGTGGCTGGAGGACGAGGTGAGGGAGATGAGCCACGAGCGCGAGTTCGACGACGTCTGAGGCGGCGACGGAGGCGAGGCGGAGGCGACCGCGCACGCACACGGTCCCTATAGCTCCCTGTACCGCGAGCCTGCCGTCGTCAGCGCCGCCGGAAGCGACGCCGAAAGTGACGGCACTGCACTCACAGCGTGTCCAGCACGCCGAGCACGCGCTCCTCGGCATCGCGGCCCGGGTCGTGTTCGCTCCCGTCGCGGTCGCTCTCGCGGTGCTCGGCGACGGTCCGCTCCATCGCCTCCCCGAGGGGCGTCGACTCCCAGCCGAGCGCCGCGAGCTTGTTCGTGTCGAGGACGTGGGGGTACTCGCGGTAGAGGATGAAGTCGTCCGGCGAGAGGTCGGCCGCCGCGAGCTCGCGCGCGCCGGCGTGGACGACCTCCACGTCGGCGTCGGCGGCGTCCGCGATCAGGTCGACCATCTCCTCCATCGTCACGAGCCGGCGATCGCCGACGTTGTACGCCTCGCCGGCCTCGCCCTCCTCGGCGACGATCCGCAGCGCGCTCGCCACGTCCTCGACGTACGCGCGGTGCCAGAGGTTCTGGCCGTCGCCGGGGACGACCACGCGGTCGTGGTTCAGCACGCGGTCGATCCAGTAGTCCAGCCGCTCGGTGTAGTCGTGCGGGCCGTAGACGATACACGGGCGGACCGCCATCGCGTTCACGCCGTCCTCGGCGGCCGCGAAGATCGCGCGGTCGCCCTCGGCCTTGCGCGGGCCGTAGGAGTCGTGGGAGTCGTCGGTCGCCTGCTCGTCGGTGCACTCGCACAGTTCCGTCTCGCCCTCGCGCTTCGGGATCTCCTCGACGCCGTAGGCCGCCCCCGAGGAGATGTACGCGTAGCCGTCGACATCGGAGAGCACGTCCGTGGCGACGCGCACGTCCTCCGGGTAGTAGGCGACGCAGTCGATCACGATGTCGGGCGTCACCGAGAGGGCCGCCGCCTTCAGGTCCGTGTCGTCGCGGCGGTCGCCCTCGACGTGGGTCACTTCCTCGCGCTCCTCGAACGGGTTCTGGTGGTTGCCGCGGTTGAAGATCGCCACCTCGTAGTCGTGGTCGAGCAGGTCGTCGACGACGTGTCGCCCGATGAATCGGGTGCCGCCGATGACGAGCGCGGTGTTTACCATACGCGGGACGTCGCGCGCGGCGGTCGAAAAGGCCGCGATCCCCGGCGGGCTCGCCGGTTCGCCGTGGTCGTGTCGGCGGGGCGAGTCGGCCGCGGGGGCGTCCCGCGGACCGGCGTCGGAGCCTCAGATGATCGAGCTCCAGATCGGCTCGATGAGGAAGAACAGGGCCTGGTAGCCGGCGTACGCGATCACGAGCGCGGAGGCGACGATCGCGCTGTTGGGCTTGTCCATCTCCAGGTCGTTGCGCGCCTCGACGCGGCGGGACTCGTACTCGAAGAAGTCGGAGATGACCATCCCGACGACGAGCACGGACAGCACCATCCCCCCGTGCGGTTCGACGACCATGAACGCGAACGACAGCAGGACGAGCAGCACGTTCACGATCTCGTGGGGGAGGTACCGGCTCAGCGCCTCGTCGTCGTCCCCCTCGGCGGCGGCCCGCTCGAAGCTCCGCTGTGCGAGCAGCCTGGTGACCACGTTCACGAGCACGACCGCGAGGATGGCGAACGGCAGCACATCCGCCACGGACTCCAACGCCCCGAGCGGGACGAGGAACTCCAGCGGTGACGGTAACATAGAGGGAAATCGGTCCACGACTCATTAGAAGCTTTCCAATCCCGTGCGGGGGGACGCGTCCCCCTCAGCGCCGCGTCCGTCGCGGCCGATCGGGGAGCGGCACCCGGAGGAACGGCACGGCGCCGTCGACGGCGACGCGGACGTCCGCGTTCGGCTCGACGACGCCGACGGCCTCGCCGTCGACGATCAGGCGCACGTCGCAGTCGTCGCGCTCGACGCGCAGGACGACCTCGTCGTCGAGCACCCACGTGTCGACCGTCGTCGCGAACGGCGAGACGGGAACCACCGACAGTCCGGTTCCGGGCGAGAGCACGGAGCCGCCGGCGGCGCGCGCGTATCCGCTCGACCCCGCCGGCGTCGCGACGACGACCCCGTCCGACCGGACGCGGGCGACCGGCTCGGGGTCGTCGTCCGCGCGGACGGCGTACTCGGAGATGCGCGCCGGCTCGGCCGTCATCAGCGTCGCGTCCAGCACGGCGCGCGCGCGTCGGTCGCCGCCGACGGTCACCGACAGCGTCGCTCGCGACTCCGTCCGGCCCGCCCCCTCGGCGACGGCCGCGAGCGCGGCCTCGGCGTCGACCCGCGGGATCGAGTGGCGGCCGCCGCCGCCGTCGACCGGCAGGATCGGCGCCCGCGGGTCGCCGAGCGCCGCCTCGACGAGCGCGCGCTCGCCGAGGGTGACGACCGCGTCCGGGTCGGCGTCGGCGGCGACGACCGCGCTGCCGGCGGCCTCGACGGCCTCCCGAAGGGTCCCGTCGTCGCCGGCCAGCGCCGCGCGGAAGTCGGTCATGGTGTCGGGGGTAGTTCGGGTGTGGACTTAACCGACGGGGTATCCCCGCGACGGGTCACCCGACGACGTTCCCGTCGTCGTCGTAGGGCCAGTCGCCGATCACCTTCATCCCGGCCGCCTTGTCCTCCGCCTCCAGCGCGGCGGCGATCTCGCTCGGATCGCGGCGCGCGATTTCGGTGTCGGCATCCGCGAGATCGGCGACGAGCGCGGTCAGCAGGATCGCCTGCTCGCGGAGGTTCCGGACCTCCAGCTTCTCCAGCGTGTCCGCCTCGGTGTGACCCCATCCCCGGCCGCTCCCCTCGGTCTCGCCGGCGACCATGTAGCCCGGGACGCCGTGGATCACGAACGGCCAGTGGTCGCTGTGGGGGACCAGCTCCTCGCTGGTCGAGATCGGGTGGTCGAACCGGTCGGCGAGGCGATCGGCCGCCGCGGCGAGGTCGTCGAACCCGTGGGTCGACAGCGACAGCGTCCGGCCGAAGACGTTGGAGTCGACGTTGACGATCGCAGCGATGGCGTCGCGGTCCGCCCGGTCCGCCTCCACCGACGAGCCGACGAGGCCGACCTCCTCGGCGCCGTAGGCGACGAATCGAACCCGGGTGTCCAGTTCGTCCTCGATCCCGGCGAGTGCGTTCGCCACCTCGACGATCGTGGCGGTGCCGGCCCCGTTGTCCATCGCGCCCTCGGCGATGTCGTGGGCGTCGACGTGCGAGGAGACGAGGATCTCCTCGTCGGTGTCGGGACCCAACTCGGCCATCGCGTTGCCGCTGGTCGCCTCGGGCGTCTCGCAGTCGACGGAGACGGTCACGGGCTCGCCGGTCGAGCGGCGCGCGAGGCGCCCGCCGACCTCAGCCGAGACGCCGACTGCGGGGATGTCGCCGATCGGGTCGTCGTCGGTGCCGACGGAGCCGGTCGGCGGGAGACACCCCTCCACGTGGTTGCGGAAGACGAACGCCGCGGCGCCGTGCTCGACCGCGTAGTAGTACTTCTCCGTGCGGTGGATGAACCGGTCGAACTCGTCGGGGGTGTCCGAGGACACCATCACGACGTTGCCGTCCACGTCGCCCTCCTCGAAGTCCGACGGGAGGCCGTAGCCGAGGTCGACGAGATCGGCGGTCGCTTCGCCCGCCGGGGAGCGCGGCAGCGCGATGCAGCGCTCGTCGCGGCCGGCGGCGCGGAGGCCCGAGTCGCCGCGCTCCCACCCCTGCAGGTCGAACTCGTCGATCCGGGCGTCGCGACAGCCGGCGTCGGCGAGGGCGTCGCGTACGAGTTCGAGTCCCTCGCGCTCGCCGGGTTGGCCCGCCATCCGGTTGCCCACGTCGACGAGGTCCTCCAGCAGGTTCCACCCGGCATCGCTCGTGAACGCGTCGCCGATCCAGTCCGTCCGCTCGCTGAGGTCTGTCACGCTCGCTCCCTCCGCGTGTCCGGGCAAAGAGGTTCGGAAGCCGGCCGGCCGGGCCGGGAGTCGCGGGAGCCGTCGACGGTGGGGGTGGCGGGCGCCCCTGCGGGACTACCGCGCGACGCGGACGAACTCGTAGGCGTACACCCAGTTGAGCAGCACGTAGGTGACGACGCCGAGCGTCAGCGAGACGATCCACGTCCCGGCGGCCCACCGCCCCACACGCCTGTGTGGCGTCTCCGTGCGCAGCTCCTCCGGGGTGTGGGTCCACCCGAGCACGATCGCGTACAGGACGACGGGGACGGTCACCACCGACAGCAGGATGTGGATCGCGAGCATCGCGAGGTACGCGACCTCGACGGCGCCCGCGTACGCGCCGAGGAACGCCGTCTCGCGGATGACGATGTGTTTCTCCCCCGGGCCGCCGCCGACCCGCGCGAGGTACATGACGAGGAACACCATGATGAGGCCGAAGGCGGTGCTCATCGCGGCCGCGTGCTTGCGCACCTCGCCCGCGCGGATCCAGCGCCACCCGAGCACGAGCAGCACCGTCGTCACGGTGTTGACCGCCGCGATCGCGTGGCTGAGAAGGTTCACCTCGCCCTGCGTGAGCGACGGGAACACGGAGTCGGGGACGACGCCCGCGAACGTGCCGATGACGAGCGCGTAGCCGACGACCGACACCACCGCGACCGTCGCGCGCGGGTACTCCTTCACGGTGCCGAGCGGGCCGCTCGCGTCCGCTGTTGCCATTGCACGGGGTTGGGTCGGCACCGACTTGCGTCTTCGGGTTCGGGGCCCGGCGTCGACCGCCCCGGGCGACACGGGGGCGCTTTTGTGATCCCGGCCGTCACCGGCGTGCATGCTCACCGACGCCTCCCGCGCCGCCGTCGACGACGCGATCGCCCGCCTGCGCGAGGAGTGGGGCGACTGCCCCCTGGCGGAGCCCCGCTGGGAAATGTCCCCGCCGGAGTGGGACCGCGGCCGCGAGCGCTTCGAGGCCGACACCCTCGGGGGGGCCGGCGCGTGGGTTCGTCGGGGCGACGGCGCCGCGCTCGTGGTCAGACACGAGGGCGAGTCGACGTGGTCCGAGCCCGGCGGGAAGGACGAGCCCGGGGAGTCGCTCGCCGAGGCGGCCGTCCGGGAGACCCGCGAGGAGGCGGGCGTCGAGGTGAACCTTCGGGGGCTGGTGATGCTCCACCGGGTCGCCGTCGACGCCCCCGACAGGCCCAGGCTGTTCCGGCTGATCGCCACCTTCGACGCCGACTACGTCGCCGGCGACCCCGAGCCACGGGAGGGCGAGATCGCGGCGGTCCGGTGGGTGCACGAGCACCCGGACGACCTCATGTACCCGGAGGTGGCGGAGTATCCGCTGTGACCGTCGCGGTGTCGACCGCGACCCGTCTCCGGGGACCGTGGTCGCGGCTCCGACGACCGCGATCCCGATTCCGGGGAAAAGCCTACACGCGCCGGCACGGACCCGACTGCTGTGTCCCCCGCTCCTCCGATCTCGTCGCCCGCCCTCCCGTCCCCGTTGCCGGCCACGCTCTCGTGGGCGGCCGACTGGTGGGAGCTGTGGGCGCTCATCGCGGCCGGCTTCCTCGGGGTTCGCCTCGCGCCCGTGTTGGTCTCGCGAGCCGAGCGTCCGGACGCGCTCCCCGAGGAGGTCGCCCGCGCGGTCGAACGCGCCGGCGTCCCCCCCGACCGGGTCGGCGTCCTCGGACGCGACGGGCGGGTGGTCGCGTACGCCGCCGGGCTGACGGCCGGGCACGGCCGGGTGTTCGTCTCGACGGGCCTCCTCCGCGAGCTCGATCCCGAGGGCGTCGCGGCGGTCGTCCGCCACGAGCACGCCCACCTCGGCCGGGGGCACGTCCCGCTTCGGGTCGGCATCCCCTGCGCGTACGCGGTGGCGTGGGCCGTCGACGCGACGCTGTTCGGGCAGGCGGGGCTCGTCGCGGGCGCGGCGCTGGCGATCCCGCTGGCGTACCTCTCCGTGCGGGTCGCGCGGTGGACCGAGTACGACGCCGACGCGGTCGCCGCCCGGGGGACGGGCGACGACTACCGGGAGGCGCTCGCCCGGCTCGCCGCCGCCGGCCACCTCGGTCGGACGGCCCCGGCAGGGGGACGGCTCCGCCGGCTGCTCGCGGCGCTGTCGATGCATCCGCCGCTGGGGGAGCGGCTCGACCGCCTGGACGAACCGCCGGGCAGCCGCGCGGACGCCCGGATCCCGACCGGCCCGAGGACGCGTGCGACCCGCAGCGACGACTGAGTCGCCGGCGTCTCGCGCCCGCGTCCCCTCTCCTCGCCCTCGCTCGACCGCCGAACCTCAGATGACGCCCGTGAACGACGCGACCTCGATGGCTGCGTCCTCGTTGACGCCGTCGCCGAGGATCGTGTAGCGGTCGCGGATGGTGTGTGCCGTGGTCAACGCCTCGATCACGGTTTCGTCGTCGATCCCGAGCTCGGTCGCGGTCGTCGGGGCGCCGATCGCCTCCAGGGCGTCGCGGATGGCGCGCCACTGGCCGTTCTCGCCGGTGTGGAGGAACTCCGTGAGGATGGATCCGACGCCGACCTGGTGGCCGTGTAGCGCCGGCGACTCGGCGATCCGGTCCAGTTGGTGGGAGAAGAGGTGTTCGGCACCCGACGCCGGCCGCGAGGACCCCGCGATCGACATGGCGACGCCCGAGGAGACCAGCGCCTTCGAGACGATCCACGACGACTCCTCGAGCCCCTGTTTGATCGAGTCGGCGTTGTCGACGAGCATCTCGGCGGTCATCTCCGAGAGCGCGCCCGCGTACTCGCTGTACTCGACGTTCTTCAGCCGGCGCGCGAGGCGCCAGTCCTTGACGGCGGTGTAGTTGGAGATGATGTCGGCGCAGCCGGCGGTCGTGAGGTCCCACGGCGCGTTCGCCATGATCTCGGTGTCGGCGATGACCGCCAGCGGCGGGTCGGCCGCGACCGAGTGGCGCGTGTCGCCCTCGGGGATCGACGACCGGCCGGAGACGATGCCGTCGTGGCTCGCGGCCGTCGGTACCGAGACGAAGCCGACGCCCAACTCGTCGGCGGCCATCTTGGCGAGGTCGATCGGCTTGCCGCCGCCGAGCGCGACGAGGAACGTCGCCCCGGCGTCCTCGGCGGCCTCGACGATCTCCGCGACCGCACCGAAGCTGGCCGAATCGACCGTGACGGTCTCCGCGCCGTCGAACTGTGCGCGCAGGCGGTCGCCCGCGAGTTCGTTCGGGCTCGGCGAGGTGACCAGCAGGGGTGTCCCGCCCAGCGACAGCTCCGCGACGGCCGTCCCCACGTCGTCGAGCACGCCGTGTCCGACGAGGACGTTCCGCGGGAGCTTGATCCACGTCGACTTCGCGAACATGGACGGTGGTTCCGCGTGGGGGTGTAAAGGGGTTGCCGTGTCGCCGGTACTCCTCGACCGCGGCCGTCGACGGCACGAACGACCGTCACGGGCGAGAGTTCATGTACGATGACGGGGCCAGCGTCGCCGATGCGGTAACGAGCAACCCGGCGCGCCAGCGGGTGTGCGACCACGCGCGTCGGGGCGATCCGGTCGCCTGTTCGCCCCCCATCCCACGCAGCGACGGCGCTGGCGCCCGCGCCACAACCATCACGTCACACCACCCGCGTCAGGTCACACCAGCGGGCCGAGCGTGCGCGTCGCATCGAGTAGGAACGCGACGCCGAAGCCCGCCAACAGCAGCGCCGACAGCGCGGCGACCGCGGGCGCGAGCGCCTCGACGCGCCGCTTGGCCGCGACGAGCGCTCCCGGGAACCCCGTCACCCACAGCCCGATGCCGCCGAAGAAGCCGACGATCAGCGCGGGGCTTCCGGTCTCGACGACGAGCGTTCCCGCCAGCTCGCTCACTTCGGCGGCGCCGAACACGTCGATCTCCCCGGGTTCGAGCAGTCCGACGCCGACGGTGAGCCAGAACAGCACCTGGTAGGGGTTCGCCAGCGCCAGCGCCAGCGCCTTCCGGAACCCCGCGGACTCGTCGTCCACCATGTCGGTGTCGACGCTGAGAAAGGAGCCGCCGATCTCCCGGGCCGCGCCGTAGGCGTAATACAGCATGAGCACGCCGCCGACCCCGACCATCGCGCCACGGAGGAGCGGCGCGTCGTTCAGAAACCCGACGACGCCGACGAGCGACAGCACCAGGAAGATCGCGTCCGCGGTCGCCGCTCCGAGGCCGGCACGCACGCCGGCGGTCCACCCGCGGAGCACGCTCTCCTCGGCGATGACGGCGTTCATCGGCCCCGGCGGCGCGGCCAACGCGAGGCCGAACACGACGCCGGCGGCCAGCGAGGCGACGACTGTCACGTCCGGTATCGAGGCGCGCTGCCGTGAACAATGCGCCGGTTCGTGCTCGCCCCGCCTCGACACGCTCCGACCGCGCTACACGAGCGCCAGGACGGCCGACGAGACGGCACCGACGACCGTCTCCCAGACGGAGAACCCGGTCGCCAGCGCCAACACCGTGTCGAGCCCGAAGAACGCGAACAGCGCGGCGCCCGCGAGGTGCGCCTTCCGCACGTCGAAGCAGTGACTGAACCGGTGGAACAGATACGCGTTCGCGAGGCTCACCGGGATGATGACGGCCATCTCTCCCACCCAGATCGCCGGAGCGGCGCCGTACTGCGCGGCGAGGCTGATCGTCACCAGCTGCGTCTTGTCGCCGAACTCGCCGGCGGCCATCATCGAGAAGATGGACAGAAAGCTCCCGAGTCGGCCGGAGATCTCGTGGCCGAACAGGCTCACAGATCCGTCGACTCCGGGCAACACCTCCCCGCCGTCGGTCTCGACGGCGTGTACGCCGGCGCCGGCACCGGGCGCAGACCGGAACAGCAACACGGCGAACACGAGGAACATCGCGGCCGTGAACGCGTCCAGCATCGCTCCCGACAGCATCGACTGGAGCGCGGCGCCGAACCAGATCTCCAGCGCCGTCCAGCCGGCGAACGCCGTCCCCGCGGCGCCGACGACGATCGCCGGGCGGTACCGGGTCGACAGCCCGGCGATGATGAACTGCACCTTCTCGCCGGGGAGCACCGCCAGCTGCGCGACGGCCGCGACGACGACGATCTCCCAGAAACTCACGCCCCGCCCACCCCCGCGTCGGTCGCGGCGGTGCCGTTCACCTCCTCGACCGGGCGGACACGGACTGCGGCGGCGATCGTCTCGGGGAGGCTCTGTTCGCGGTCGTCGCCGTCATCCCCCGCGTCGCCGCCGTGCGACTCTCCGACGGGCTCGACGGCGACCGTCACCATCCCGAACGGCGCGATATCGACCACCTCGACGGTCGTTCCGGGGGTGATCCCCGCGCGGTCGAGGTACTCCAACTCCTCGTCGTCGCGGTCGCTGACGCGTGCGATGACGACGCGCTCGCCGACGGCGACCTCGGTGAGCGGGCGGGCGTCGTCGTCGGCCGGCGGCTCGAGATCCGCACCCGGGATCGGGTCGCCGTGCGGGTCGACGGCGGGGTCGCCCAGCGCCGCGGCGACGCGACGCTCGAACTCCTCGCTGATGTGGTGTTCGAGCGCGTCGGCCTCCTCGTGGACCTCGCTCCACGAGTAGTCGAGGTGCTCCGCGAGATACGCCTCCAGCAGGCGGTGGTGCCGCAGCACCTCCAGCGCGACGGTCCGCCCCTCCTCGGTCAGCTCCGTCCCCTTGTACTTCTCGCGCTCGACGAGCCCGCGCTCCTCCAGCGTCTCCAGCATGCTCGTCACCGTCGGCGGCGTCTTCCCGACGCGCTCGGCGATGGCCGAGGTCGACACGGGCGGCCCGTTTTCGGTCTGGAGCACGTAGATGGCCTTCAGATAATCCTCCATCACGTCGCTCAACATCGGTTGCGGAAATTAGACGTGTCTAACTGATATATGCTGTGGCTCGAATACACGGACGGCGGCCGACGGCCGGCGGTCGGTTGTCGACGGCAGCCGGCGGTAGACGACCGGCGTCCTGCGGATCGGCGGAAATCCGGCGGTCGTCGATTTCCCGGTCAGATCCCCTTGCCCATCAGGTGGCTTCGGAGCACGTCCGGCGTCTTCACGCCCGCGTCCGGGTTCACGACGACGACCTCGTCGTCGGGGCCGAGTGCGCCCGACTCCGCGAGCTGCCACGCGCCTGCGAGAGCGACGCCGCCGGCGCCGCCGACCTCGATGACCTCCGTCTGCGCGACGGTGACGGCGCTCTCCAGCGCGTCGTCGTCCTCGACGGTCAGGGCGTCGCCGTCGACGCGGTCCAGCGCCGCGAGCGCCAGGTCGCCCCCGGCGGGTTCTTCGATCTCCAGCTCGCCGACGATGGTGTCGGGGCCGGTCCAGGCCTCGACCGCGTCCGCGCCGGACTCGAACGCGGTCGCGATCGGCGCACAGCCGGCGGCCTGCACGGCGTACACGTCCGGGACCGCCTCGGCGAGTCCGAGGTCGAGGAGGTCCTCCAGCCCTTGGACGACCCCGACGACGAGTTCGCCGGTGCTCGCGGGGAGGACCACCGCATCCGGGAGCGGGGAGTCGACCGCATCGAGGAGTTCGTACGCGACCGTCTTCGCCCCGTCGTGGCGGTACGGCGTCGTGAACTCCTGTAGCGAGTGGTACTCGGCGGCCAGTTGCTCGTCGACGGCCGCGGCGGCGTCGCCGTAGCGCCCGCCGACGACGCGCATCTCCCCGCCGTGGACGTTCACCATCGCCTTGTTCGAGAACGCCGTCCGCGAGGGGACGAACGCGTACGAACGCAGGTCGGTGCGGCCGGCGTAGGCGGCCGCCGACTGCCCGGCGTTGCCGGCGGCCGCGAGCGCCAGCGGCTCCAGTCCGCGCTCCGCGGCGGCCGTCACCGCGGGGCTCATTCCGCGGTCGACGTACGTTCCCGTGGGGTTGCGCCCCTCGTCTTTCACGTACGCGGCGGCGACGCCGAGTTCGTCGGCCAGGCGGTCGGTCGCCACGAGCGGCGTGGCGCCCTCGCCGGCGGTGATCGCCGCGTCCGCCGGGAACGGGAGGAGGTCGCCGAAGCGGTACTGTCCCGGGCCGTCGCGGTCGCCGAGGGCGTCGGCGTCGACCGCGTCGAGGTCGTACGTCGGCGACAGCGGCGCCCCGCAGTCGGGACAGCGGCCGTGCTCGCCGACGCCGAACGACTCCCCGCAGCCGGTGCACGACAGGCCGTCGAACGCGTCCGTCGTCTGCATTTGCCCGCGGTTGGGACCGCCGCCGCATGGATGTGCTGGTTCGGGGCCGGATCGGGAAGGGTCGACGACGCGGTGACGCGGCGGCGACGCGACGGCAACGATCAGGCGGGCCAGCCGAGAACGATCCTGCGAGGCAACCCGAGGATCCGGCGACGCGACCGGGTACGCCTATGTGTCACCCGGTCCAAGCGCGGGTATGTCGGATTCCCCGAACGTCGCCGTCGCGGGCGCGGGGCTCGCGGGGCTGGTCGCCGCGCGGCACCTCGCCGACGCGGGCGCCGAGGTCACCGTCTACGAGCGCCGCCCCGAGGTCGGCGGCCGCGTGCGGACGCGACACGAGGACGGGTTCACGCTCGACCGCGGCTTCCAGGTGCTGTTCACCGGCTACCCCGCGGTGCGGCGCGAGCTCGACGTGGGCGCGCTCGACCTCCGCGAGTTCCGCCCCGGCGCCGTCATCTGCTCGACGGGCGAGGGGACCCGAAGCGTCCTCTCGGACCCCCTCCGGGACCCCCGATTGCTGGTCGAGTCGGCGTTCAACCGCCGGGTAACGACGAGTGACAAGCTCCGGACGCTCGCGCTCCGCCAGGACCTCTCGGGTCGCGATGAGTCGTGGTTCTTCTCGGGCCCGGACGCGAGCATCCGCGAGTACCTCCGCGACTGGGGGTTCTCCGAACGGTACGTCGAGAACTTCGTCGCGCCCTTCTACGGCGGCATCACGCTCGACCGCTCGCTGTCGACCTCGAAGCACGTCTTCGCGTACACCTTCCGCGCGCTCTCGGAGGGCCGGATCGGCGTCCCGGCCGAGGGGATGGGCGCGATCCCGGAGCAGTTGCGGGCCTCGGCTGAGGCCGCCGGCGCGACCGTCGTCACCGGCGAGGGCGTCGAGGGGATCGAACGCGGCGGGACCGGTTCGGGTGCGGGTGCCGGGAGCGGCGGTGCCGCGGGGGTCACCGTCGAGACGACCGACCGCGCCGTCGACGCCGACGCGGTCGTCGTCGCCACCGACCCGAAGGCCGCCCGCGACCTGACCGACGTGGACGCGATCCCGACCGAGGGCGTCCCGTCGACGACGCAGTACTACCGGCTGTCGGACGCGACCCCGGTTTCGACGGGTAGGAAGATCCTGCTCAACAGCGACGAGGCGTCGCCGAACGTCGTCGTCCCGCTCACCGACGTGGCTCCCGAGTACGCGCCCGACGGCGAACAACTGCTGTGTGCGACGTTCCTCGGCGACGACGCGCGCTTCCGGGACGCCGAGGACCTCGCGGCCGACACGCGCGCGGCGCTGTCCGCGTGGTACCCAGAGCGAAGCTTCGGCGGCCTGGAGGCGATCCACACCGACCGCATCGAGTTCGCCCAGTTCGCCCAGCCGCCGGGCGTCCACCCGGAGCTGCCGGAGGCGACGGAGCCGGAGGGGCCGGTGTACCTCGCCGGCGACTACACGGAGTGGTCGTCGATCCAGGGGGCGATGAAGAGCGGGCGCGTCGCCGCCGAGGCGGTTCTCGACGGGAGATAACGCGAGGGGATCGCGCTGGACCGCCCCGGTCCGGGCCCGGTCTGCTCCCGACCGGCGAGGACCGGCTCGGGCCGGGTATCCGACCGGACCGAGCCGGACTACTTCTCGATCGGCCGCGGCGACACGTCGAACGTCGTGAGGAAGCGCTGCACCGCCTCGTCGGTGCCGACGATCACCAGCCGGTCCTCGGCCGCGATCGTCCGATCGGGATCGAGGCTCGTGGTGAGTTCGCCCTCGTGTTCGAGGGCGATGACGCGACAGCCGGTTCGCTCGTAGATCCCGCTCTCGGCGAGCGTCTTCCCGGCGAACGGCTCGGCCGACACCCGGTCGATCCGGATCTGACTGCCGGCGCCGAGCACCTCCTCGCCGCGAAGCTCCCGGGCGACCATCCGGGCGCTGATCCGCGGGACCGAGAGCACGTAGTCGGCACCGGCGCGAAGCGCCTTTGTCGTCGCCTTCGCGTCGCTCATCCGCACGAGGATCTCGATGTCCGGGTTCAGCGACCGCGCGAGCACCGCGGTCAACAGCGCCGTCGAGTCGTTCGGGACGCACACGAGGATCACCCCGGCGTCCTCGATGCCCGCCTCCCGGAGCGTGTCGCGGGAGCTCACGTCGCCGACAACGTCGACGTCCGGACCGTCGGCGATATCGATCGTCGTGGCCGGGATGTCGCCCTCCTCCTCGACGACCGACAGCGCCGCCCGTCCGACCTCGCCGAGTCCCGCGACGACGACGCCCTCGTCGCGGCCGCGCGACCGGACCGGGCGGGCGGTCTCCCCGAGCTCCTCCAGCGCCTCGTGGTCGCCGGACACGAGCAGCACCGTGTTCGCGCCGATGACCGCGTCGGGGTCCGGCGGGAGCTGGAGCTCGCCGTCGATCCACGCGCCCACGACGTTGGCGCCCGTCCGCTCCCGGATGCGCGAGTTCCGGATGCTCGTCCCCTCGAGGGGGCTCCCGCGGCTGACGGAGATCTCCGTCACCTCCAGCCCCTCGGCGATGCCGACCGTGTCGTGCAGCTCCGAGGTGTACAGCGACATTGCCTTCCGCGCGAGACGCTGGCCGAGGACGGCACGCGGGGAGACGACGCTGTCGGCGCCGGTCGCGAGGAGCACGTCCCGCAGGGTGCTGTCGTCGGTCAGCGTGATGATCTCCACGTCGGAGCGGACCGACCGAACCGTGAGGATCGTGTCGACGTTGGCCTCGTCGGCGTCGGTGATGACCGCCCGGGCGCTGGCGATGGTCGCGCGTTCGAACGTGGCTTCCTCCTGCGGCGATCCGTGGATCGCCGAGTACCCCTCGTCGGAGAGATCGATCGCCTCCTCCTCGTCGGAGGAGATGAGCACGTAGTCGATCCCGAGCTGTTCGAGCTCGTCGAGCAGCACCGCGGAGTCCCGGTCGTACTCGCAGATGACGACGTGATCGCGCTTCGGGGAGAGCCGGCTGTCGAGGTCGACCTCGGCGCCGGTGAACAGCGGGATGACGATCACCCGGAGCGTGAAGAAGCCGACGCCGATGCCGCTGAGCTGCATGAACACGACGAAGAGGTTCATGATCGGCGTCTCCCACGGGGAGTCGGCGCCGTACCCCGTCGTCGTCATCGTCTCGGTGACCGTTTGGAACGACCGGAAGATGGACTGCGGTCGCCCCTCGAACACGCGCATTCCCGTGTTGTAGAGGACGGTGTAGGTCAGGACGAGCGCGGTCAGCCCGATCAGGTAGTAGATGACGAGCCGGTGCCGGCGCGAGAGATCGCCGGTCCGGATCGAGCGAGGGAGGAGCGCCATGACGCGTTGCCCTCGCTTCCGGGTGGGGCCACGAAACGTTTTCTGTCGATCCGCCCGGCACGGTCGTCGCCCCGGGGGTCGGTTCGGTCGCCGGCCCCTCGACTACTCCTCGCGCAGGAACGCGTCCTCGCCGTGGCGCTCGATCGCCGCGAGCAGCCCCTCCCGCTGACGCTCCAACTCGGGCGTCGTCTCGGCGTACACGTCCGCGAACATGTCCGCGGGGTCGGCCTCGAAGTCCTCGGCGGCGTCGATGACCTCGGCGACCCGGTCGTCCGCCGCCTCGCGCACCGACTCGATCAGGTCGTCGTCGGCGATCCCCTCACGGCGGAGGAACCCCTCCATCCGCGGGATCGGGTCCCACGCGCGCCACGGTTCCGACTCCTCGTCGTCGCGGTAGACGCTCGGGTCGTCGGCGGTCGTGTGCGCGCCGAAGCGGTACTCGACCGTCTCGATCAGCGTCGGGCGGTGGCCGTAGCCGCCGGCGTCGGGGTCGGCGGGAGCGTCATCGGCGTCCGTGTCACCCACGCTGTCGCCGCCGGCTCGCGCCTTCCGGGCCGCCTCCGCGACGACCGCGTACACGGCGAGGGGATCCATCCCGTCGACGCGGACGCCCTCGAAGCCGTAGGCTTCGGCCTTCTCCGCCAGCGTCGGGCTCGCGGTCTGCTCGTCACGGGGGATCGAGATGGCCCAGCCGTTGTTGTGACAGACGAAGACGCTCGGGGCGTCGAACACGCCCGCGAAGTTCAGCGCCTCGTGGAAGTCGCCCTCCGAGGTCGCGCCGTCGCCGAAGTGGGCACAGGCGACGCGGTCGTCGCCGCGGTAGTCGAACGCCATCGCCGCGCCCACGGCGTGCGGGAGGTGCGCGCCGATGCCGATGTTCAGCGGGAACACGTCGATGTCCGCGAGGCCGGCGGTCCCCGACTCGTGGCCCATCCAGTAGGCGAGGTACTCGGCGGGGAACCCGCGGGCGATCACCGCGCCGTGTTCGCGGTACTGGTAGAAGACCGGGTCGTCCTCGCGGAGGGCGTGCGTGGCGGCCACGGAACTGGCCTCCTGTCCCTCGATGGCGGCGTAGGTGCCGATCCGTCCCTGTCGCTGGAGGCTGATCGCCCGCTCGTCGAAGCGGCGCGCGGTCACCATGTCGCGGTAGATGTCGACCAGCGTCCCCTCGGGGAGGTCCGGAACCTCGCCGACGACCTCGCCGTCGGGACCCAGCACGCGGTACACGTCGCCCATCGGGTCCGGCGGGGCGTCGGCGTCGGTCTCCCCGCCCGAGCCGGATCCGGCGTCGGCGTCGCTCATACGGGCGTGTCAGAGTGCAACAGGGTAGCCGTTTCGGCAGCGGCAGCGACGGATCGGCGGCGGCACCCTCCGGGAGGGTGCCTCGCCTCAGGGCGTGATGACCGCCCGCCCCTCGATCTCGCCGTGTTCGAGCCGCTCGGCGACGGTGTTGATCTCCGACAGCGGGTAGCGACTCGTGTGCAGGTCGACCTCGCCGCGGTCGACGAGCGCGACCAGCTCCTGCAGCTCGGTGTAGCGGCCGACGAGCGTCCCCTTGTAGCTGAACTCGCCGTCCACGAGCGACTGGGCCGGCTCGTGGATGTGGCCGCCGTAACCGATCACGTGGTGGTCGCCGCCGGCGGCGACGATGTCGGGCGCCAGCGCGGTCGTCTGGTCCGCGCCGACGAAATCGAGCACCTGCTGGGCGCCCACGTCGTCGGTGAGGTCGGCGATCACGCCCGGCACGTCCTCGCTCGCGGGGTCGACGGTGTGGCGTGCGCCCAGCCCGGCGGCCAGGTCGCGCGCGGACTCCTTCAGGTCGAGCGCGACGATGTCGGCCGCGCTCATCGCGTCGAGGCACTGGAGCCCGATGTGGCCGAGGCCGCCGACGCCGATGACGACCGCGGTGTCGCCGGGGTTCAGTTCCCGGACCGCCTTCTTGGTCGCGTGGTACGCCGTGATCCCGGCGTCGGCGTGGGGCGCGATGTCGGTGGTGTCCACGTCGCCGGGGAGCGGGATCACCGCGCGTTCGTTCGTGTGGAGGAACTCCGCGAACCCGCCGTCGTGTGTCAGCCCCGGGAAGCGGACGTTCTCGCAGTACATGTCCTCGCCCTGCCGGCACGGCCGGCAGGTCCCGCAGGTCATCACCGGGTGACAGATCACGCTGTCGCCGACCTCGACCGTGTTCACCTCCGAGCCGACCTCGACGACGGTCCCCGCGTTCTCGTGGCCAAGCGTGAGCGGAAGCTCCTGCGGGACGTACTCCTGCCACATCCCCTCGATGATGTGGTTGTCAGTCTGGCACCACCCCGCGCCCTCGACCTCGACGACCACGTCGTCGGACGCCTCGGCGGTCGGTCGATCCACCTCGTCGATGCTGAGGGCGGTCGCCATGTCGTCGGTGTACTCGTGGAGTCTGGCTGCTTGCATCCTGTTAGCACCTATCAGGGGTTCGAAAGCTGAGACCAAAAAGCCTCGCGGTCGTGTGACCCGCGTCAGCGTCGTTTCCCGGGCGTCGCGATCCCGGCCGACGAGGTCGGAGCGTCGGCGACGGGCGTCCGCCCCGATAACTGTGCGAAACAATCATGATGTATGGAAACAAGTCCCACACGGACCATGTACGTCACCGACGACGGGGAGGAGCTGTTCGTGATCGACTCGCACCTGCACCTGTGGGACGCAAGCGAGGAGAACATCACCCACGAGGGAGGCGAGCAGTTCATCCAGTGTTTCTACGACTACCACACCGGGTTCACGCCGGAGGAGAAGCAGTGGGACCTCGACGAGTACCGGCAGTACGGCGCCGACCGGATGGCCGAGGACCTGTTCGGCAACGCCGCCGTCGACATGGGGATCTTCCAGCCGACGTACCTGAACGACTTCTACGCCGACGGGTTCAACACGATCGACGACAACGCCGAGCTCGCCGAGCGATACCCCGAGCGGTTCGTGCTCAACGGACGGTTCGACCCCCGCGACGGCGAGGCGGGCATGCGGGAGCTGGAGCGCCAGAAGGAGGAGTACGACATCCAGGGCGTGAAGCTGTACACCGCCGAGTGGAACGGCGACTCGAAAGGGTGGCGCCTCGACAGCGAGGAGTCGTTCGAGTTCCTGGAGAAGTGTTCGGAGCTGGGCATCGAGAACATTCACCCGCACAAGGGGCCGACGATCCGCCCGCTCAACCGCGACGCCTTCGACGTGGCCGACGTGGACGACGCGGCGACCTCGTTCCCGGAGCTGAACTTCGTGGTCGAGCACGTCGGGCTCCCCAGGCTCGACGACTTCTGCTGGATCGCCGCCCAGGAGCCGAACGTCTACGGCGGGCTCGCGGTCGCCGCGCCGCTGGCGGTCCACCGGCCGCGGAAGTTCGGCGAGATCATGGGCGAACTCCTCTTCTGGCTCGGGGAGGATCGGTTGCTGTTCGGCTCCGACTACGCGCTGTGGAACCCCGACTGGCTCGTCGAGACGTTCATGAACGCCGAGCTCACTGACGAGCAGCGTGACGAGTACGGCGTCGAGCTCGATGTCGACACCAAACGGAAGATCCTCGGCGAGAACGCGGCCGAGCTGTACGACATCGACATCGAGGCGAAGAAAGAACAGTTCCGCACCGACGGCGTGGCGGACGACTTCGGGCTCGCGGACCACTACGCGGGCGGAACGAGCGCCGCGCCCGCGGACGACTGATGCCGTCGGAGCACTCGGCGTCCGATCACTCGTCGTCGACGAACACGGAGCCGGCCGGCGCGACGACGCCCGCCGCGGTCCGGGAGCGCCTCGACCGCGTCACCGACCCGGAGCTGGACACCTCCATCGTCGAGCTGGACTACGTCGAGGAGATCCAAATCCACCCCGCCGGCGACGAGGGGAACGCCGACCGCACGGGGGACGCCGACGGCGACGAGGTGTTCGTCGCGTTCACGCTCCCGACCGCGTGGTGTTCGCCAGCGTTCGCCTGGATGATGGCCGGCGACGCCCGCAGGGAGGTCGAATCGCTTCCCGGCGTCGCTCGCGCGGCGATCGAACTCCGAGACCACATGCACGAGCGGGAGATCAACCGCGGCATCAACGAGGGGCTTCCCTTCGAGGACGCGTTCCCCGACGCCGACGGCGGCGTCGAGTCCGTCCGGCTGGAGCTGGACCGCAAGGCACGCACCGCCCGTCAACACGACGCCACGGGCGCGCTGCTGGAGGCGGGACTGACCCGCGAGCAGCTCGCCGGGGTGACCCGTTCGGATCTCGACTTCGAGGGCGCGCCCGAGGGGAGGGTCCGCGTGTGGGTCCGCGAGGGCGCGGTCGCGGTCGAGACGGACGCCGACCCCGTCGAGCGATACCTGCGGAAGGCCGAGGCGACCGGCGTGCTCGACGACGAACACCCCGAGCTGTTCCGGACGCCCGAGGAGGAGCCCTTCGACGGCGACGAGGTGGAGCTCGTGCGCCAGCGGACCCGGCTCGCCGGGGTCAACATGGGGGGACAGGGGACCGTCTGCGACGCGCTCAACGACGCCCGCCACGCCGAGGACCGACCGCCGCTGTCGACGCGTGAGGGCGCGCCGGTCACCCCGGGCGAGGACGACCGGGCGGACGCCGACTGATCAGAAGCCGAGCAGTCCCTTCGGCCCCGGCGGCGGGCCGCGCGATCCCCCGTCGCGGTCGTCGCCCGCGCCGTCACGGTCGGCGTCGCCCCCGTCCTCCGGTTCGCCGTGGCCCTCCTTGGCCAGCCCGTAGCGCCCGCGCTCGCTGAACTCGGCCGGGCTCCACCCGCACTCGGGGCAGTCGCCGTCGCTGTGGTCGAAGTCCACGCCGCACCCGAGGCACTCGTTGATCGCGGCCATCGGTAGCTCGTCACACGCCTCGACGCAAAAGCGTTGCTCGCACGGCACGCTCACCGACGATCACAACAGTCGCCGGAACTCGCGGAGCGGCGGGAACGTCATCGCCTCGCCGTCCTCGCGGGCGACAACGGGGCACAGCGCGCCGGCGTCGGTGACGAACGGCGACTGGAACTCCCGGGCGGTCATGCCGTTCACCGCGACGCCGGCGGCCAGGCGTGTGAACGCCGGGAGCATGAGCACGTCCGCGTCGCGGAACCCGCGCTCGGCGTAGAGCCAGCAGGGGTGGCGCTTCCCCTCGATCTCGATGGTCGGGTGGTCGTGGCCGACGACGTACAGCCCCGCGGACTCGTCCTCGGGCGGCGCCTCGTGCCCGTGGCGGACGACCACGGGAGCACCGCGAACGCTCGCGTCGAGTTCGTACGCGTCGTGGACGGGGGCGTCCCAGCCGTTCGAGGCCGTCGCGTCGCCGACGGCCGTCCCGCCGAGAGCCCCGTCGTGGTTGCCGCGGACGAACACGGGTCGCGCGCCTGCGTCGCGGCAGGCGTCGACGAGCCCGGCGAGCGACCGTTCGGCCGCGACCGAGACGCGATCGAAGCGGTGGAGCGCGTCGCCGGCGACCACGACCTCGCTCGGCTCGAACCGGTCGAGCAGCGATCGGAGCCGCCCCGACAGGTCCGACGCCTCCCCCAGCGGATACGACACGTCGGAGGCCTCCGCGCGGCCGACGTGGAGGTCGGCGACGACGAGCGCGTCCGCCGCCGGGAGGTACGCGCCGCGGTCGTGGAAGGCGGCGTTCAACACGGGACACCGTCGGGCGCGCTCGGGGGTAGCGTTGACGGCTTCGGGTCACGGCAGCGGCTCAGTCCTCGCGCTCCCGTCCGGCGCCGGGTCGGTCGTCGCCGCCGTCGCCGGCGAGCGAGTCGCGCGTCACCGCGTCGGTGTCGACCCGGCGGACGACGAAGTACGCCGCGACGAGCACGCCCAACAGCAGCGCGAACGCGACGGCGGCGACGAACGCGTCATTGATGTTGGCGTACTCGCCGGGACGAAACGAGATCACCTTCCGCGTGATCGCGATCAGCGCGGCGCTGATGACGATCCGAACGACAGGCTCGTCGCGCGAGAACGCCACCACGGTCTGGTGGATCTCGACGATGATCAGCAACACGAGCACGGTGTCGATGATGTCGATCACCTGGTTCGGGTCCGTGAACTCGCCGCTGGCGAGCAGCTCGACGAGCACGAGGATGAGATCGAGAAACCCGATGGCGAACAGCGCCAGCAGGAAGTACGCCGTACCGACCTCGAGCAGCTTCATCCCGCGCTCGGACGGTTCGACGGCGTCTTCGATCCGCACACGGGCCCATCGAACGCCCCGCGAGTAAACGCTACGGCTCCCCGAAGCGACACGCGCTTGCCTCTCGGGCCGGTTGCATCGAGCATGGACGAGCACGACGAGGAATCGGCCCCCGTCGACCCGTGGGCCGGCGACGGCGACGACGACTGGGTCGAAACCGCGGACGACGCGGAGACCGACACCGACGGAACCGCAGCCGACGCGGGCTCTTCGGACGCCGCGGGCGCGCAGGACGTCGCCGACGGTTCGACCGGCGCCGGCTCGGACCCCGCCGCCTCGACTGACGCCGACGGCCTCGGCCCCCGATGCTACCGCGTGCTCGACCGGGCCGACGGGTCGCTGGTGTTCGTCGACCTCGACACCCCCGAACCCGGACCGGGACCGGAACCCGACGAGGGGTTCGAGCCGGTCCGCGTCGCGGCCGACGGCGACGCCGCCGACGGCTACGACGAGTCCGTCGCCGACGCGGTCGCGGAGCTGGAACCCGGGTACGTCGTCACCGCGACGCTGCGGTGGCCCGACTCGACGGCCGGTGGCGACGGGGCCGCCGACGGCGACAGCCCCCTCGCGCGCGTCGAGTCGCTGACCGTCGAGCGCGAGAGCCGCTACCGCTTCATCGACGACGCGGAGCCGATGTTCGAGGCCGCCCGCGACGCGTGGCGCGACGCCAGCGCCGCCGGCGACGGGATGGGCTCGCGGGTCACGCGCGACACCGACGGCGAGCCCAACGGCGCGCTGTACGTGTTCGGCGAGGCCGGCGCCCGCGACCTGTTCGGGGAGTTCCGCTCGGGGACGACGCCGCTGGAACCGCTGGTCGAGCGCGTGAACGACGACCTGGACGACGACGACCCACGCGAGGTGTTCGTCCTCCGCCCGCCGGACGGCGCGTTCGTCGCCGTCTACATCGCCTTCGAGAGAGACGGCCTGCTCGCGCGGACCGTCCGCGACACGTACCTGTGAGCGTCGCCGGCTGCGTCGAAGCAGGGGTGGCCTGACGCTCCTCGCACTGCGCCGCTACAACTGGGCCCAGAGGGATTCGAACCACCGTCGGACGTGCTCGGCTCACTGCGTTCGCCTGCGCGCGACCTCCCTGGCTCGAATCCCTCCCATGCCACAGACGCGGCACGGACTCGTCGCTTCGCTCACGGCTCGTTGCACTCGCCGTTCGCATCGCGGCCTCGCGGCCGCACGCTCCTCGTCGTTGTGCCGCTACAACTGGGCCCAGAGGGATTCGAACCCTCGACCGCCCGGTGTCCCATCCGACGGCCGAAACCGGTCGGAGTATGAGCCGGGTGCTATACCAGACTAAGCTATGGGCCCTCGTCGCCGTCGTTGTCGGGCCGCAGTCAAGTAGTTTCCCTTCCGGCGAGCGCGTGCGCGTGTCGGCTTACCTCCGGCTCACGGGTCGGAACGAAATCGAGGAAGCGCCGAAGCCAGGACTCGAACCTGGGACCACCTCGTTTCTGCGGGAAACAGGGGACCTGAATCCCGTAACAGCGAGGCGCTCTACCAGCTGAGCTACTTCGGCTCGCACCTGCATGTACTGGAGTGAATTTGAAAGTGCTTTCGTTTCGCCCCGACGCGAGCGGGTGATTCGCACACCGATTCGGTCCCCGGGTTCAACGGACTGTGTGTCCCTCGTCGCGCGACCGACACGCTCGTTACCCGTCCGGCGGAACCCCGTCGTATGACCGACCCGGACGCCGAGGCCGACGGCGACGAGGACGCCGACGATCCCGGCGACGAACCCGCCGCCGGCGACGACCTCGACGCGGTGCTTGCGGCGGTGTGCGAGCGGGTCACGCCCGACGCCGACGAGCGCGCGCGGATGGAGGCGGCCGCCGCCGACCTTGCCAAGCGCGCCCGCGACGCCGTCGCGGATCTCCCGTCGCCCGCCGACGAGGCCGACGTGCTCACCGTCGGGTCGACCGCCCGCGGCACGTGGCTCGCGGGCGACCGCGACATCGACCTGTTCGTCCGGTTCCCGACGGCCCTCTCCCGGGAGGACCTGGAGCGGCTCGGCCTGCGCGTCGGCCACGCGGTGCTCCCCGACGGCGAGGAGGAGTACGCCGAACACCCGTACGTCGTCGGCGCCGTCGACGGCTTCGACGTGGACCTGGTCCCCTGCTACGACGTCGACGCCGCCACCGAGATCCGAACGTCCGTCGACCGAACGCCGTTCCACAACGAGTACCTTCTCGACCGGCTGACCGACGACCTCGCGGACGACGTTCGCGTCCTCAAGGCGTTCCTGAAGGGCGTCGGCGTCTACGGCAGCGACCTCCGGACCCGGGGATTCTCGGGGTATCTCACCGAGCTGCTCGTTCTCGAACACGGCGGCGCCCGCGGGACGCTGGAGGCGGTCGCCGACTGGCACCCGCCGGTCCGGTTCGACCCGGAGGACCACGGCACCGCCGAGTTCGACGACCCGCTCGTCGTCGTCGACCCGACCGACCCCGAGCGCAACGTCGCGGCCGTGCTCTCGGGCGACAACCTCGCGCGTCTCCAGCACCACGCGCGCGACCTGCTCGCGGACCCGCGGACGGACCCGTTCTTCCCCGAGCCGGCCGAGCCGATCTCGCCCGAGGAGGTCCGCGAGCACGTCCGCCGCCGCGGCACCGCCCCCCTGGCGGTCGCGTTCGACGCGCCCGACATCGTCGACGACCAGCTGTACCCCCAGCTCCGCCGGTCGCTGGCCGGTATCGAGCGGGAACTCGACGGGCTGGGGTTCGACGTGCTCCGGACCGCGACGTTCGCGGCCGAGCGCGACGAGGGGGACGAGGGGGAACGCGACCGGCGTGCGGTGCTGCTCGTCGAACTCGCCGATCGCGAACTCCCCGCCGTCGAACGTCACGAGGGGCCGCCGGTCCACGTCCGCGAGCACGCGGCCGGCTTCTACGGGAAGTACGCCGACGACCCCGACGCGTACGGCCCGTTCGTCGCCGACGGCCGCTACGTCGTCGAACGCGAGCGCGACCCCGCCGAGCGCGACGCGGTCGCGGTCCTCGAATCCGAGCGGATCTTTGAGGCCGCCCTCGGCGCGCGCGTGGAGTCGGCGCTGGAGCGCGGGTACGACGTCCTCGCCGGCGAGGCGGTCGCGACCCTGGCCGACGAGTTCGGCGCGGACCTGCGCGAGTACTTCGAGCCGTCGGTGTAGGACCCCCGACCGCCGGGTCTGTCCATCGCGGTGTGCCCGCGTCGATCACCGGTCCTCAGTCCAGGTCGAACCGCTCGCGAAGCTCCGCGACTATCGGGACGCTCTTCTCCTCGGGGTCTTTGTCCGGGTCGATCGGCGGGCGGCCGTCGAACGTCTCGTGGACCATCGCGACGCCCTCCGACAGCGTGTCGAGCCCGTACCCGCCCTCAAGCACGAACCCGAGGCCGGCGTCGATCTCCTCGGCGATGGTGCGCACGCGGTCGGCCATCAGCGCGTACCCCTCCGAGGAGACCCGCATCCGCGAGATCGGGTCGTGGCGGTGGGCGTCGAAGCCGGCGGAGACGATCAGGAGGTCGGGATCGAACCGATCGAGCACGGGGTCGAGCAGGTCGTCGATCGCGAGCAGGAAGTCGGCGTCGCCGGCGCCGGCGGGCAGCGGGACGTTCAGGGTCGTCCCCTCGCCGGCGCCCTCGCCGACCTCGGTCTCGTCGCCGGTGCCGGGGTAGAGGCCGTCCTCGTGGATCGACGCGTACAGCACGTCGCCGCGGTCGTAGAAGATGTCCTGCGTCCCGTTGCCGTGGTGCACGTCCCAGTCGAAGATCGCGACGCGGTCGGCGCCGGCGTCGTCGAGCGCGGACTGGGCGGCGACGGCGGCGTTGTTGACGAAACAGAAGCCCATGGCGTCGTCGTAGACGGCGTGGTGGCCCGGCGGCCGGCCGAGCGCGAACGGGGTGTCGCGACCGGGGGCGCCGGCGTCCGCGAGCGCCTCCTCGGCGGCCCACTGGGCCTGGCCGGCTGCCGCGCGGGCGGCGTCCCAGGTGCCGCCGGAGGCGACGGTGTCGGGATCCCAGTTGCCGCCGCCCGATTCGCAGAAGTCGACGACCTCGTCCACGTAGCCGGACTCGTGGACCGCGTCGATGGCGGCGCGCGAGGCGGGGTCGGCCTCGACGTACTCGACGCCGTGTTTTCGCTTGAGCCCCTCCCTGATCGCGCGGAGACGGTCCGGATTTTCGGGGTGTCGGTCGCCGGTGTCGTGGTCGAGACACGCCTCGCTGTAGCCGAACCGCATCGCTACCCCTCGAACAGCGCGAAGTACGTCTCGATGTCGTCGGCCTGGACGGTTCTGCGGTCGGCGTGGCGCGCGAGGAGGGCGGCCGCCCGGGCGACGTTGTCGGCGTAGTCCTCGAGGATGTCCGCGAGCGCGATGCGGGCGTCCATCGAGACGCGGTAGGAGTCGTCGATGTCGAGGCGCGCGATCCGGTCGACGGGCGCGATGGGCAGCGTCAGCGTCGAGCGCTCGACCACCTGCTCGACGCCGAAGTCGGCCGGCATCAGCGTCTTTCTCCCGTCCTCGGCTGCCTGCTCGGCCGCGTCGACCGCCAGCGACGCCCCGTGCCGTTGCACGCGTCCGGCCAACTCCTCGGCCGCGCCGGCGCTGACCCGGAGGTCACCCGCGTTCCGTCGGATGACGTCGTCGACGGGTGCGAACGGCAACTCGACAGTCATACACATACGCCGGTGTGTGGCGTGTATAACGCTTTCCGTTGGCGTGGTTACCGCCCCCACGCGGCCCGCGGATCCGGCGCGGCGATCCGCAAGTTCCCGTCAGAACACGTCGTCGGCGTCGATGGTCCCGTCGCGCTCGACGCCGCGGACGGTTACCTCCTCGCCGAGGCGGAGGTTCGCCGAGGTCTCGACCGACCGCGTCTCCGTGCCGTCGTCGAGGACGACCGGGTCGCCCGCCTGCACGACCGTCCCGGTGAACTCCACGACGCCGCCGTCGTCGCTCGCGTCCGCGCCGGTCGCCTCGTCGCCGTCGGCCTCGGCCGTCGCCGCGGCGGTCGACTCGGACGAACTGTCGGCGGACGAACCGGTCGACTCGAAGGAATCGAGGCCGCCCTGACCCGCGTCGCGGCCGCTCGCCCCGGCCGCGTCGTCGGCGGTTCCGCCGGCGGCGTCCTCCAGCACGGTCACCGAGGAGCGCCAGCCGGCGGAGGCTTCGAGGTCGTCCTGCCAGCCGTCCTGGACCTCCACGTCGGTGAAGACGACGCGGTCCGCGAGGTCGATGTCGCGGTCGGCCTTGTCGCCCCACAGGGCCACCCGGATCTCGCCGGTGTCGTCCTTGATGCGGACGTTCCTGACCTGTCCCTGCGAGCCGTCGTCGCGGTCGAACGTACGC
Source organism: Halobaculum roseum (assembly GCF_019880245.1). Taxonomy (NCBI): domain Archaea; kingdom Methanobacteriati; phylum Methanobacteriota; class Halobacteria; order Halobacteriales; family Haloferacaceae; genus Halobaculum; species Halobaculum roseum. Next base: position 2,551,527 of record NZ_CP082286.1, read on the forward strand.
TTCTCGCTCGTCTCGATGACGCCGCCGGCGATGTCGACCACGTCCTCCAGCTCCAGGTCGTCGATGTCGGTCGTCTCGGGGACGTACTCCACGTCCTCGTCGACCTCCTCGATGGCGCCCCGGGAGCCGACGTGGAGCTCGAGGTCGCCGTCGCGCTCGCGGACGTAGCCGTCGACGACCTCGACCGTCGTGCCGGCCGCCAGTTCCTCGACGCGGTCGGCCATCTCGTCCCACATGGTGACGCGCACGCGACCGGTCTCGTCGCCGACGGTCATGTTCGACACCTTCCCCTCGGTGCCGTCGTCGCGGTCGAACGTCCGGACGGTGTCGGTGTCGAGGATCACGCCCAGCAGGTCCACGTCGGAGGCGCCCATCGTGAGGTCCTCGACGCGGTACTGTTCGACCGCCTCCACGTCGACCTCGGCGTCCGGGTCGGGTTCGACCTTGTCGACGGCGACCTCCAGCCCGCTGTACCCCTCCTTCGGGCGACCCATGATCCGGAGCACGTCGCCCGCCTGGAGGTTCTCCTTCGCGTCGACGGCGACCTGGTCCCACAGCGAGATGGTGATCCGGCCGGACTCGTCGGCGACCTCGACGTTGAGGACGTGGCCGTCCTCGTCCTCGCCGTCGCGCTCGAAGGTGCGCACCTCGCCGACGGTCATCACCTTCGCGAGGAACTTCACGTCGTCCATCCCCGGCTCGATGTCGGCGACGCTGTTGACCTCCTCGTCGCGCAGCTCGTGGGCGATGAGCATCGCCGCGGTCTCCTCGTCGGCCAGCCCGCCCATGTCCTCGACCTTCTGCTCGACGGCGGCCTCGAACTCCTCGAAGGGGACGTCGGCGTCCAGGTCGTCGTAGACGTCCTCGATAGCGCCCATAGTCGTACCGGGACCCAGGCAACTCCCGCGCATAAGGGTTCTCGTTCGTCCGGATCCCTCGCTCGCGCTGCCGGTCCCGGCGTCGTCGGTGCCCCCCGCGCTCGGCGACTCGTCGGTCATACGCGGGCTGTGTCGGGATCGTATTTGAGGCTACGCGCTCACCGCGTCACGTCGGTCACGGTTCGGACCTCGTCCATCGACTCGTGTTCGACGACGACGCTCGTCGGGAGGCCGCCCTCGAAGGTGACGGACGCCTCGTACTCGCGGTAGACGATCTGCTGGGTGCAGACGTCCCCGCCCTCCCGGACCGTCTCCACGCGGACGCGGAGTTCGTCGGCGTCGGCATCGTACTCGACCGACTTCAGCGACGCCTGCATGCAGCCGTTCTTGCCCGAGATGACGCCCGATACCGTCACCGCGTCGCCGCCGAACGCGACGCTTGCGGACTCACCGGGCTCGCTCGCGTCGCCGGTGCGAGCGAACGACCGGTCGACGACCGACGGCGATCCCGTCCCCGTGTCGGTCGGCGGCCCCGTCCCGGCTGGCGTCTTCGTGGGCGTCTCCGACGGTTCGGTCGTCGGTTCGTCGCCGCCGCCCGATCCACCGCCGCCGGTACAGCCCGCCAGCGCGGTCGACCCGGCACCGGCCACGAGCGTGAGGACGGTGCGTCTGTCCATGTTTCACCGGTCCTCGGCTGAACGCAAAAGTTCGACGTAGACACAAGCGGGCCTTTGTGCCACGGCGGTCGGTCGCACGGGTCGGTCGGATCGGAATCCCTTTACGTGGCCCCGGCGTCGGTTGAGTTGAGTCCGGGTAGGGTAGTGGACTATCCTCTTGGCTTGCGGAGCCAGGGACCGGAGTTCAAATCTCCGTCCGGACGTTTTCGGCGACACAACGCGACGAGCGAAGCGAGGAGCAGTGTCGCCATTGGAGTCTATACACGGAGATTTGAATCGAACAGTCGCAGCCCGCGAGCGAAGCGAGCGGGACCGTCTGTTCAGAGTTCAAATCTCCGTCCGGACGTTCCTTCACTCACTTCGTTCGTTCAGTCACGTCCGACGTGCCCACGCTCACTTCGTTCGCGTGGACTCCGTCCGGACGTTCTTACCGCGCCGCCACACTGCGAGCGACTTCTGTCGCTCGCACGACGCGGCGCGGTTATCGCTCTGCATACGGAAATTTGAGCAGCGAACGAGCGAGCGTCAGCGAGCGAAGTGAGTGAGTTCAAATCTCCGTCCGGACGTTTTCGAGGCGCAACGACGACGAGCGAAGCGAGTCGTCCGCGCCGAATTTCAGTCTATACACGGAGATTTGAATCGAACAGTCGCAGCCCGCGAGCGAAGCGAGCGGGACCGTCTGTTCAGAGTTCAAATCTCCGTCCGGACGTTCCTTCACTCACTTCGTTCGTTCAGTCACGTCCGGCCGTGTTCACACTCGCTCGTTCACGGGTCGCTTCGCTCCCCGTTCACGGTCGCGGTCTCACTTCGTTCGACCGCGCACCGCTCGCGTGAACTCCGTCCGGACGTTCTTACCGCGCCGCCACACCGCGAGCGACTTCCGTCGCTCGCACGACGCGGCGCGGTTGTCGCTCTGCATACGGACAATTGCACAGCGAGCGACCGCCACGGACAGACTGAAACGCGCGCCCGTCCGAGTTCCGCTGTGACCACCAGCGACGCCCCGGCACCGGACGACTCGGCCCGCGTCGCGGCGCTGCGTGCCGGCCTCGCGCTGTACGCGGCCGGCGAGTACCACGCCGCCCACGACCCGTGGGAGGCGGTGTGGCTCGACATCAGGAGCGCCGTCGCCGCCGCGGGAGACGGCGCCGGCGACCCGGACGCGTCCGCCGACATCGACACCGCCGACGACGCGGCGGCCGACACCCTCGTTCGCGACGAGGCGCTGTTTCACGGGCTGATCCAGTTCACCGCCGCCCAGTACCACGCCCGCGAGCGCAACTGGTCGGGCGCGGTCGGCCTCGCCGAGAGCGGACGCGGGTACCTCGCCGACGTGCCGGACAACTACCGCGGCGTCGACGTGGCGGCCGCGCGCGACGCGCTCGCCCGACTGCGGGCCGACCCGGAACGCGTCGAGCGCGAGCCGGCGCCGCCGCTGACCCACGAGGGCGAGCGCGTCGCCGCCGAATCGCTGTCGCTGGAGGCGGTCGCGCTGGCGGCCGAGGCGCTGGCGGAGGAGCACGGGCTCGACGCCGACGCGGTCGCGGACGCGGCGCGGTTCGCCAGCGAGGAGGAAGCGGCCGGCCGTTCGCGCTTCGCGGCGCTGCTGTTCGACTTCGTCCGCGCCGGCGACGCGGGATCGCGGGGGATCGTGTACGACCGGCTCACGGGGTTGGTCGAACAGGAGCGGCGCAAGGAGGAGGACGTGGAGGGGCTGTTCTGAGCGTCGTCGCGTCGGGGACGGCGGCGCGGATCGAGGGCGACTACGCCGAGTCCGGCTCGACTTCCTCCCGCGGCTCCCCGCCGAAGGTGTACTCCGCGGAGTTGTCCTGCGGGTCGTAGCCGAGCACCTCACGGGCGCGCTCGATGGAGTAGTACTTGCGGTCGTTGTCGGAGATGCCGTAGACGATCTCGTAGCCGTAGTCGGCCGCGAGACAGCGGTCGAACAGGTGCGCGCAGTCGCGGTGGGAGAGCCACATCGCCTGCCCGCGCTCGTACTCCTTCGGCGGGTGGCCCTTCGTGAGGTTGCCGATGCGGACGCACGCGACCGTCAGGTCGTGCGTGTCGTGGTAGTAGCGTCCGAGCGTCTCGCCGGCGGCCTTCGAGACGCCGTAGAGGTTCGAGGGTCGGGGAAGCTCCGAGCCGTCCAGGCGGAACTCGTCGTCCTTGCGGTACATGTGGGGGGTCCGGTCGTCGGTCTCGTAGGCGCCGACGGCGTGGTTCGAGGAGGCGAAGACGAACCGGTCGACGCCGGCGTCGACGGCGGCCTCGAACATCGTCTGCGTGCCGTCGATGTTGTTCGCGAGGACGGAGTCCCACGGGGCGTTCGGCCGCGGGTCGCCAGCGAGGTGGACGACCGCGCCGACGCCCTCGACGGCCTCGCGGACGCCGGCGTCGTCGGTCACGTCCGCGACGAACACGTCGTCGTCCGTGACGCCGTCGGGCAGCGCGTCGGCGGCGACGGGCTCGCGGTCGAGGAGTCGCCAGTCGTACGCCTCGCCGATGCCGGCGAGGATAGCGCGGCCGACGCGGCCGCCCGCCCCGGTGAGCAGTACCGGTTCGTCCATTCGGTGAGATATCCGACGAGCGCGGGTAAGTAAGGTGCGGTTCGACCGGCGTTCTCATCCCGGCTGACACGTCGCTCGGACGGACGACCCGCGGTTCGGACGCAGTCACTCGGTACGCCTTTGCCCGAGCCCCGTCCACCGTCTGCCATGGCTACCGACGCCCAGCAGGCGTGTTTCGAGGCCGGCATCAAGTTCGGCTCGCTGTACCATCAGTTCGCGGGAACGCCCGTTTCTCCCCGGAGCACACGCTCGCTGGAGACGGCGATCGCCGAGTCGATCGAGAACCAGCCGTACTGCGAGTCCGTGACCGTCGCCATCGACGACGACGCCGTCGCGGCGGACATCGACCACGAGAACGGCTACACCGAGCTGTCCGGGCACCTGATGGAGGTCGAGATGCGCGTCGCGTACGAGGGCGTCACCGTCCGCACGCGCATGGAGATGGAGGACGGCTACCCGCTGATGAAGCTCGTCGAGGTCGTCGAACCGGACGACTGACGGCCGGATTCGACCGGCTCGGTCCGCGCCGCCGCCGATTTCACTTTCACTTTCGGGCGACCGCTTAAGAAGGTCCCCGGCGAATCCGGAGGTATGCCGCAGTCTACCTTCGACGACGACGACCTGTTCGGGGAGGCGGCCGACGAGATGCGCGAGGACGTGGAGACGCACCTCCGGGCCGCGAAGGCGACGCTGCCGGACGCCGACGCCGTCTGGGAGACGGACGCCGACAACGTGCTCGGCGCGCTCAACGGGCTCCGGTCGGCGCTGGACACCGGCGACGCCGTCGAGGAGCTCCGGCAGGCGAAAAAGCAGTACGTGCTGGGCGAGCGCGCCGGCGCGTTCGAGGACGACGAGGAACTGGCCGCGGAGATCGACGAGCTCCAGGAACTGGTCGAGACCCTCGAGGAGGCACACGAGCAGGTCGGCGAGCTGACGAGCGTCGTCCCGCAGATCAAAGGCGACCTGGAGGACGCCCACGCCGAGGGCGTCGACCCGGACGCGGACGCCGACGACGCGGAGGAGGCCGAGGCGTAACCGTCGACCTCGGCTGGCCGTTCCCGACGATCTCAGCCGGCCCTCCCCGCCGTTCTCAGCGTTCTCGGTCGACGACCGCGCGGGCGACGTCACACAGCGCGTCGCTCGCGCGCTCCAGCAGTTCCGCCCCGAGTTCGGCCGTCCCCTCCGTCGGGTCGCCGACGACGCCGTTCCCGGTGAACTCGTCGCTGTCGTGCGCGAGGTTCACCCCGCGAACCCACTCCCCCCAGCGGTCGCTCCCCCCGTCGCGCGCCTCCTCGACCCGGTCCTCGCGAACGAGATCGGGTGCGACGTGGCGCACCATTGCCGTCTCCAGCGGCCCGCCGTGGCCCATCCTGCTCGCGTGCTCGCCGACGGCCTCGAACCACGTGAACGAGACCGCGTAGGCGTCGGTCGTGTCGTCGCGCGAGACGCGGCGGGCGACCTCCGCGAGCGCCTCCACGTTGCCGCCGTGGCCGTTGACGAGGACGACCCGGTCGATCCCGTGGCTCGCGAGGCTCTCCACGGTCTCGCGGACGTACGCGCGGAACGTGTCGGGCGACACCCACAGCGTGCCGTCGAACGCGCGGTGCTCCTCGGCGACGCCGACGTGGACCGGCGGCGCGACGAGCAGGTCGCCGGCGGCGACGGCGTCGTCCGCGTCGCTCGCGCGGTCGTCCGCCCACCGGTCGGCGGCCGCGTCGGCGACGGCCTCCGCGGTCAGCGCGTCGGTCCCCAGCGGCGCGTGCGGGCCGTGCTGTTCGGTGCTCCCGACGGGGAGCAGCGCGGCGGCGAGGTCGGCGTCGCGGACCGCCGTCCACGTCGCCTCCGAGAGCTTCATGACTACCCCTCCGTCCCGGTCCGACTTGTAGCCGGCTATGCCGACGTGCGAGCCGCCGATAGCTCACGTTCCCTCGCCCGGACGGGGTTCCGTGGGGGTTATGACCGGCGCGTCCCAACGCGAGCACAATGGGTATCCTCGAGGACAAGGACAACGCGCGGCTGTTCTACCGGTACTTCTCGCGCGTCTACGACACGATCAACCCCTACATCTGGGACGACCGGATGCGAAACCAGGCGCTGGAGTGGTTCGACGCCGACCGCGACGACCGCGTGCTCGACGTGGGCGCCGGCACCGGGTTCGCCACCGAGGGGCTGCTCAATCACGTGGACGAGGTGTACGCGCTCGACCAGTCGCGCGGCCAGTTCGAGCAGGCGTTCCGGAAGTTCGGCAAACACGGGAAGGTCCACTTCCACATGGGCGACGCCGAGCGCCTCCCGTTCACGGACGACAGCTTCGACAAGCTCTGGTCGTCGGGCTCGATCGAGTACTGGCCCGACCCCGTCGCCGCGCTGCGGGAGTTCCGCCGCGTCGTCAAGCCCGGCGGCACCGTGCTCGTCGTCGGCCCCGACTACCCGAAGCTGCGCGTCTTCCAGAAGCTCGCCGACGCGATCATGCTGTTCTACGACGCCGAGGAAGCCGAGGAGATGTTCAGCGAGGCCGGCTTCGAGGGGACCCGTCACTTCATCCAGCAGCGCCACCGCGGCTCCCCGCGGGCGATAACGTCCGTCGCGACTGTGCCGGAGTCGGACGAGCCGAACGACGACTGAACTACCCGTCGCGCGTTCGCTCACGTCGCCGCCGCGGTCGGCGCGGCCAACCGCTGGGACCCGACGAACACCGTCACCTCGACGGTCGATCCCGGCCGGATCCGCGGTCGATTCGTCCCGGCGGGCGTCAGTGTCGTCGACTCCCCGGCCGACCACGCGTGATCGCTCGCGAGGTTGAACGGCCCCGTCGGCCCGCTCGCGAACCCCCGCGCCGCGAAGAACGGGACCGGCGGCTGGTGGCGCATGCTCGACCCGTTGACGCGGATAACGACGCGCAGTCGGCGCACGTCGAGCGTGTCGCCGCCGCGGTGGGTGAGTGTAATCGTTCCGTCCGCGACCGTGAGCCCGATGACGGCGGCGACCGGCGCCGACCGCGGTTCCGATGTAGACGGGTCCTGTGGGCCCGCGCCGGGCTCCGTCACCCCGGCGGTCGACAGCGTCGCCGCCCCGACCGTCGCCGAGAGCGCGACCGCGGCGAGCACTAACAGGACGACGCCGATCGAAGAAGCGGCGGCTCGCCGGTCACGGTCGCCCGCGGAACCGCGTGCTGTCGATCCCGCCGTGGCGTCTCGATCCATCGACGGCGGAAGGTGGTGCCGCTATCGGTGATAAACGATCGCCGCGGACGACGAGCGACCGGGCGCCGATCGTCACCCGGTGGCGTTCGACGACCCGGAATCGTCGGCCGAGGTGAACGCCTCGTCGACGGTGACGTCGTCGGTCGGCGCGACGTTGATCGTCGACACCTCGGTCGAGCCCACCTCGACGACGGTGACGACGAACTCCCCACGCGGGGAGACCGTCCACAGGATGCCGTCCTCGCCGGTCGTCCCGACGTCGGTGCTCTCGCCGCCCTCGCGGCCGATCTTCACGACCGCGTCGACGGGTTCGCCGGTCTGCGGGTCGGTGACGGCGACGCGCAGCGGGCCGCCGGGGAACGTCCGGTTCACGGTTAGCGTGAGATCGAGCGTCCTCGTGACGGCCTCGCCGCCGGAGACCGCCGCGAGGTCGACGCGCTGGTGCTCCATGAACACCCGCTCGGTCCCGCCGCCGACGAACGCGGTCAAGGTTCCGTTCGGATACGCGAGATCGAACAGGAACGTCCCGCCCGACCCCTGCCCGGCGACCGAGCCGCCGGTCGCGGCCCACACCTCGGGGTAGCTCCGCGCCGTGACGTTCTGGGCGGTCTCCTCGTCGATGCTCGTGTCGTCGCGCTCGCGGAGGTCCCCGCGGAACGCCTCACGAACGAACTGGCCGTCAGAAACAGTCGAGAGGACGATCCCCGACTCGGTCGCCTCGACGTACACCCGCGTCGACGCACCGGGTTCGCCGTCGAGCGCCGCGGCGGTCCGCGAGCGAACCGGCCCGTCGAACGTGCGGAGATCGTACACCACCGGGAACACGCGGCTGTCGTCCAGGGCGAAGTCGTCCGTCCCCTCGGCGAGCCGGTCGAGCATGAGCACACGCTCCTCGAGAACCGCCGCGCTGGCGCGGATCCGCGCCAGCTCGACGAGGAACTCCCGCGCGGAGATCTCGCCCGCGTGGTAGGCGGCGACCGCCTCGCGGTGACGGCTGTGGAGGCTGATGAGGTCCTTGTCGACCTCGTTCAGCCCGTCGAGGATCCGTATCTGCCGCTCGTCACTGGTGTTCGCGCTATCGATCCGCTCGCGCAACGCGATCGTCTCGATGCGTGCGGCCGAGGCGTTCGCGCCGAAGGTGGTCGCGGTTCCCGCGTCGACGGTCACCACGTCGATGTCGGAGGCGACGCTGCCGTTGCCCTCCAGCGAGAGGACCCGTATCGGCGCCGTCCCGTTGATCGCGGCCACGGTTGCCGTGGACGCCGATCCGGCGGCGGCGGGCGTATCGGTCGCCGTTGTCGTGGCGGAGCTGTCGGGGACCGTGGGCGTCGTTCCACCCCGGTCGGGGACCGCGAGCGCGCCGCCGACGGCCACGGACACCAGGAGGACCGCAACGAGGACGGGGATGACTCGCATCGCTGGTGAGTACCGAGCCATCCGATAAAAAACCGGTCCACACGAACGGGTGTGGCTGCGAGGACCGACGGCCGGGCGACGGACGGCCCGACCGCGGCCCGGAAGTCGGTGCTGGCGCCGCGATCGCGACCCCCGATGGAAAGGGTTTTGCCAAAACGCCAAGAGTCGCATACACAGCATGCGGTACGTCGCCCTCCTCGCCGCGCTCGCCCTCATCGTCTCGCTTGCCGCGGGCGCGACGGCCGCGGGCGCCGTCCAGTCGGCGAACTCGCCGTCACCCGCGGACCTCCCCGTCGGCGGGGCAGATACCGGTCAGGCGATCGCGTCGTCGCCTGGCGCTGCGTCCCCCCAACTCGCCTCGACCGTCGGCGCGCCGCGAACGAACTTCACCGTCTCCCTCCGGGAGGACCGCTCGGCCCGGTGGACCGTCGAAACGCGGGTCCGGCTCGACGACGAGCACGCCCGCGACGCCTTCCGTGAGTACGCCAGCGAGTACGAGGCGGGCGACGCGGAGGGTGGACCGACGGTCGAGCCGTTCGAGAACGCCGCGGCCGCGGCCGCGGAGGCGACCGGCCGCGAGATGTCGATCGAGCGGGTGAACCGGACGGCGACGCTGACGAACCGATCCGGCGTCCTCCGGCTCCGGTTCACCTGGACGAACTTCCTCGAACCGGGCGACGACGGCGTCCTCGCGCTCGGGGACGCGTTCCGGACACCGAGCAACGGCACGTGGTTCGGCTCGCTGTCGGCCTCCCAGCGGCTCGTCATCGAGCCGCCCGCGGACTACGAGGTCAGCGACGTATCGCAAGGGTTCAGCTACTCGATCAGCGACCGCCGGATCGTCGCCGAGGGTCCCCAGCGGTTCGAGGCCGGGGACATCTCGGTCCGGTACGAGCCCGGCGATCCCGAGCCGGAGTCGTCGTTCCTGCTCGAACTGCTCGCCGGCGCCGGCGTCGTGTTGCTGTTCGTCGTCGCGGTGTTGGCGTACCGCCGCGGCAACGTCGCCGGCGCCGGTGCCGGCGGGAGCGCCGACGCCAACGCCGACGCCGGGACGGGATCGACGCCCGGGGGCGCCCGTGGGTCGACCGAGGGTGCCGCCGCCGACCCCGGTCCGAACGACGGCAACGGGCGCGATGGCGGATCCGCGGGCGCCGCGCCCGATCGAGCGGAGACCGGTGAGGGATCGACCGGCGGTGCCGTCGGCGCGACCGCCGCGGGCGACGGGACGACGGCCGACGGAACGGACGGCGACGGTACTGCCGCCGCAGGCGAAGAACGGGACGACGGCGCCACTGAACCCGAGGAGGACCTTGAACTCCTCTCGGACGAGGAACGCGTCGAACGGCTCCTCGACGGTCACGGCGGCCGGATGCGCCAGGGAACCATCGTCGACGAGACGGGGTGGTCCGACGCGAAGGTGTCGCAGCTACTGTCGGCGATGGCCGACGAGGGGCGCGTCGAGAAGCTGCGGCTCGGCCGGGAGAACCTCATCTCGCTGGTCGACGACGGGGACGACGACGGAGGCGACGACGACGGGAGCGAGGGCGACGGGTCGGGCGGGAACGGGAGCCGCGATGACGGAGACGGCGGAGGCGGATCGGGCGACGACGGGGGCGACGCGGTCGGTCCCGGACCCGGCGGCTGGTCGTAGTCGCCGGGGCCGTCCGGCCCGGTCGACGGGGACCGTCGACCTCGACCGACGCCTCGCCCGTTGCCGGCGGTTCCGAAACTGTTTACCCCCGACCATGGCAACGTTTGCGCGATGAAGATCCTCGTCACGGTCAAGGAGGTCGCGGAGGCGGCCGACGACTTCGAGATCGAGGGGACAGACATCGGGGAGCAGTTCCTCGAGTACGACCTCAACGAGTGGGACGACTACGCCGTCGAGGCGGCCGTCCAGCTCTCGGAGGAGTACGACGACGTGGAGGTCGTCTCGGCCACCATCGGTCCCGAGCGCTCCGAGGAGACGATCCGGATGGCGCTCGCGAAGGGCGTCGACCGCGCGATCCGCGTGTGGGACGACGACGTCGCGGGCGCCGACCTCGACGTTGCGGCCAAGACGCGGCTGTTCGCGGCCGTCGTCGAGGAGGAGGAGCCCGACCTCGTGCTCTCGGGCGTGCAGGCGGCCGACGACGGCTTCGGCGCCACCGGCGTCTCGCTGGCCGACGAGATCGGCTTCGACTGGGCGGCCGTGGTCAACCACCTCGACACCGACGACGACCTTTCGACGGCGCACGTCCACCGCGAGCTCGAGGGGGGAATCGAGGAGCTGACCGACGTGGACCTCCCGGCGGTGCTCACGATCCAGACGGGACTGAACGAGCCGCGGTACGCCAGCCTGCGCGGCATTCGCCAGGCCCAGGGCAAGGAGATCGCCGAGTTCGGTCTCGCCGACCTCGGCCTCGACGCCGACGCGGTCGCCTCGCCCATCGAGCGCACCGCGATGTACGAGCCCGAGACGGAGTCGGACGCGACGTACTTCGACGGCTCTGCCGACGAACAGGCGGCGCAGTTGGCCGACGTGCTCCGCGACAAGGGGGTGGTGTCGGAATGAGCGACGTGCTCGCGGTCGCCGACCACCGACGCGGCGAGCTTCGCGACGTGAGCTTCGAGATCGTCCGCGCCGGGCGCGAGTTGGCGGCCGACCTCGGCGGCGACCTCCACCTCGCGGTGATCGCCGGCGACACCGAGGCGTTCGCCGACCGGCTCTCGCTCGCGGGCGTCGACGCGATCCACGTCGTGGACGACGGCGTGGAGTTCAACCACGACCTGTACGCCGGCGCGACGGCCGCGCTGTTCGAGGAACTGTCGCCGACGGCGGTCCTGATGCCCAACTCCGTCAACGGCCTCGACTACGCGCCGGCGGTCGCCAACCGCCTCGACCTGCCGCTGGTCGCCGACGCGGTCGGCCTCGCGTACGACGGCGGGTTGGAGGCCACCCGCGAGATGTACGGATCGAAGGTCGAGACGGCCGTCGGGGTGAGCGAGGAGCCGTTCGCCGTCACCGTCCGCGGGGGCGAGTGGGCCGCCGTCGAGGAGACGGCCGACGTCCCCGTCGAGGCGTTCGACTACGAGTTCGACGAGTCGGCCTCCGGCGCCCGCGTGCAGGGCTTCGAGGAGGTCGGCGCCGGCGACGTGGACATCGCAGACGCGGAGTTCCTCGTCTCGATCGGCCGCGGTATCGAGGAGGAAGAGAACCTCGAACTCATCGAGGAACTCGCCGAGGTCACCGGCGCGACGCTGTCGTCCTCGCGGCCGATCGTCGACAACGGCTGGCTCCCGAAGAACCGGCAGGTCGGCCAGTCGGGCAAGCAGGTGACGCCGGACGTGTACCTCGCGATCGGTATCTCCGGGGCCGTCCAGCACGTCGCCGGGATGAAGGGTGCCGAGACGATCATCGCGATCAACACGGACCCGAACGCGCCGATCTTCGACATCGCCGACTACGGGATCGTCGGCGACCTGTTCGACGTGGTGCCGGAACTCATCGAACAGTTCTCCTGATCGGCCGACGCTCGGATCGGCTTTCGCCCCCGGTCGCCGCTCCCGCATCCGGTACCCTCTTTTCCGACCGGACCCGAACACGCGTCAATGGAGTATCTGGAGCGTCGGGTCGCGATGGTCGACGAGCGCCTCGCGGAGGTGACCGGGGCGGTCGAGCCGTCGGAACTCGGCGAGGAGATCGAGCACGTCGCGCTCGCGGGCGGCAAGCGCGTCCGCCCGACCGTGACGCTCCTGGCGTGTGAGGCCGCCGGCGGCGACCCCGAGGACGCCGTCGACTTCGCGGTCGGGGTCGAGCTCGTCCACAACGCCTCGCTGGTCATCGACGACATCATCGACCGCTCGGACGTGCGCCGCGGCACCCCCTCGGCGTGGGCGGCGTTCGGCTACGGCCCCGCGATCGTCGCCTCCGACGGCATGCTCGGGGAGGCGTTTCACCTCTTCTCCGCGAACGAGCAGGCGATGCAGGTCGTCGCCGAGGCGATGGTGGAGCTCGGCGAGGGCGAGGCGACTGAGCTGGTCGCGAAGCCCACGAACGAGGAGGAGTACATGACGCTCGCGCGCCGCAAGACGGGCGCGTTGTTCCGTGCGGCCGCCGAACTCGGCGCCGTCGCCGCCGGCGCCGACGGCTTCACGATCGAGGCGTTCGGCGAGTACGCCGAGCGCGTCGGCGTCGCCTTCCAGATCCGCGACGACGTGCTCGACGCGACCGCCGACGCCGAGGAGTTGGGCAAGCCGACCGGCGTCGACGAGGCTGTCGACCGACCGTCACTGCTGCAGGTGACGGACCTCACCCCGGAGGAGGCCGACCAGCGCGCCCGCGACCAGGCGGACGCGGCGCTGGAGGCGCTGGAGACCGCGGGGGTCGGCGAGTCGGACGCTCGCGGATACCTGCGGGATCTGGCGGAGTTCGTCGTGGTTCGGGAGCGGTAGGCCCCGCCGGAATCGCGACGGCCGAACTCCCGTCGTACCGGGGAGAAGACACCGCGGATCGACGGTTCGAGGGATCTCCCCGGGCAGGAACGGGTAGCCCATGCACCGTCGTTTAAGCATAGACCGTTCCAGTGTCCTGTATGGGTCCGTCGGCGCCGAGTCCGAAGTTGAACTCCGGCCTCGTCTCGGTACTCTGTTGGGTTCGTGGCCACGACTGGCCGGACGACGCCGACGGCGACGAGTGTCCTTCTCCGGTCCGGTGTCAGTTGTGTAACAAAGTAAAGCAGTGACGCGGTCGAGGGAATCGCCGGCAGAAGGTACTGTGAACCACGAGATCGGGCGATCTATCGACCAGTACTCTCGGAATTCAGCGGAGCCCCTACGTACCGTACCGCGAGCGAGCCAGCCGACGGCTGGCGAGCGAGCGGCCTTTTGATCATCGACGGGGTTTGGCGGGGGTCGAGCGCCGAAGGCGCGAGGCCCCCGTGAAAAGTGGTCGGTTAGTAGAACTCTCTCACGAGGTCCATCGCGCCCTCGGGGGCGCCCTCGTGGTCGATGTCGCTCATGTTCGAGTCGAGACCGTGCGTCTGCTCGTACGACCGGCTCTCCTCGTCCTGGTAGAGCACGCCCATGTACTCCTTGTCGGCGTCGAGAACCTTCTCCTTGGCCGCCTCGCGGTCGGTCGGGTCGTAGTCGGTGTCCGCGAGGTCGACCAGCGAGTCGCGGAAGTAGTCGTAGGTGTCGACGTCGTTGAACGTGACGCACGGCGAGAACACGTTCACGAAGCCGAACCCGTCGTGCTCGATCGCCTGCTTGACGATCTCCTGGTGACGCAGGGCGTCACTGGAGAACGACTGGGCGATGAACGTCGCGCCCGATGCGAGCGCGAGCGCGAGCGGGTTGACGGGCGGCTGCTGGGGCCCCTCCGGCGTCGTCGAGGTCTCGAAGTCCTCCCGGCTGGTCGGGGAGGCCTGCCCCTTCGTCAGCCCGTAGATGCGGTTGTCCATCACGACGTAGCTCATGTCGACGTTGCGGCGGACGGCGTGGACGAAGTGGCCCGCGCCGATGGAGTAGCCGTCGCCGTCGCCGCCGGCGACCATCACTTCCAGGTCGGGGTTGGCCATCTTCACGCCGGCGCCGACCGGGAGCGCGCGGCCGTGGACGCCGTGGATCGCGTAGCTGTGCATGTACGTGCCGATCTTGCCCGAACAGCCGATGCCGGCGACCACGAAGGTGTTGTCGGGGTCGTTGCCCGTCTCCGCGAGCGCCTTCATCATGCCGTTCATCGTCCCGAAGTCGCCGCATCCGGGACACCACGTGGGCTGCTTGTCGGATTTGAAGTCGGTGAACCTGACCTGGGAACTCATGCTTCCACCTCCTGGCCCTCGTCGGGGGCCAGGGTCTCCTTGATGTCGTCGGCGAGCTCGTCCGCCTTGAACTGCACGCCGTTGTACTTGTTAACCCGTTTCACGCGCTGGAGCGTGTCGTGCTCGACCACGTCCGCGAACTGGCCCGTCGCGTTACACTCGACGACGACGACCTCGTCGGCCGCCTCGAACTCCTCGGTGAGGTCCGGACGCGGGAACAGGTACGGCACCGAGAGGATCCGCACGTCGATGTCCTCCTCCTCGAGGAACTCCAGCGCCTCGACGAGGGTCCCCTCGTTGGACCCCCACGTGACGACGAGGTTGTCCGACTCGGGGTCGCCGAACTCCCGCGGCGAGAAGTCCTCCCGCTCGCGGGCGGTCTCGACCTTGCGGTTGCGCTTGTCGACCTGCTTGACGCGCATCTCCGTGTCCTCGGTCCGGCGGCCCTGCTCGTCGTGCTCCAGGCCGGTGGACATGTGCGCGCCGCCCTCCGTGCCGGGGAACGCGCGCGGGGAGACGCCGTCCTCGGTGAGCTCGTGCGGCTTGAAGCCGCCAGACTCGGTCTGGTGCTCGCCGATCGTGTCCTCGTCTACGACCTTGCCGCGGTCGATCTCGACGGCGTCCATGTCGAAGGCGTCGGGCTCGAACGTCTGCTCGGTGACCGCCATCGCGAGGTCGGCCGCGAGGTAGACGGGGGTCTGGTACTTCTCGGCGAGGTTGAACGCCTCGACGGTCTTCCAAAAGCACTCGTCGACGGTCGTGGGCGCGACGACGAACCGCGGGATCTCGCCGTGCCCGCCGTACAGCATCATGTTGAGGTCGCCCTGCTCCTGCTTGGTCGGCATCCCCGTCGAGGGACCCGAGCGCATTACGTCGACGATGACCAGCGGGGTCTCGGAGGTCGCGACGAGGCCGAACGTCTCGGTCATCAGGTCGATGCCGGGCCCGGAGGTCGCCGTCATCGAGCGCGCTCCGGCGCGCGCGGCGCCGAGCGCCAGGTTGATCGCCGCGAGCTCGTCCTCCGCCTGGACGACGTGGCCGCCGAAGTTCTCGATGCGGCCCTTCAGGTACGTCATCACGTCCGTCGCGGGCGTGATCGGGTAGCCGGCGTAGTACTTGCAGCCGGCCGCGATGGCACCCATGCCGATCGCCTCGTCGCCGTTGAGCAGGACGTAGTCGTTGTCGGTCGTCTCCAGGTCGTAGTCGAACTCGATGTCGGAGTACTCCTCCTGAACGTACTCCTGGCCGAGTCGGGCCGCCTGCTTGTTGTTGTCGACGAGCGCCTGGCCCTTGTCGCCGAAGCGCTTCTTCAGCGAGGAGTCGAGGTGCTCGATGTCGAAGTTCGTCGCCTCGCAGGCTGCGCCCAGCGCGACGACGTTGCGCATGATGGCGCCGCCGGCGTCCTCCGCGAGGCTCTTGAGCGGCACGTCGAGCCCGATCATCCCGTCGGGGATCTCGACGTCGGCCATCGTCGTCCGCTCGCCGTCGTAGATGATGACCGAGCCCTCGTGGAGCTCGTCGAGGTTCTCCTCGATCGTTCGGGGCGTGAGCGCGACGAGGACGTCCAGCCGGTCGACGACCGACCGGACCTTCTCCGTGGACGTGCGCACCTTGTACGCGGTGTAGCCGCCCCGGATCCGGGAGGCGAAGTCCTTCGACGTGAAGACGTGTCGACCCGCCCGGGAGAGCGCCTGCGCGAAGATCTTCCCGGTGGAGTCGATGCCATCGCCGGCCTCCCCGCCGATGGCCCAGTTGAAGTCCGCTGGCATACTGGTCACACCTTCCCACGGTCGGTGGAAAAGCCTTCTGAATGGGGGGAGGACGGGACACTTGTGGATCGTCGGATAGTTCACCGCCTCAAACGACGAATGTAAGTTCTTCTCGGCTGATAGCGGCGATTCGACGGACGAACGATCGGTTTTTCGTCGTCTCGCGGCACGATTCGCGCCCTCGGGCGAACGCGCCCGATTCCCGGTACGACAGGCGTATTAGCGCGGTTCGACGGGTGACGACGATCCGGCGACGGTGCACGGGATACCCGGACCGGGGATCCGGGATCGGGGATCGGGACTCCCGCCACGTGGCGTCGGGGCTCCGGAAGCGACACCTTCGGGTACCCCCGCGCGCAACCGACGCGCATGGACGCCACAGTCGCGGTGCGGTCGGTCGCGGAAGTCGGTCCCGATACGGTCGCGGTGACGCTCGATTCGCCCGCGGAGTTCGACGGGAGACCGGGGCAGTTCGTGAAGCTCACCGCCGTCGTCGACGACGAGGAGGTGTCGCGCTTCTACACGATCTCCTCGCCCGACACCGACGGCGAGTTCGAGACGACCGTCGGCCTCGACGGCGGCGACTTCTCGGCGTACCTCGCGGCCCTGGAGGCCGGCGACGAGATCGAGATGGCCGGTCCCTTCGGCGACGACTACTACCGGGGCGAGGCGCGCGCGGTCGTGCTCGCGGGCGGCCCGGGCGTCGGCCCCGCGGTCGCCATCGGCGAGGCGGCGCTGGCGGCGGGCAACGAGGCCGCCGTCGTCTACCGGGACGACGCGCCGGCACACACCGAGCGCCTCGACGCGCTGGCAGAGCGCGGCGCGAGCGTCGTGGTCACCGACGGCGACATCGCCGACGCGGTCGCCGAGGCGATCACGGGCGCCGACGGCGAGCAGGCGTTCGTCTACGGCTTCGCCGACTTCGTCGACACGGCGACCGCGGCGCTCTCGGCGGCGGGGTACGCGGGCGACGCGAAAGTCGAGAACTTCGGGTAACCCGTCGGTCGACGGCCGACCGACTCAGACGAGGCTGGCGCCGTCGAAGTCGGCGCGGGCGTAGTCCACGTCCATCAGGTCGAGGATAGTCGGCGCGATGTCGAGCAGGTCGGCGTCGGCGATCGTCGCGTCGGGGTCGTCGACGAACAGGGTCGCGTTCTCGAAGCTGTGCATCCCGTTTCGCGGCCCCGTCGAGAACACGCCGTCGTCGTGGGGCTTGAACTTCGCCTTCAGGTCGAAGCCGTGGTTCGGGATGATCGTCAGGTCCGGCGCGATGTCGTCGTGGTCGCCCCTGAACGCCTCCTCCTTCTCGACGACGCGCTTGGCGACGGGGGTGCCGTCGGGACCCTCGAGGGCCTCGATGTCCGCTTTCAGCTCGTCGCGGACCTCCTCGTAGTCCTCCCGGGGCACCGACCCGCGGGGCTCGCGGCCCTCCAGGTTGAGGTACAGGCGGCCGGGGATGAGCGAGTACGCGCGCGCGTCGTCGGCGATGTCGCCCAGCTCCTCGTGGTCGTCGTCCTCGAACTCGAGCCACCCCTCGTTCTGGAGCCACCGGTTGATCTCCACCTCGTAGTCCTGCACGGTGAAGCCGTGGTCGGAGGCGACGACGAGCGTCACGTCCTCCGGGAGCATCTCGCGGATCTGCCCGACGTAGTCGTCGACCTTCTCGTAGAACTCCATGAACTCCTCGTAGTACTCGCCGTCGCGGGCGTAGTCCTCGAACAGGAAGTGGTTCACCCGGTCGGTCGTCATGAACACGCCGAAGAACAGGTCCCAGTCGTCCTGCTCGATGTAGTGGGTGAACGCCTCGAAGCGCTTGTCGAGGGTCTCGTGGGAGACCTCGAGGAACTCGCTCTTGTCGTCGTTGTGCCCGAGTTTCGCGTTCGTGTCGATCCGGTAGTCTATCGACTCGAGGTACTCCCGGAGGTCGTCGGGGTAGGCCGCCTTGTCGACGCCCGGCGAGAGGAACCCCGAGACCATCCGCTGGACGTTGCGCTGGGGCGGGAACGTCACCGGGACGTTCAGCACGCTCGCGTCGCGGCCGTCCTCGGCGATCCGGTCCCAGATGCGCGTCGCCTGCACGTCCCGACCCATCGGGACGTACGTGTCGTAGCTCCCGACCTCGCGGTCCTGGAAGCCGTACACGCCCGTCTCACCCGGGTTGACGCCGGTCGTGAGCGCCGGCCAGCACGCCGACGACTCCGGCGGAACGATGGAGTCGATGGCGGCGGACGAGCCCTCGTCGGCGAGCGCGGCGAAGTTCGGGAACCGGTCGGGGTGTTCCGCCAGCAGCGAGTTGGGCACCCCGTCGATACCGATGAACGCGACTCGGGGATCGTCGTCCCCGCGGAGCCGGTCGAATAGTCCCATAGGGGGCTCATCTGCGGGGGCGCGTAAAGTAATTCAGGTTCTGTCGGTCGGTGCCGACGCTCGCGGACGCCGGCGATTCTCGCCGGCGGGGGCGCGGCGGTGTCGCACCGAACGCCGCACGCGGTCGACCGTCGCGACCGCGGGCGATCACAGGCGACCGCCCCCGGAACGGTTTTGCACCCGCCACCCGCAGTCGTCGGTGATGCCGGACGATTCCGGGGCGGGGACCGGCGCGCAGACCGACGCGGACCCCGAACCGGACCCCCTCGACTCCTTCCGGCAGTTCGCCGCGCTCCCGGGCGACGTGTTCGTGCTCTCGCTTGCGATGTTCGCGTTCAGCCTCGGCTTTCAGGCGACCGGGCGGTACCTGCCGCAGTATCTCGCGGTGCTCGGCGCCTCCAGCCTCGCGCTCGGCGCCTACGGCTCGGTCGGCAACCTCGTCTCCGCGGTGTTCCCGTACCCGGGGGGCGCGCTGTCGGACCGGCTCGGCTCGCGCACGTCGCTCACGCTGTTCGGCCTCGCGTCGACGCTCGGCTTCCTCGTGTGGTGGGCGGCCGACCCGTTCCGGACGGTGCCAGTCGGCCCGACGAACCTCGCGGTCGTCATGATCTTCCTCGGGCTGTTCCTCTCGCAGGCGTGGAAGTCGTTCGGGCTCGGCGCGACGTTCGCGGTGGTGAAGCAGTCGGTGCCGCCCGACCGGCTCGCCTCCGGGTTCGCCGCCACGGAGACGTTTCGACGGACGGCGTTCCTGCTGGGGCCGCTGCTCGTCGCCGGCGTGCTCTCCGTGTACGCGTTCACCGAGGGATTCCGCCTCGTCTTGCTGGGCGCGGCCGTCGTCGGGGCGGTCGCGACGGTCGCCCAGTTCGTCCTCTACGACGCCTCGAACGACTCGATCGGGAAGTCGTTCGCGGGCGTCGGCATGGTCCTCGAGGACCTGCGGTCGCTGCCGGACACGCTCGGCCCGCTGCTCGTCGGCGACACGTTGGTGCGGTTCGCCAACGGGATGGTGTACGTGTTCTTCGTGCGCGTCGTCGTCGACGTGCTGGCGGTCGGCGCGACGCTCCCGGTCGTGGGGGAGCTCTCCCCGGAGGCGTACTTCGGCGTCCTGCTGGGGATCGAGATGGCGGTCGCCCTGCTCACGATGGTGCCGGTCGCACGCCTCGCGCGGTCGGTCGGCCTCAAGCCCGTGGTCGCGCTCGGGTTCGCCGTCTACGCCGTGTTCCCCGCGATGTTGATCTTCGCGCCGCCGGACGCGACGCTGCTGGCGGTGCTGTTCGCGTTCTCTGGGCTCCGGTTCGCGGGCCTGCCCGCCCACAAGGCGCTCATCGTCGGGCCGGCCGAGGCCGACGCCGGCGGGCGCGTGACGGGCACGTACTACCTCGTCCGCAACGTGATCACCATCCCGAGCGCCCTCGTCGGCGGCTGGATCTACGGCCGGTCGCCGGAGGTCGCGTTCGCCCTCGCGACAGTCGTCGGCCTCGTCGGCGTCGCGTACTTCCTCCTGCAGGGCCGCGAGTTCGAGGCGTACGCGAGCGCCTGACCCGGCTACGGGGTTCTACGGCAGTCCGCTCGGTTCGCTTCCGTCGGTCGCCGCCGCGTGCGACACGCGCTCGACGAGCGCGTCCAGCGCGTCGAGGCCCCGGCGCTTCGAGATGGCCCCGTCGACCCCGGCAGCCCGGTCGGGGTCGTCGAGGGCGCCCGAGAGCGCGACGACCGGAACGCCCGCGTCGACGCGGCGGACCCCCGTCGCGACCTCGGCGGCGTCGGTCAGGGGCGGCCGGTGGTCGGTAACGACACAGTCGACGCCCGACCGGACGGCCGCGACCGCGTCCGCGACGCCGTCCGCGTGCACGAGTTCGATCCCGGGGAAGCACCGTCGGAGATAGGCGTCCGTCAGCGCCGCGAACTCCGCGTCGGATTCGACGTGGACGACCCGGAGCGACTCCGCCGTCCCGTCGTCGCCACGGCTCTCGGCGCCCCGGTCCGCCGTCCCCGTTCGGATCGAGTCGTCCGTCGACATCCTTGGGACGCGCTCCAATGTCATGCTACTACTTAACATGATCGACGCCGTCAACCGCTGCGGGAACGGGCGTGGCGACCGCCGGTGCCGGCGCCGTGGGGCGATGGGGATTTGAGGCGGGGGCCCCAACTCGGGTCGTGAGCGAGGAGTCACGTGAGACCGGCGACGAGTCCGTCCCCGCCGAGTCGCGCCCGGACCGTCCCCCGATCGCCGGGCTGGTGGAGACGCTGTCGGTGAAGCGAAACGTGACCGTCGGGGCGGCCGTCGGCGTCGCGCTCGCGGTCGCCGTGTACGCGGTGCGTGCGCTCGAACTGCTCGGCCCGGTCGGCGGCACCCGCGAGTATCCCGTGTTGGGCCCGGACGGCTACTTCCTGCTGCTCGCGTTCGTGCTCGCGTCGTCGACGACGCTGCTCGTCGCGTCGGTGCTGACCGTCGTCTCCGCGGTTCGCGCGCTTCGCGAACCCGACACCTCCTGAGGGATGCGACGCCCCGAGGGGCGCGTCGCCGCGGCGGCGGAACGATAAGGTCTATGCGGTGAGTGATCGATCCGCATGGCCGCGAGCACGGCCGAGGCCGCCGTCCGGCTCCTCCTCACGGGGGTGTTGTGTCTCGTCCCGACGGTCGCGTACCTCGGGTTGCTTCGGCTCCTCGACCGGCTCCGAAGCGACGTGCTCGTCGAGCACACGATGCGGATGGCCGCCGTGGAGGAAACTTCGGAGGCGTCCGGAGACGACTGGGAGGACCCGGGGCGGGCCCGTCGACTCGTCCTGTGTTCCGACTGCGCGACGCTGCGCTCGCCCCGTCCCGGGCGGTGTCCGACGTGCGGGGCGTCGCTCGAGGAGGTCGCCGATCGCCCGGCTCTCGACCGCAGCCCGCGGGGTTCGTGAGCGCGGCGTCAGTCCACGTCGAACTCCTCGGGTGACCCGGCCATCGCTGTGAACCGCTCGGCGCCCGCGCGGGTCCCCTTCGCGATGAGCACGTCGCCGGCGCGCAGTCGCGTCTCGGCCCCCGGCGAGACGATCCACTCGCCGTTCCCGTCCTCCTCGTCGTCCGATCCGTCGGCCGCGTCGCCGTTCGCTCGGCCGTTCACGTCGCCGTCGGCGGGCTCGTCGCCGTCGCTCCCGTCCCGGCGACCGCGGCGGACGGCGATGACGCGCATGCCCGTCGCGGTCTTCACCTCGCGGTCGCCCAGCGTCGAGCCCGCGAGTTCCGATCCCGCGGCGACGACCGCGCGGACGATCACCTCGTCGGACTCCTCGACGGCCTCCGCGATGACCGGGTGGGCGTCCAGCCCGCGGAGGACGCCCTCGCTGATCTCGACGGCGGCGTCGCTGATCTCCTCGGTCGCGACCGCGAGGTGGACGAGCCCGCGGAGGCTGACCGGGTCGTCGACGCGCGCGGCCGCCCGGAGCGTCCACGCCTCGAAGCGCGACTTCAGCGCGTCGACCTCCGCCTCCAGCTCGGCGACCTCCTCGGCGACGCCGCGACTGTCGAACAGCACCGCGCCGTACGCCAGGTCGACGGCGAGCTCGCTCATGTTCTTCATCAGGACGATAGAATCGACGGCGCGCTCGAGGTCCTCGACGGCGGGGTCCGGCGACTCCGGCGACTCGTACGCGTCGCCGGAGGCCGCCTCGTACACCTCCCGCAGCCCCTCCTCGAACCCGCGGAGGATCAGCGTGTCGCCCGCGCGCAGCTCCGTCTCGCGGTCGGGGTTCGTGATCCAGCGGGCCTTCCCGGTGGCCTGATCGCGGCGGACGGCGATGACGCGCACGCCCGTCTCGGTCTCCATGTTGATGCCGGCGAGGGTCCGACCGACGTACGGCGAGTCGTCGGCGACGGGGACGCGAACGAGCGTCTCGACGGCCTCCGGCAGCGCCGCGCGCATCGCCTCGGGGAGCCCGACGTCCTCGAGGACGACCTTCGCGATGTCGCCGGCGGCGTCGCTGATCTTCTCGGCGGCGCCGACGACGCCCAACACGGGCGCCAGGTCCTCCACGTCCTCCGGCGAGCGCGCGGCCATCATCACGCTCATGCGCGCCTGCAACTGGAGCACGTCCATCCGGGATTCCAGCGCCAGCACCTCCGCCGCCAGGTCGGGGCTCCCGTGGAGCACCGCCGAGTACGACAGGTCGATGAGCAGCTCCGCGGTGTCCTTCATCTCGGCCAACACGGCCTTCACGCTCACCGGCTCGTACTCGACGGGCTCGTCTCGATGCATCCGATAGTGGAGCGGTTCGACGGGCCGGCGGAAAAGGGTTGCTCGGGGTTACTCCCGGTCGGCCTCCCGGAACAGCCGGTAGGAGGTGCGACCGACGGCCACGTCCTTCTGCTCGCCGTCCGGGGCGACGCTGGAGACGAGCGTATCGGTGAACCCCATCGAGCCGCCGGCGCGCAACACCTCCGCCTCGACGCGGAGGTCGTTGGTCGCGGGACGGAGGTACGTGACGTTGAGGTCGGTCGTCGCCAGCGACCCCGTCGTCGGCTCGTCGAACGTCGACCGCAGGGCGAACCCGGAGGCGGTGTCCACCAGCGTCGCCGCGATCCCCCCGTGGATCGAGCCCACCGGCGATCCGGGGTTGACGAGCTTCTCGTCGTACGGAACCGACATGACGATGCGGCCGCGGTCCAGCTCCTCGACGGTCAGGTCGAGCCACGAGAGGAAGCCGTGGCTCTCGATGAACGCTTGCAAGAGGTCGACGTGGTCGTCGTCGATGTGTGCGGGGTCGTCGCTCATGTGCCGAGTGGCGCCGGCGCGGCACTTCACCGTTCGGTTCGGAGGCTACGGAACGGAACCGGCCGCCGGGGTCAGTCCTCGGATCCCGCCTCGACGACGTCGCGCAGGCTGGTCTCGCCCGGCGAGCCGTCCTTCCCCTCGCCGAAGCCGGCCGAGAGGATGCGCGTGAGCGCCTCCTCGACCTTCTCGTCGGTCTCGGTGAGGTCCTCGGATTCGATCTCCATGACGAACCCGGTCGTGATGTTCGGCGCCGTCGGCATGAACACGACCTCGCGGCCGTCGTCGGTCGTCTTGCCGGTCTTGAACGCGGTCATGCGCATCCCGTTCCACGGCTCGATCTTCACCGGCGTCTGGAGGTCCTCGGTCCCCGTGAGCGCGGTCTCGACGGCCAGCTTCGAGGCGTTGTAGATGACCCGCAGCCCCGGCACGCGATTGATCGCGCCGTCGAGGACCCCTTCCGCGAGCCTGCCGGCGGTCGTCCGCATGAGGTATCCCGCCGAGAACACCAGCAGAATGAACACCACGAGCGCGGTGATCACCTCGGCGAACTCGTACAGCGGGAGGTAGTCCGGGTTCGGGTTCTCCGGGGTTATCGTGGGGACGAACGGGAGCGTCGACAGGAGGTTGTACAGCCAGTTCGCGACGAAGAGGATGACGAGAAGCGGCGTGACCACGACCAGCCCGCTCGCGAAATCGCGCTTCCACGTGGACATTCGGAGTTCACACGTTCATCGGGGACGAGGGCATATCAGCCCTTCTACACGGGGCTCGCCACCGCACCGCGGTCGACGTGCCCGACGACGGGGGTGTTCGAGGCGCTCGGGCCGTCAGACGCCGACGACCGCCCGGAGGGCGAACAGGGCGTTCTCCTTGCGCTCGCGAACGCGTCGGTAGAAGTACGACATCCACTTGTCGCCGTAGGGGGCGTACTGCCACGTCTCGACCCCCTCCTCCGCCAGCCGGCGCTGTTCGTCCTCGCGGACGCCCATGAGCATCTGCACCTCGTAGTCGGCGCCGTACTCGGCGGACAGTTCGGCCGCCAGTGAGACCATCTTCGGGTCGTGGCTGCCGACGGCGATGCCCCCCTCGCGCTCCTTGAACAGGAACTCCAGGTCCTCGCGGTAGGCCTCGTTCACGTCGGCCTTGTCGGTGTAGGCGATCGACTCGGGCTCGTCGTACGCGCCCTTCACGAGCCGGATCTTCCCCGGAACGTCCGCCAGCCGGTCGAGGTCCTCGCGGGTGCGACGGAGGTTCGCCTGCACGCACTGTCCGACGCCGCCGTCGAACTCGCGGGTCAGCTCCTCGAAGGCGTCGAGCGTCGCGTCGGTCGTGTCGGCGTCCTCCATGTCACACCAGACGAACACGCCGTGTTCGTCGCCGGCCTCGACGACCCGGCGGAGGTTCTCGCGGAACACGTCGTCGCCGATGTCGATCCCGAGCTGGGAGGGCTTCACCGAGACGCAGGCGTCCAGATCCGTACCGCCGATATCGCGGATCAGGGAGACGTACGCCTCGGCGTCGGCGGCGGCGGCCGAGCGCTCGCGGTAGTGCTCGCCGAGGAGGTTGAGGATCACCTTCACGCCGTCCTCGTTGGCGCGGCGAACGTGGTCGAACGCCGCGGCCGGCGTCTCGCCCGCGACGAAGCGGCTGGCGATGGGCGGGATCATGTCGGTGGCAACGCTTGCCGGTCGCGTGTCTTGAGTTCCGCGGATCCGCGCCGAGCGCCGGCGCCGCCGTCGGCGTCGACCGCCGCGCGGGTCGACGGTGCGGACCCACGGCGTTCGCCACACGCAGGCGCCCCGGAACCCCGCCCACTTAACACCGAACGCGAACCAGCCTCCGACGATGGCCGGACTCGTCGAACTCGTCGCGGGCGCGCTGTGGGCGATGTTGCCGGCGTACGTTCCGAACAACGCCGCCGTGCTCGCGGGCGGGGGCGCGGCGATCGACGGCGGCCGGACGTGGGGCGGCCGCCGCGTGCTCGGCGACGGGAAGACGTGGCGCGGCACCGCCGTCGGCACGCTCGCGGGCATCGCGCTCGCGGTCGCACTCAACGCGGTCGCGGACCCCGTCGGCGCCGCCGTCGGCGTCGACCTCCCGACGTTCCCGCCGCTGGCGGCGCTCGGGCTCGCGCTGGGCGCGATGCTCGGCGACATCGGCGCCTCGTTCGTCAAACGCAGGTCGGGTCGCGAGCGGGGCGCCTCCTTCCCCGGGCTCGACCAGCTCGACTTCGTCGTCGGCGCGCTCGTGCTCGCGCTGGCGCTGGCGCCCGCGTGGACGCTCGCGACGTTCACGCTCGAACGCCTCGCCGTCGTGCTCGTCGCGACGCCGCTGTTGCACGTCGCGACGAACGTCATTGCCTACCTGATCGGGGTCAAGAACGAGCCGTGGTAGAGCCCCTGTAGTCGACGCGAGGACGACGCCCGCCCCGAATTCACTCGTGAGAATCGGGCCGGTGCGGTTTTGAGGGCTCCCCGCGGCAGCTCGGACGTGAGCGACTCGGACGTCTCGGAGTCCAGCGACCCCCCGGAGGGAGTCGAGGAGGAGGGCGAGCTGTCGCCACGCGAGCACGTCCGGGTCATGTTTCCGAGCATCGCGCTGGCGTTCATGCTGCTTGCGGCCGCCAGCGTCGCGGGGATCGGCGGCGTCGTCGCGACGGGCCTCGGCGGCGAGCCGATCGACCGACCCGAGGGCTTCTCCTTCTCCGTCGCCGGCGAGGGTGACGACACGGCTATCGTGGTCACGCATCCCGACGGAACCGTCCCCTCCGAGGAGCGTGTCGTCGTCGTCGACGAGGCGGGCACGAAGGTCCCGTGGACCGACCTCCGGACCGACACGGGCGAGGCGGAGATCACCGGCCGTAGCGCGCTCGCGTGTCCGACCCAGGGGGCGACGTACCGCGTCGTCTTCGAGGGTCGCGCGGCCGACCACACCGTCGGCGCCTACGAGGTCGACGCGCCCATCCCCGCGAGCGTCGTCGAGCGGTGCGAGGCGGCGAACTGACCGGACGATCCGGCGGGTCACGTTCTCGCTACGACGAGCCCCGGCGGCGGTCGCGGACCGATAGCCTTTCGCGGCACCGTGCGCCTCCCTCGGGTATGCGCGACTCCACCGACGACGCCGTCACGGACGCGGAGCTGATCGCCGCGCTTCGGGACGCGGAGGCCGTCCTGTTCGGCGAGTTCGAACTCGCCCACGGGGGGACGAGCGACTACTACGTCGACAAGTACCGCTTCGAGACGGATCCCACGTGTCTGGGCCTCGTCGCCCGGGCGTACGCCGAGCGCGTCGGCGAGGCGAAGCTCGCCGGCGTCGCACTCGGCGCCGTCCCGCTGGTGGCCGCGACCGCCGTCGAGACCGGTTCCCCGTACGTCATCGTCCGCAAGGCGGCCAAGGAGTACGGCACCGGGAACCGGATCGAGGGGGCCCTCGACGAGGGCGAGGAGGTCGTCGTGCTCGAGGACATCGCCACGACCGGCCAGTCCGCCCTCGACGCCGTCGAGGCGCTGCGGGAGGCGGGTGCGACCGTGAACAAGGTGCTCGTCGTCGTCGACCGCGAGGAGGGCGCCGCGGAGCTGCTCGCGGACCACGACGTGGAGCTGGAGTCGCTGCTGACGGCGACGCGCCTGCTCGAGGACAGGTAGCGTCCGGCCGCGTCGGAAGCGTTTCTTCGCCGAAAACACTCGGAACCCGTGTTTTCGGCCGTCGTTACCGGTCGCCAGTGGCGGATCGACGATCTAGCCACACATACGCAAGACTGGCAGATCGACGGATGATCGAATCCGAAGTGTTCATACTTGCACGAACGAGCATAGATCCATGAACAGGGCCGAGAAGGCCGCCCTGCAGTTGCAGGCGGTCGCCGTGTTGCGGACGCTGAAGGAGACGCGAACGTACGACGAACTCGCCGAGGTGACCGGCCTGCCGGCGGGCGATCTGAACCGCTACGTCAACGGGCACGTCCTCCCGGGCGCCGAGCGCGCCCAGGAGGTCGTCGGCGGCATCGGTCACGAGACGCTCGCCGCGGAGCTCGAAGCGCGCATCGGCTTCGACGACGAGGGGTACGTCGACAACTCCGGCGTCGTGTTCGACCAGCCGTTCCTCGATCTGGTCGCGCCCGTCGCCGCCGAGTCGTTCGCCTTCGAGACGCCCGACGTGGTGCTCACGGCCGCGACCGACGGGATCACCCTCGGCGCGGCGATGGCGAGCCACTTCGACGCCCGCGTCGCCTACGCGAAGAAGTCGAAGGAGACCGCCGTCGAGGAGTTCATCGAGTCGCGCCAGCGGCTCGCCTCAGGGATCGAGCTGACGTACTACCTCCCCGCGGGCGCCATCGACGCCGGCGAGTCCGTGCTCGTCGTCGACGACCTCATCCGGTCGGGCGAGACGCAGGAGCTGCTGCTCGACATCGCGCTTCAGGCCGACGCCGACGTGACCGGCGTGTTCGCGCTCATCGCCGTCGGCGACGAGGGGACCGACCGGGCGTCGGAGATCACCGACGCGCCGGTGGGTGCGTTGACGCGGTTCGAGTAAGGCGAGGCCGACCGCAGGGAGGCCTCGGAAGTACGGCGGAGCGGTCCCGTGCCGCTCCGCCCACAGAAAGAGCGTCGTCGAGCGAAGCGAGACGACGGAATTCGGCGGCGAGGTCTTCGTGCCGAGCCGCCCACAGAAAGAGCGTCGTCGAGCGAAGCGAGACGACGGTAAACGGCGGCGAGCTTGTGGGCGAGCCGCTCATGGTGCGACAGCGAGTATTCCGATGCGCGACCGATTCTCGTCGATTGTCGCCGCCGCGGTCGGTTTGTTTCGTGTCGCCGTCGGCGAGACGGACGGCTCGGGACAACGTACTGACGCTTCCGTCCCGACTAATATCCACATTAGTGCATATATTGTCGGGAAAAAGCCGAACGCTTAAGCCAAGTATGCACAAGTGTGGCGACATGGGGCTGCAACAGCAGTTGGCGGAGTACTTCAACTTCGACGAGCTCGGGACGGATCTCCGGACTGAGGTCGTGGCCGGGATCACGACGTTCCTGACGATGAGCTACATCGTCATCGTCAATCCGAGCATCCTCGCGGTGGCGATCGTGAACGGGCCGGGGCCCGACATCGGCCGGTCGTTGCCCGAGGTCCAGCAGATGATCGCGGTGGTGACGCTCATCTCCGCGGCGGTCGCGACGCTCGTGATGGCGCTGTACGCGAAGCGGCCGTTCGGGCAGGCACCCGGGCTCGGGCTGAACGCGTTCTTCGCGTTCACGGTCGTGCTCGGGCTCGGCGTCCCGTGGAACACCGCGCTCGCGGCGGTCGTCGTCGAGGGGATCGTGTTCATGCTGCTCACCGTCGCCGGAGCGCGTGAGTACGTGATCAAGCTGTTCCCCGAGCCGGTGAAGTTCGCGGTCGGGGGCGGTATCGGGCTGTTCCTCGCCATCATCGGGTTGGAAGCGATGCGCGTCGTCGCCTCCGACCCCGCGACGTACGTCCAGTTCTCGCCGGTGTTCGCGCAGGACCCGGTCGCCGTGTTGTCGGTCGTCGGGTTGTTCCTCACGTTCATGCTGTACGCCCGCGGCGTCCCGGGGAGCATCGTCTTCGGGATCCTCGGGACGAGCGTGCTCGGGTGGATCGTGTCGACGCTCGGCTACTCCGCGTACGCCGTTCCCGACGACGCCGGCTTCGTCCTCGCCGACGCGTCGCTGTCGCCGGCGCTGGACACGCTGACGTACTCGGCGGCCGGCTACGACATCACGCCGCTCGTCGGCGCGTTCGTCTCCGGGTTCTCGAACGTGGACGCGTTCGCGTTCGCGCTCATCGTGTTCACGTTCTTCTTCGTCGACTTCTTCGACACCGCCGGCACGCTGGTCGGCGTCTCGCAGGTCGCGGGCTTCCTCGACGAGGACGGCAACCTCCCCGACATCGACAGGCCGCTGATGGCCGACGCGATCGGCACCACCGTGGGCGGCATCCTCGGCACCTCGACGGTGACGACGTACATCGAGTCCGCCGCCGGCGTCGAGGAGGGCGGCCGTTCGGGGATGACTGCGCTGGTCATCGCGGTGCTGTTCGTGTTCTCGCTCGCGGCCGTGCCGCTCGCGGCGGCCGTGCCGATCTGGGCGAGCCACATCGCGCTCGTCGCCATCGCGGTGCTCATGCTGCGCAACCTGGTCGACATCGACTGGGCCGACTACACCAACGCGGTGCCCGCGGGGCTGACGATCCTCGTGATGCCGTTCACCTACTCCATCGCCTACGGTATCGCGGCGGGCATCGTCTCGTACCCGCTGGTCAAGGTCGCCGCCGGCGAGTACGACGACGTCCGCCCGGGCCACTGGGTGCTCGCGGCCGCGTTCGTCGCCTACTTCTTCGTCCGGACGGGCGGCGTCCTCGGCGGCGCGCTCTGAGGAACGGACACGGGCAAGGGCGGGATCCCCGACCCGATTCCCGCCGCGCCGTGACGGAGCACAAGAGTTTCCACCCCGCACCCCTCCGTTCGCAGTATGGCTCTCTCCCTCCCTCTCTCCAGACGTACGGCCGCCCGCGTGCTCGTCGGGCTGGTCGTCGTCGGGCTGTTCGCGCCCGCGGCCGTCCAGGCGTTCGTCCCGGGCGACTCGGGCACGCCTGGAACCGTCGGACTCGAGGCCGGAACGATCGACTCGGAGGCCAGCAACGACACCGTGGTCGCGATCCAGGGCTTCCACTTCCAGGGACAGGGATCACAGAAGAAACCCGCCCGGCTCGTCCAGGTGACGCCCGACGGCTCGACCGACTGGGTGTACGACGGCTCGAACCTGAACGCCCGGTGGTTCTACGACGTCGACCCGCTGGCGAACGGGAACCTGCTCGTCGTCGGCACGAACGCCGGCGGGACGGTCGTCGCGGAACTCGACCGCGAGACGCGAGAGCCGGTCTGGACCGAGCGCTTCGACTTCAAGGACACTCACGACGTGGAGATGCTCCCGAGCGGGAACCTGCTGATCGCCAATATGCGTAACTGGAACGAGGAGGAGCAGCGCTCGGACGACCGCATCCTCGTGTACAACCGCTCGACCGAGGAGATCGACTGGCAGTGGACGTTCAGAAACCACTACCCCAACTCGACCGACGGCGGCTTCAGCGAGGACTGGACGCACGTCAACGACGTCGACCGCATCGCCGAGGGGCAGTACCTCGTCTCCCCGCGTAACTTCGATCAGGCGATCGTGGTGAACCGCTCGACGAAGGAGATCGACTACCGCCTCGGCGAGGACGACAACCACGATATCATGAACGAGCAGCACAACCCCGACTGGCTCGTCAGCGAGGACGGGAACCCGACGATCCTCGTCGCCGACTCCGAGAACGACCGCGTCGTCGAGTACGAGCGCCGCGACGGCGAGTGGGTCGAGGTGTGGGAGGTCGGCACCGGACAGCTCTCGTGGCCCCGGGACGCCGACCGCCTGCCGAACGGGAACACGCTCATCACCGACTCGCTCAACCACCGCGTCATCGAGGTGACGCCGCAGGGGGAGATCGTCTGGGAGTACTACGCCACCTGGGGCCCGTACGACGCCGAGCGCATCGGCACGGGCGCCGAGTCCAACGGCCCGACGATGGCCGATCAGGGCGTCTCCGGGAGCTACCAGATCTACGGCTCGGCCGGCCTCATCGAGGGCACAGGCGGCTCGCTGACGTTCGCCGGGGCGGTGCAGAACACGTTCGCGGGCACCCCCCTGGGCGCCCCGGCTCAGGAGTTCGCGACGCGGTGGGCCCACGTCACGCCGTGGATCCGCCCGGCCTGGATGGGCTCGTGGGCGTTCGCCGGCGCCCTCGCCGGGACGATCCTCCTGTTCGGCTGGGCGTTCGGGGAGGCGTTCGCCGAGCGAGACTCGATCCGACGGGGCATGCAGAAGGCAGCGCGAGACATCCGCGCGCGCTGAGCGCCGCCGACGCGGTATTCGGTCGTCTCGGCCGTTCGCTACGCCATCGGTTGACGGTACGCTTAATAGGCGGCTCGGCCCGATTCTTGGGCGGCTCGGCACGGGGACCTCGCCGCCGTCCCCCGTCGTCTCGCTCGTTCGCTCCGCTCACTCGCTCGACGACGCACACTTGATGGGCGGCTCGGCACGGGGACCTCGCCGCCGTCCCCCGTCGTCTCGCTCGTTCGCTCCGCTCACTCGCTCGACGACGCACACGACGCACGCGTTCCGCAAACACCTTATATCGACGTGGGCAAACCCACAGACGACGAGTATCCATGCCGAGACCCGAAGTTCTCGAACGCGTGAAGGAGGCCGAAGCCGATGCCGAGGAGATCGTCGCCGAGGCCGAGGCCGACCGCGAGGCGCGGATCTCGGAGGCCCGGTCGGAGGCCGACGAGATCGTCGCCGAGGCCGAAGCCGAGGCCGACCGCATCGAGCAGGAGCGCCTCGACGAAGCGCGCGAACAGATCGAGGAGAAACGGGAGGAGACCATCGCGGCGGGCCGCCGCGAGCGGAACGAACTCGTCGACGAGGCGAGCGACCGGATCGACGAGGTCGTCGAGTTCGCGGTGGAACGGTTCGAGGAGGCGGTACATGCTCAGGCCTGAGCGGATGAGCAAGGTCTCGGTGACCGGCTCCAAGGCGTACATGGAGTCGGTCATCGAGGCGGTTCACGAGCTGAACCTCCTGCACGTCACCGAGTACGGTGGCGGCTGGGAGGGATTCGTCCAGGGTAACCCGCAGTCGGGCGCGGAGGACGCGGCCGACAAGCTGGTCACCGTTCGGTCGCTGAAGTCCATGCTCGGCGTCGAGGACGACGAGGCGGGGCCGACCCGCGTGCTCGACGACGGCGAGCTGACGGCCGAGCTCGAGGAGCTCCGCGAGGAGGTCAACGCGCTCGACGATCGGCGCGACGAGATCCGCTCGCAGCTGCGGTCCGTCGAGGAGCGCATCGAGGCGGTCGAGCCCTTCGCGGAGCTGGGTATCGACCTCGACCTGCTGCAGGGGTACGACTCCCTCCAGGTCGCGGTCGGCGAGGGCGACCGTGACGCCGTCGAGCGCGCCGTGCTCGACGCGCCCGGGCTCACCGAGTACCAGGTGTTCGGCGACGACGTGATCGCCGTCTTCGCGCGCCCCGAGCGTGACGCCGACGAGAGCGCCCTCACGGACGCGCTGGTGAGCGCCGAGTTCGCCGCCCACGAGGTACCCGACGTCGAGGGCGACAGCGTCTCGCCGGAGGCGTACGTCGACGACCTGGAGAGCCAGCGACAGTCGCTGGAGTCGGACCTCGAATCGGTCGAGGCCGAGATCGAGGCGGTGCGGGCGGACGCGGCCGGCTTCCTGCTGGCCGCCGAGGAGAAGCTCGCTATCGAGGTACAGAAGTCGGAGGCCCCCCTGTCGTACGCGACGACGCGCAACGCGTTCGTCGCCGAGGGGTGGATCCCCACCGACAGCTACACCGAGTTCAAGTCGGCGGTGCAGGACGCCGTCGGCAGCCACGTCGAGATCGAGGAGATCGAGCGCGCGTCCTTCGGCGCGGACGGCGAGGTGCAGGTCCGCGAGGACGTGCCGCCGGCCGTCGAGGACGCCGGTCGCGAGGAGGGCGCCGAGGCGACCGGCGACGGCGAGTCCGAGCAGCGACGCGCGGTCGCGGACGGCGGCGGCTCGGTCGTCATGCGCAACGACGACCCGCCGGTCGTCCAGGACAACCCCGGGCTCGTCTCCCCGTTCGAGGTGCTCGTGCAGGCGGTCGGGCGCCCGAACTACCGCGAGTTCGACCCGTCGGTGATCCTGTTCCTCACGTTCCCGGCGTTCTTCGGGTTCATGATCGGCGACCTCGGATACGGGATCCTCTACACCGCGATCGGGTACTTCCTGTACTCGAACTTCGACTCGAAGGCGTTCAAGTCCATGGGGGGCGTCACCATCGCCGCGGGGCTGTTCACCGCGGTGTTCGGCGTCTTCTACGGCGAGTTCTTCGGGTTGCACGTCATCTCGACGTACTTCTGGGAGGGCGTCGTCGGCCTCTCCAGCGCCCCGATCCACAAGGGGCTCCAGCCCGCTGACATCTACTGGGCGCAGGCGTGGCTCGTCGTCTCGACGGTCGTCGCCCTGTTCCACCTGAACATCGGGTACGTCTTCGGTTTCCTCGAGGAGCTCGAGTTCCACGGGGCGAAGGCGGCCATCACCGAGAAGGGCTCGTGGCTGTTGGGCATGAACGGCCTCTGGCTGTTCGTGTTCAGCCGGCTGTACGAGGCGAAGAAGCCCGCCTTCATCTTCACCGTCTTCGACGGCTCGGGCGCGGCGCCGGAGGCGTCCGGCGAGTTCGCCTCCACGGCGTTCGCGCTCGGCTTCAACGGCTTCTCGCCGACCGTCGGCATGCTCGGGCTCGGGCTGTTCGCCCTGGGCGCGCTCCTGCTGGTGCTCGGCGCGCCGGCGGAGATCCTCGAGATCTTCGACGTGCTCGTGAACGTGCTGAGCTACACTCGTATCGCCGCGGTGCTGCTCGCGAAGGCGGGGATGGCGTTCGTCGTCAACCTCCTGTTCTTCGGGGCGTACCAGACGGCCGACGGCGAGTTCCACTTCATGCTCACCCACGGCCCCGAGTACTACGCCGCCGAGTACGGTCGCGAGGCGATCATGTTCGGCGGGCTGGTCCACGGCGGCGCGGCGGCGCTCGTGGGCGGCCTGGTGATCCTCGTGCTCGGGCACCTGCTCGTGCTCGCGCTGGGCGTCACCTCCGCCGGCCTGCAGGCGGTCCGTCTCGAGTACTACGAGTTCTTCTCGAAGTTCTTCGAGGGCGGCGGCACGGAGTACGAACCGTTCGGCAGCGAGCGGCGCTTCACCGTCGACGAGTAAGCGTCGCGTCGGGGGTCGCTCCCGAGGCGACCCGCGCCCACGTTGCGGCTTCGGTCGGACCGATCGAATGGGGTTGGTTGACACGGTAGCGACGCGTGACGACCGTGTATTCGGCCGTCTCGTCGTTCGTTTTGGGAAGCTTTATGCACTCCACAGGTGCAACCACGACTTGTCCGGAGTTAGGCATCCGCCTACCGAATACCATGCTCGAAATCGCACCCGAACTCGCTAACGTTGTACTGCAGGAAGGTAGTAACGCCCCGGCCATCCCGTCCGCGTCCGCCGCGGCGCTGGCGGTCGGTCTGGCCGCCTTCGGCGCCGGCTATGCCGAGCGCGGCATCGGCTCGGCCGCCGTCGGCGCCGTCGCCGAGGACGAGGACCTGTTCGTCACGGGCCTGATCTTCACGGTCCTGCCCGAGACCCTCGTCATTCTCGCACTGGTCACCATCTTCCTGGTCTAAACCGCCCCCTCCCTTTCCACCATGAGTCTGGAGACAGTCGTCGAAGACATCCGAGACGAGGCCCACGCGCGTGCGGAGGACATCCGTGAAGAGGCCGAAGAGCGCGCCGAGGAGATCGTCGCGGAGGCCGAGGAGGAGGCCGAGAGTATCGTCGAAGAACGAGAACAAGCGGTCGAGCGGCAGATCGAACAGGAGCGTGAGCAGACGCTCTCCGCGGCGAAGCTGGAGGCGAAACAGCAGCGACTCGAGGCGCGCCGGGACGTGCTCGCCGACGTGCGCGAGCGGACCGAGGCGGCCATCGCCGACCTCGAGGGCGAGGAGCGCGAGGAGCTGACCCGCGCACTGCTCGATGCGGCGGCCCCCGAGTTCGACGACGGCGAGACGGTCTCCGTCTACGGGCGGGCCGACGACGAGGAGCTGTTGACCGACGTGCTCGACGACTACGACGGCTGGTCGTACGCCGGCGAGCGAGAGTGTCTCGGCGGCGTCGTCGTCGAGAGCGAGGAGTCGCGCGTCCGTGTGAACAACACGTTCGACTCGGTCCTCGAGGCGGTCTGGGAGGACAACCTCAAGGAGCTGAGCGACCGACTGTTCGACGATGAGTAGCCGCGCCGGCACGTCGAACCCCGAGTACGTGAACGCCCGCGTCCGATCGCGGCGGGCGTCGCTGTTCGAGGAGGACGACTATCGGAAGCTGGTTAGGATGAGCCCGGCGGAGATCGCCCGGTTCATGGAGGAATCGCCGGCGTACGAGGAGGAGATCAACGCGCTCGGGTCGCGGTTCTCGGGCGTCGACCTCATCGAGTACGCGCTGAACGCGAGCCTCGCCGACGACTTCGAGGACATCCTCCGCTGGTGTGAGGGTGAGCTGTACGGGCACGTCGCCCGCTACCTCCGCAAGTTCGACGCGTGGAACGTGAAGACCGTTCTGCGGGGCATCTACTCGGACACCGAGCGCGAGGCCGTCGCCGACGACCTCATCCGCGCCGGCGAGTTCGACGACCGGCTGCTCGACCGGCTCCTGGACGCCGGGAGCATCGAGGAGGCCATCGAGGTGCTCGATCGGACCGTCTTCGGCGACTCGCTCGCGGCCGCGCTCGACGACTACAAGTCGTCTGGCGTGCTGGTGCCGCTGGAGAACGCGGTCGACCGCGCGTACTACGAACTGCTCCGCACCGACGACCTCTCCGGCGAGGCGCTTTCGGAGTACCGCGAGTTCCTCGAGGCGGAGATCGACTTCCGCAACGCGATCAACGCCCTGCGGCTGGCCCGCTCGGGCGCCGATCTAAACCCCTCGCAGTACTTCATCGAGGGGGGCATTCTGTTCTCGGCGTCCGAGCTCCGTCAGCTCGCGTCCAACACCGACGAACTGATCGCCCGTATCCGCGAGTCGCGGTACGGCGAGCAGCTCTCGGACGCGTTGACCGAGCTCGAGGGGGCCGAGAGCCTCATCGGGTTCGAGCACGCGCTGGAGGCGGCGCTGTTGGAGTACGCGGACTCGCTCGGGCTGGTCCACCCGCTGTCGGTGACTCCCGTCGTGTCGTACGTGCTCGCGAAGGAGCGCGAGGTCGACAACATCCGCGCCATCGCGCGCGGGAAGGAGGCCGGCCTCGGCCCCGAGGAGATCGAATCCGAGCTGGTGATCCTATGAGTCAGGAGATCGCGGTAATCGGCAGCCCCGAGTTCACCACCGGCTTCCGGCTCGCCGGCGTCCGCAAGTGTGCGAACGTCCCCGAGGACGAGAAGGACGACCGCCTCGACGAGGCCGTCGAGGAGACGCTCGCGGACGACGACGTCGGCATCGTCGTGATGCGCGACGCTGACCTCGAGCACCTCTCGCGGACCGTCCGCAGGGACGTGGAGGGGAGCGTGGAACCGGTACTGGTCACGCTCGGCGGCGGCGCCGGGAGCGGCCTACGCGAACAGATCAAGAGAGCCATCGGGATCGACCTGATGGACGAGGACGAGTGAACACATGAGTCAGGCAAGCGAACCCGAGACGACCGAAGGAACCGGACGCATCAAGAGCGTGAGCGGCCCGGTCGTGAAGGCCGTCGATCTCGACGCCCGGATGAACGACGTCGTCTACGTGGGCGACGAAGGGCTGATGGGCGAGGTCATCGAGATCGAGGGCGACGTCACGACCATTCAGGTGTACGAGGAGACCTCCGGGGTCGCCCCCGGCGAACCCGTCGAGAACACGGGCGAACCCCTCTCCGTCGACCTGGGCCCCGGCATGCTGGACGCCATCTACGACGGCGTGCAGCGCCCGCTCGACGTGCTGGAGGAGAAGATGGACAGCGCGTTCCTCGACCGCGGGGTCGACGCGCCCGGCATCGACCTGGAGAAGGAGTGGGAGTTCACTCCCGAGGTCGAGGCGGGCGACAACGTCGAACCCGGCGACATCGTCGGCGTCGTGCCGGAGACGGTCACCATCGACCACAAGGTCATGGTGCCGCCGGACTACGAGGGCGGCGTCGTCGAGAGCGCCGAGGAGGGCGAGTTCACCGTCGACGACCCCGTCGTCACGCTTGAGAACGGCGAGGAGATCGCGATGCGCCAGGAGTGGCCGGTGCGCGAGCAGCGCCCGACCGTCGAGAAGCGCACCCCGCGCACCCCGCTGGTGTCGGGCCAGCGCATCCTCGACGGCCTCTTCCCCATCGCCAAGGGCGGTACCGCGGCGATCCCGGGGCCGTTCGGCTCCGGAAAGACGGTCACCCAGCACAGCCTCGCCAAGTTCGCCGACGCCGACATCGTCGTGTACGTCGGCTGCGGCGAGCGCGGCAACGAGATGACCGAGGTGATCGAGGACTTCCCCGAGCTGGAGGACCCGAAGACGGGCAACTCGCTGATGGCCCGCACCTCGCTCATCGCGAACACCTCGAACATGCCAGTCGCCGCCCGCGAGTCGTGCGTGTACACCGGCATCACCATCGCCGAGTACTACCGCGACATGGGCTACGACGTGGCGCTCATGGCCGACTCCACCTCGCGGTGGGCCGAGGCCATGCGCGAGATCTCCTCGCGGCTGGAGGAGATGCCCGGCGAGGAGGGGTACCCCGCGTACCTCGCCGCGCGCCTCGCGGAGTTCTACGAGCGCGCCGGCTACTTCGAGAACCTCAACGGCACCGAGGGCTCCGTGTCGGCGATCGGCGCGGTCAGCCCGCCCGGCGGCGACTTCTCCGAGCCGGTCACCCAGAACACGCTGCGTATTGTGAAGACGTTCTGGGCGCTGGACGCCGACCTCGCCGAGCGTCGGCACTTCCCGGCGATCAACTGGAACGAGTCGTACTCGCTGTACCAGGACCAGCTCGACCCGTGGTTCAAGGAGAACGTCGCGGAGGACTGGGCCGAGCGACGGCAGTGGGCCGTCG
The DNA here is from genome assembly GCF_019880245.1 of Halobaculum roseum. NCBI lineage: Archaea > Methanobacteriati > Methanobacteriota > Halobacteria > Halobacteriales > Haloferacaceae > Halobaculum > Halobaculum roseum. Next base: position 2,589,605 of record NZ_CP082286.1, read on the forward strand.
ACACGCTCGACGAGGAGGGCGAACTCCAGGAGATCGTCCAGCTCGTCGGGAAGGACGCCCTGCCGGAGGACCAGCAGCTCACCCTCGAGATCGCGCGCTACCTGCGTGAGGGATACCTCCAGCAGAACGCCTTCATCGACGTGGACATGTACTGTCCGCCCGAGAAGACGTACGCGATCCTCTCGACGATCCAGACGTACAACGACGAGGCGTTCGACGCGCTCGACGCCGGCGTCCCGATCGAGGACATCACGTCCATCGACGCGGCGCCGAAGCTCAACCGGATCGCCACCCAGGAGGACTGGGAGGAGTTCGTCGAGGAGCTTCAAGCAGACATCACCGAGCAGCTCCGCTCGCTCTACTAACCATGAAAGAGTACCAGACAATCACGGAAGTCAGCGGCCCGCTGGTGTACGCCGAGGTCGACGAGCCCATCGGCTACGACGAGATCGTCGAGATCGAGACGCCGAGCGGCGAGACGAAGCGCGGTCAGGTCCTCGAATCCGAGGAGGGCGTCGTCGCCATCCAGGTGTTCGAGGGCACCACCGGCATCGACCGCAACGCCTCGGTGCGGTTCCTGGGCGAGACGCTGAAGATGCCCGTGACCGAGGACCTCCTCGGTCGCGTGCTCGACGGCTCCGGCAACCCGATCGACGGCGGGCCGGAGATCGTCCCGGACGAGCGCCGCGACATCGTCGGCGCCGCGATCAACCCGTACAGCCGCGAGTACCCCGAGGACTTCATCCAGACGGGCGTCTCGGCCATCGACGGGATGAACACGCTCGTGCGCGGCCAGAAGCTCCCGATCTTCTCGGGCTCCGGCCTGCCGCACAACGACCTCGCGCTCCAGATCGCCCGCCAGGCGACCGTCCCGGAGGAAGAGGGCGAGGGCGAGGGCGACGAGGACGAGTCGGAGTTCGCGGTGATCTTCGGCGCGATGGGTATCACGCAGGAGGAGGCCAACGAGTTCATGCAGGACTTCGAGCGGACGGGCGCGCTGGAGCGCTCGGTCGTCTTCATGAACCTCGCGGACGACCCCGCCGTCGAGCGGACGGTCACGCCGCGGCTGGCCCTGACGACCGCGGAGTACCTCGCGTTCGACAAGGGGTACCACGTGCTCGTCGTCCTGACGGACATGACCAACTACTGCGAGGCGCTGCGCGAGATCGGCGCCGCCCGCGAGGAGGTGCCCGGCCGCCGTGGCTACCCCGGGTACATGTACACCGACCTGGCGCAGCTGTACGAGCGCGCGGGTCGCCTCAAGGACCGCGAGGGCTCGGTGACGCAGATCCCGATCCTCACGATGCCCGGCGACGACGACACCCACCCGATCCCCGACCTGACGGGATACATCACGGAGGGGCAGATCATGATGGACCGCCCGCTCCACAGCCAGGGCATCAAGCCGCCGGTCAACGTGCTGCCCAGCCTGTCGCGGCTGATGGACGACGGTATCGGCGAGGGCCTCACCCGCGCCGACCACGCCGACGTGTCCGACCAGATGTACGCGGCGTACGCGGAAGGTGAGGACCTCCGCGACCTCGTGAACATCGTCGGCCGCGAGGCGCTCTCCGAGCGCGACAACAAGTACCTCGACTTCGCGGACGCCTTCGAGGAGGAGTTCGTCCAGCAGGGGTTCGACACCGACCGCACGATCGACGAGACGATCGAGCTCGGCTGGGACCTGCTGTCGACGCTGCCGAAGACGGAGCTCAACCGCGTCGACGAGGAGCTCATCGAGGAGCACTACCGCGAGGACGCCGCGGCCGCCGGCGACGAGGCCGAGGAAGTCTCCGCGGACTGACGGGCGAGCGCGAACACCGCGGACACCGACTTCGGTTCACTTCTTTCGACCGCCCGACCCGCGAGCCGCGGCCGTGTCGTCGACCGACCGCCTCACGCGCGCACGCCGACTAACAAGGATTAACACCCTCGCCGCGCAACCGTCTGGCAAGACTATGGCGGAGGACGTCAAGCCGACCCGGAAGAACCTGATGGAGATCGAGGACCGCATCGATCTGTCCGAGCGCGGTCACGACACGCTCGAACAGAAGCGCGACGGGCTCATCATGGAGTTCATGGACATCCTCGACCAGGCGCAGGACGTCCGCGACCAGCTGGAGTCCGACTACGACACGGCCCAGGAGAAGATCAACAAGGCCCGCGCGATGGAGGGCGACGTGGCCGTCCGCGGCGCCGCGGCGGCGCTGAAGGAGCACCCCGAGATCACGACCCAGTCGAAGAACATCATGGGCGTGGTCGTCCCGCAGATCGAGTCCTCGAAGGTGCGCAAGGACCTCGACGAGCGCGGCTACGGCGTGCTCGGCTCCTCCGCCCGCATCGACGAGGCGGCCGACGCCTACGAGGAGCTGCTGGAGTCGATCATCCTCGCCGCGGAGGTCGAGACGGCGATGAAGAAGATGCTCGAGGAGATCGAGACGACGAAGCGCCGCGTCAACGCGCTGGAGTTCAAGCTCCTGCCCGAGCTCAACGAGAACAAGGAGTACATCGAGCAGAAGCTCGAGGAGCAAGAGCGCGAGGAGATCTTCCGCCTCAAGAAGATCAAGGCCAAGAAGGAGGAGGAGGAGAAGGCCGAGGAGGAGCGCGAGGCCGAAGCGAAGGCCGAGGCCGAGGCGCTCGAAGCCGGCGTCGCCGAGAGCGACGACTGACGGCGCGAGGCCGTCCCCGACCGACGGCGCGGTCAGTGTTCGTTCCGTTCCATTCCCTTCGTTCCGTTCCGTTCACTTCCGTTCGCTCCCGTATCTCGTCGCTTCGACCCCCGTCCTCGGTCCCCGATGTTTATGAGCCGGCGGGGGTCACGCGGTGTATGAACTGTCCCCACTGTGACACCGAGGTCGTCGTGTTCGCGGTGCCGGCGGATCTGCGCGAGCACGCCCCCGAGTCGGCGTCGACGGCGACCGTCTGTCCGAACTGTCTGGCCGTCGACTCCGCGGACGCGAACGACGCCGGTGCCGATCCCGAGTTTCCCCGAGTTCACGAGTCCTTCCCCGACGGCGACGGCGGCGTCGCGTTCGCGCTGTTGATCGGGACGTTGCCCTCGATCGCGTTGAACAAGGCGTCCGCGCGGGCGCTCCGCGAGCGCGCCGAACGCGAGGGCGTCGACACCGCCCTCGCGTTCGACCGCCTGATCGACGCCGTCCACGACGCCGAGATCGTGCCCGAGTTCGACCTCCAACGGCGGGTCCGACAGCTCGACTCGCTGTTGGACCGTTCCTGAGCGGGCGCGCCGGTTCCTCGCCCCCGATCGGCCGAGGTGTTGGACCGTCCCCCAATGGGACCGGGGCGAACGGCAAGACGTATCCCGGCGGTGGGCCTCCGACCCGAACACGAACCGATGGACAGCGACAGGGTCGGCAGTCTCCTCGTGCTCGCGTCGGCGGCCGCCTTCGGCACGCTCGGCGTGCTCGGCGAGGTCGCGTTCCGCGAGGGGCTGTCCGTGCCGTCGGCGCTCGCCTTACGCTTCGTCGTCGGCTCGTTCGTCGTCTGGGTCGGGGTGCTCGGCTACCGCGCGACGACCGGCGGCGACGCCCCGGCGCTCGGGTTGCCGCCCCGCGAGGCGGTCACCGCGATCGCGTTGGGCGCGGTCGGCTACGCGGGCGTCAGCTACGGCTTCTTCGTCGGCGTCGAGCGGATGAGCGCCGGCCTCGCCGCGGTGATCCTCTACACGTACCCGCTGTTCGTCGTCGCGCTGGCGGCGGCGTTCCTCGACGAGCGCGTGGGCCTCCGAACCGGCGTCGCCGCCGGGCTCACCCTCTCCGGGGTGGTGCTGATATCGTGGACCGGGGCGGGGGCGTTCGACCCCCTCGGCGCGGCCGCGACGCTCGCGGCCGCGGGGATGTACGCGGCGTACATCGTCGTCTCGCGGCTGACCCTGGAGTCGGCCGACGAGCGCGTGCTCACGGCCTACGTCGCCCCGGCGGCCGCCGCGTCGCTGGCGCTCGTCGCGACCGCGACGGACGCGGTCACGCTCCCGACGACCGCGACCGGCTGGGGGACGGTGGTCGCGCTGGGCGTCGTCGCCACGGCGTTCGCGATGTTCGCGTTCTTCGCCGGGCTGGCGCGCGTCGGCGCCGGGCGCGCGGGCGTGCTCTCGACGGCCGAGCCGACGGTGGCGGTCGCGCTGGGCGCGGCCTTCCTCGGCGAACCGGTGACGCCGGCGATGATCGCGGGCGGCGTGCTGGTGATCGTCGGCGTCGTGCTGGTTCAGACTGCCGAGGAGTGAGAGCGACGCGGGTGAGGGGGACGTGGAGGGGTCAGTCGTCGCGGTTTATACGCCCGTGGAGTAGCGGAGAATGCCGGCGACGCCGCCGAAGGCGTCCATGAGCTGGTCGCCCTTCTCGAAGTCGGTGGAGATGAACTTCGTCTCGGTGCCGCGCTGTTCTGCGATCTCGATGAGGTGCTCGACGATGTCCTCGCGCTCGCCGGCGTCGTTCGCCGAGACCGTCTCGCCGCACTCCCCGCACTCGTGGTCGGGGGTCGAGTGGCGGCGCTCGACGACTTCGCGCTCCTCGTGGCCGTTCGGGCACTCGTAGGTGATCACGTCGTGGTGGAGGTCCTCCGAGAGGAGGAGGCGCTCGACCGAGCCCATGATCAGGTTGCGGCGGGTCTCCTCGAAGCCGTAGGTGGCCTTGTCGCCGCTGTGGAGGTTCTCGAAGAACTCCTCCATCTCCCGCTTGTCCTTCATCACCTCCTGGTCGGCGAGCACGTCGCTCGCGGCGTCGACCAGGTCGTACAGCCCCGACTCGTCGGTGTAGGCCACGTCGAACTTCCCGATGACGTGGTCCTGCAGCTCGTGGTGGAGGTAGTCGCCGTCGAGGAACTCGTCCTTCGTCGGCGAGGGGCCGCCCACGAGGATGCCCTCGAGGTCGTGGCGCTTGTCCACCATCAGGTCGTTCGCCATCCCCGCGACCTCCTGATAGAAGTTGTCGATGGCCTCCAGGCGCAGGCGGGCGAACCGCTGTGCCGACTGGCCACCCTTCCGCTGTTTCCCGGGCACGAGCGAGGAGGCTGACTTGACCGGCTCGACGCGCTTGCCCTTGAGCCAGCCGACGTTCGCCTCCCGGCGGTCGAGGACGATGAGCCCGAACAGGCCCTTGTCGGTCATCATGTCCTCCAGCGGCCCGGTCAGGAAGTTCGAGTCGCAGTGGTAGCGGAACGACTGGATCGGCTCGGGTGGCGACTCCAGCACCTTCGTCACCATCTCGGTTTGTCCGCCGCCGGAGTCGACCGCGCCCGAGAAGATCACGATGCCGTTGTCCGGCGGGTAGACGTCGTAGTAGCGCAGGCGGTCCTTGATGCTGGTGAGCGCGTCCTGCACGGCCGTCCGGGTCTGCTTGGACTTGATGTTGGACGCCTCGCTGTGCTCCTGGGTGACGTGGGCGACCACGTCGGAGATCTGCTTGTCGTCGGGGATGTAGATCGTGACGAGCTGGGTGCCCGAGCCCTCGAAGTCGTCGAGCTCGTCGAGGACCTTCCGGAACTCGTACTTCCGGCGGTCCTCGCTCGCCTGCCCCTCCTGGGCGTCGCTGCTCATTACGCTCTAGTTCGCCGGCCGCGGGGTAAGTACCTGTTGAATACCACGGTGACACACCGCATGCGCGCCGTCGACGGCCGGATCGTCGACCGCAGGTCGGGAAGCCGCCCCGGCTCCGGGGCCGGGCGACGGGACCCACCTTTATCACGTGTGACCGCCGTAGCCACGGTAAATGCCGAAGATCTACGCCGTCGCGAGCGTGAAGGGGGGTGTCGGCAAGACGACCACGGCCGCCAACCTCGCGGCCACGCTCGCGGCCGCCGGCTACGAGACCGTCGCGGTCGACGCCGACCTCGGATCGGCCAGCCTCGGCCCGTCCCTGGGCGTCGACCCGGAGGGGACGACGCTGCACGACGTGCTCGCGGGCGAGGCCGACCCCGCGGAGGCGACCCGCGAGGGGCCACACGGCCTCGCGGTGCTCCCCGGGGGCGACAGCCTGGAGCACTTCCGGAAGGCAGAGCCGAGCGAGATCGTCGACGTGCTGGAGGAGATCACGGGCGTCGACTACGTGATCGTCGACACGGGCGCCGGGTTGACCCACCAGACGGCGCTCCCGCTGTCGGTCGCCGACGGCGTCCTCCTGGTGTCGACGCCGACGCGCGACGGACTCGCGAACACCCGGAAGACCCAGGACCTCACCGAGAAGCTCGAGGGCGAAGTCGTCGGCCTCGCGCTCAACGAGGCCGAGGGCGACGAGGACACCGGCGACATCGACGTGCCCGTGTTGGGCGCGATCCCGGACGACCCGCTGGTCGCCGAGGCGCAGGCGGCCGGCAGCCCCCTCTCGGCGTACGGCCCCGGCAGCGACGCCGCGGCGGCGTTCCGGTCGCTGGCGTCCTCGCTCACCGGCGAGCCGATCCGGCCCGCGGTGACGCCGGACAACTCGGAGGCGACGCCGGAGGACCCGGCGTACGAGGCGGCAGCCCCCGACGAGGCACCCGAAGCCGCGCTCGACCTGCCCGAGGTCGACGAGGAGGCGGACTCGGCGGATGAGACACCGGAGGAGACGCTCACGGAAGCCGAGTCGGTCGTGGAAGCCGAGTCGGACGTGGAGGCCGACGCCGAAGCGGAAGCCGACGCGGAAGCGGAAGTCGACCCGGACGCGGACGCCGAAGCGGAAACCGACGCGGACACGGAGGTCGACCCCGAGCCGGATGTCGACGACGCCGTCATCCTCGACGACGAGCCCGCCGGCGACGACGCCGAGGACGACGCGGCCGTCGCGGCCCGGACGACGGTGCTCGACGAGGCGGAGTACGACGCCCGCCGGAACGACGACGAGGACGAGGTCGCGACCGTCGAGGACGCCGAGTCGGGCGAGTCCGCCGACATCGGCGAGGACGTGATCCCCTTCGCCCAGCAGAGCAAGGAGCGCACGGAGGAGGCGAAACAGCAGCGCGACGGCGACGACGCCGACGACGGGGACGACGGCCGCGACGGGGGCGGCTTCCTCGGTCGGCTGTTCCGGTCGTCGTAGCCCGCCGCGGGAGGCGGATCGGGAGTTTCTTTTCGTCGCCGCCACCTCTCGGGAGTATGAGCGAAGCAGGCAACGACTCCGTGCCGATCTGGTGGATCCTCGTCTTCATCGTCCTCGCGCTCGGGCTGGGCGCTATCGCGGTGCTCTCGGTCGGCGGGAGCCTGATCGATCCGGCGATGCTGCTGCCGCTGGCGTAGTCGAACCGCGGTCCGAAAAGAGGGGAAACGACGACGACTGTGGCTGTTCTCCGCTCTACATCGACTCGGGCGCCTCGACCCCGAGCACGTCGAGGGCGTTGGCGATCGTGTGGCGCGCGGCGGCGACGAGCGCGAGGCGCGCCTCCCGGGTCGCCTCGTCGTCGGCCGTGAGCACCGGACACTCCCGGTAGAAGGCGTTGAACGTCTCCGCGAACTCGCGGGTGTAGGTGGCGATCCGGTGGGGTTCCAGGTCGTCGGCGGCCTCCTCGACGACGGCCGGGAACCGCGCGACGACCTTCAGCAGGTCGCGTTCCTCGGGCGTCGACAGCGCCTCCGGATCGACGGCGGCGTCGGGGGCCAGCCCCTCCTCGCCGGCTTCCGAGACGATCCCGCAGCAACGCGCGTGGACGTACTGGACGTACGGCGCCGACTGCGCCTCGAAGTCGAGCGCGCGGTCCCACTCGAAGGTGATCGACTTCGTCGGCTGCTTGCTGACGATGTCGTAGCGGACGGCGCCGATGCCGACCTGCCGGGCGATGCGTTCGACGTCCTCCTCGCTCAGGTCGTCGTCGCGGATGCGGTCGTCCATGCGCGACTCCACCTCCTGGCGGGCGCGGTCGATCGCCTCGTCGAGCAGGTCGTCGAGGTTCACCGCCGTGCCAGCGCGCGTGGACATCTTCCCCTCGGGGAGGTTCACGTACGAGTAGAACATCGACTGCAGGCGGTCGGTGTCGTTGCCGAGGAGCTCGAGCGCGGCCTGGAGCTGGCCGGCCTGGAGCTTGTGGTCCTCGCCCAGCACCGTCACCGCGCGGTCGTAGTTCTCGAACTTCCACTCGTGGTGCGCGAGGTCCCGCGTCGTGTACAGCGAGGTGCCGTCCGAGCGGAGGAACACGAGCTTCTTCTCGTAGCCGTGCGCCGAGAGGTCGACCTGCCAGGCGCCCTCCTCGAGGACGGACTCGTCGAGGTCCTTCAGGCGCCGTGCCACGTCGTCGGAGGAGCCGTCGCGGATGAAGCGCGTCTCCTTGACGAACTCGTCGAACTCGGCGGGCAGGCGCGCGAGCGACGCCTCCATCCCCGAGAGCACCGTGTCGACGACCTCGCCGACGCGCTCATAGGTGTCCTCGTCGCCCGACTCGAGCCCCTGGAGGATCGAGGCGATCTCCGCCTCGGCCGCCTCCACCGTCTCCTCGTCGCCCTCCTCCAGCACCTCGTTGCCCTTGCGGTAGTAGCGCACGAGGTCGTAGTCGGGCTTGTCGCGGGCGGGCTCGGGGAGGTCGGACTCGTCGAACGTCTCGTAGGCCCACGTGAAGATCGCCATCTGTCGGCCGGCGTCGTTGACGTAGTAGTGGCGGTCCACGTCGTAGCCGGCGTACTCGACGGCGTTGGCGACGGCGTCGCCGATGATGGGGTTGCGCGCGCGGCCGACGTGGACCGGCCCCGTCGGGTTCGCGGAGGTGTGCTCCACGACGACGGACTCGTCCTTCCGCGGGAGTCGGCCGAACTCGGCGTCGCGGGCGGCGTCGAGCGTGTCCGCGAGGTAGGCGTCGTCGACGAAGAAGTTCACGTACGGGCCGCTGGTGTCCACGCGCGCGAGGTACTCCGTGGCGGCCACGTCGACCGCGTCGGCGACCTCGCCGGCGACCTGCGGCGGCGGCGCGCCCGCCTCGCCGGCTAACCGGAAGGCGACGCTGGAGGCGAGCGTCGCGTCGACGCCGTCGGGCGGGTCCTCGATGCCGAGGTCGTCGGTCGGATAGCCGAGGTCGGCGAGCGCGTCCGTCAGCGCCGCCGCCACGGCCGACCGGAACTGTCTGAACATGCGCGTGGCTTCCCCCGCCGCCGATAAATGGGTTTCCGAACCGCACCGCCGACCGCGGCGGCAACCGCGTCCCGTTCTCGTTCCCGTTCACCGGACGCGACCCGGCTCGCCGGCACCGACGCCTTTTGGTGTATCGGGCCCACAGCATCGGTACGAATCCCGGTCGCGTGACGATCCGTAACGATTCTGTTATGCATACCGGATTCGGTATGCTTTTGGGTCGCGCCCTCCGACCTGTGGGCAATGAGCACTTCCACGACGGCCGTCGGCCACGACGAGGTGGCCGCGCTGAAGACGGTCGCGCTGCGGGGCGGCCTCCGCGAGCCGGTGAAGGTCTCCTGTTCGACGCTCGGCGAGCGCCTCGACGCCTCCAGTCAGACGGCCTCGCGACGGCTCCAGCGGCTCGAGTCCGCCGGACTGCTCGATCGCGACGTCGTCGGCGACGGGCAGTGGGTGACGGTGACAGACGCCGGCGAGCGTCGCCTGCGCGGGGAGTACGCCGACTACCGTCGCCTGTTCGAGGGCGAGGCCGGCCTCTCGCTGTCCGGGACGGTCACCTCCGGGATGGGCGAGGGACGCCACTACATCCAGCTGTCGGGCTACCACGAGCAGTTCGTCGAGCGCCTCGGCTACGAGCCGTTCCCGGGCACGCTGAACGTCGAGCTCTCGGAGGCGGCCGTCCGCGCCCGCGCGGGGCTGGACTCCGTCGACGGGATCCCGATCGACGGCTGGGAGGACGAGGAGCGCACGTTCGGCCCGGCGACGTGTTACGCCGCCGAGGTGCGCGCCGACGGCGACGCGTTCGCGCCGGCGCACGTGATCGTGCCCGAGCGCACCCACCACGACGAGGACCAGCTCGAACTCATCGCGCCCGCGAAGCTGCGCGAGGAGCTGGATCTGGCCGACGGCGACGAGGTGCGCGTGCGCGTCACCGACGCCGAGCGCGCCGACGAGCCCGCCCCGTCGGCCGGGGGCGCTGACGCCGGGGGGTCGGCGTGAGCCGGCAGGCCGGCCGGCTGGACCGCGCGCTCGCCGCCTTCCGCGCTGGCGAGCCGGTGCTCGTCCACGACTTCGACGACCGCGAGGGGGAGACGGACCTCGTGTACCCCGCGGGCGCCGTCGAGCCGGCGGACGTGACGCGCATGCGCAACGACGCCGGCGGGCTGATCTGCGTGGCCGTCTCCGACGCCGTCGCCGACGCCGCCGACCTCCCGTTCCTCGAGGAGCAGATCGACCACCCGGCGGCCGCGAGCCACGACCTCGCGTACGACGACCGCTCGTCGTTCTCGCTGCCGGTGAACCACCGCGACACCTTCACCGGGATCACCGACGACGACCGCGCGCTGACGATCACGGAGCTTGCCTCGATGGCCTCCGCCGTCGAGGCGGGCGTCGAGTACGGCCCCGACGAGTTCGCCGCCGAGTTCCGCGCGCCCGGCCACGTCCACGTGCTCCGGGGCGCCCCCGACGGGCTCTCGGACCGACTGGGGCACACCGAGCTGGGGCTCGCGATGGCCGCGGAGACGGGCAACCCGCCCGCCGCGGTCGTCTGTGAGATGCTCGACGACGAGACCGGCCGGGCGCTGTCGACCCGGGCGGCCCGCGAGTACGCACAGCGCCACGGCTTCCCGTACGTCGAGGGCGAGGAGCTGGTCGAGGCGCTGCGGTAGCGTCCCCGGTCCCGCCGGCGGCGACTCAGCCGAGCAGCCCGAACAGCCCGAGTACCCATCGACCGATCTCCGATCCCGCGAACAGCGCGCCCTCCGGACGGGAAAGCTGTCGCCCGGTCCACAGCGCGGCGACCATCAGAACCGTGACGCCGGCCAGCCACGCCAATGTCTCCAGCGCGTTCGCGGACACGGCCAGCGGCCGGACGAGCGCCGCCGCCCCCATGATCCCAGTGATGTTGAACACGTTGCTGCCGACGACGTTGCCGACGGAGACGCCGAGGCTCCCGCGGCTCAGCGCCACCAGCGACACCGCGAACTCCGGGGTCGACGTGCCGGCGGCGACGATGGTCCCGCCGATCACCCACTCGGAGATCCCGGCCCCGCGCGCGAGCGTCGACGCCGCGGCGACCATGTAGTCGCCGCTCACCAGCACCAGCGCCAGCCCGCCGACGAGTAACAGCGCGTCGCGACCGCGGAACGACACTCGCCCCGTGATGTCGGTCGTCGCCGCGTCGCCGGGGAACGTCCCCGGATCGGATCCGGGTTTCACGTCCGAGGGGGCGGAGCCCGCCTCGGGCTCCACTTCCGGCTCTTCGTCCTCGGTCCCCGCTCCGGCAACCGTGGACCCGCCCTCGGCGCGGAGCAGATAGGCGGTGTACGTGACGAACAGCCCGGCGAGCACGGCGCCCTCGACGCGGGAGACGGCGAGGTCGACCAGCGCGATCCCGCCGACGGCGGTGCTCGCCAGCAGCGCGAGGCCGTCCCGGTGAACCAGCGTCTCGGCGATCGGGATCACCCGGATCAGCGCGACGACGCCGAGGATGAACGCGAGGTTGTAGACGTTCGACCCGAGGACGTTCGCGACGGCGATGTCGCCGAGTCCGTTCGCCGCGGCGTCGAGGGAGACCGACAGCTCCGGCGTCGACGTGCCCATCGCGACGACCGTGAGGCCGATGGCGAGTTCGGAGAGCCCGAACCGCCGGGCGAGCCGGACCACCGCGTCCACGAGGAGGCGCGCGCCGATCCACAGCCCCAGCACCGAGAGGACGACGATCCCGACCTGCACGAGCGGCCCGCCCTGTACCATCGTTCGACCGTACCGTCCGGGCGTCGAGGAATCAACCTTCGGGCCGGGGGAGCGTGGTCGCCGGTCGAGATCCGGGACCGGGCGGTCGGAACGCCGGCGTCGTTCCCGGGGGACCCCTCCGGTCGACCTTGTGTCGGTTATGGGCGGAGCGGCACAGGACCGCTCCGCCGTACTCCGAGACGCTCGGCTTCGCCTCGCGTCGCGCCCAATTCGTGCGCGGCTCGGCCCGAAGACCTCGCCGCGGTTCTTCCGAGACGCTCGCTTCGCTCGCGTCTCGCCTCAGTCGTCGGCGGGGACGGCCCCCGCCGGCGCATCGGTCGGCGTCGTCGCCCGGCCGGCCAGCGCGAGCCCGACGAGCGCCAGCACCGACAGGGGCCCGAAGAAGTAGTACGGGACGAACGCCCACGACGATTCGAAGCCGAGCGCGGCCGCCATGAAGACCGCGCCGGCGTGCCACGGGAACAGCGGTCCGGTGGGGGTGCCGGCGGCCTCGACGGCCCGCGAGAGGTCCCGCGAGTCGAGCCCGTACTCGTCGTACAGCCCCCGGAGGCTCACGCCCGGCACGACGATGCTCATGTACTGCTGGGCGGTGAAGGCGTTCGTGAGCAGCGCGGACGCGCCGGTGCCGACCACGAGGGAGTTGCGCGACCACACCACGTCGGCCAGGCGGTCGGCGACGACCGCGAGCACGTCGGTTCCCTCCAGCAGCCCGCCCAGCGCCAGCGCCGCCACGACGACGGCGATCGTCCAGCCCGAGCCCGCGAGCCCGCCCGTCGCCAGCAGGCCGTTGACGAGCTCGCTTCCCGTCTCAGGCGCGGTGCCGCTCAGGAACGCCTCCCAGGCGGCGGTGAAGGAGCGCCCCTGCGCGAGCACGGTCGTCCCGGCGCCCGCGAACACGCCGGCGATCAGCGCCGGGAGCGCGGGGTACCCCCGGATCGCGAGGCCGAACGTGACCACCAGCGGGAGGAACACGAGCGGGCCGAGCGCGTACGTCGACGCCAGCGGCCCGGTGATCGCCGAAGGGTCGCCGCCGGAGCCGGTCACGGCGTACGCGCCGAGGACGGCGTAGCCGACGACCGAGAGGCCGAACGCGACGGCGGTGCCGAGGCGCATCGCGTTGATGTGGTCGTACAGGTCGGTGTTCGTCACCGCGGCCGCGAGGTTCGTCGTGTCCGACAGCGGGCTCTGCTTGTCGCCGGCGTACGCGCCCGAGACGATGGCGCCGGCGGTCATCGGCGCCGACACGTCCAGTCCCGAGCCGATGCCGATGAAGGCGACGCCGAGCGTCCCGACGGTCGTCCACGACGAGCCGATCGCGAAGGCGACGACGGCCGCGAGCACGGCCGTCACGGGGAGGAACACCGCCGGCGACAGCAGCCCGAGCCCGTAGTACATGAGCCCCGGGATCGTGCCGGCGCTGGTCCACGTCGCGATCAGCCCGTAGATGACGAACAGGATGAGGATCGCCTGCATGCCCATCCGCAGGCCGCCCTCGGCGGCGTCGTACACGCCGTCCCAGTCGTAGCCGAGCCGGTAGCGCGCGAACAACCCGGCGAAGGCGATGCTCCAAAGCAGCGGTCCGTGCGGGGCCAGGCCGAGCAGCCCCGAGCCGACGGCCAACGAGGCGACGACGACCGCGAGCGGCACGAGCGCCTCGCCGAACGTCGGCCGCCGCGCGTCGCCGAGGGGCTCGTCGGCGCGTGGCGGTTGCGTATCCATCACCGGTTCGTAATTCACTGAGGTAATTAAACTGCACGTCTTTATTATTCATGGTCGTAAATGGGGGTCGTTGCCGGCGAAATCGAGGCGGTGACAGAAGGGTGACCGAGCGCGTCGCGGCTGTGACGGAACCGTGACGGCGCGGCGACGACGCGGACGGGGGGACGGGCGGGGGTGGACGCCCGGTGTTTCTGTGGTATTTATTGTCCGGCAAATCCTGCGACCGCGTATGGCTGGCTTCGCGGAGATGGACGTCGACACCATCTGGCAAAACGGCGAGTACGTCGATTGGGAGGACGCGACCACGCACGTCCTCACACACGGACTGCACTACGGCACGGGCGTCTTCGAGGGCGTGCGCGCGTACGACACCGAGAAGGGGACGGCGGTGTTCCGCTGGGAGGAGCACCTCGACCGCTTCTTCGAGTCGACGAAGCCGTACGACATGGAGATCCCCTACTCCCGGGAGGAGCTGACCGAGGCGACGATGGAGGTCATCCGCCGCAACGACCTCGAATCGGCGTACGTCCGCCCCATCGCCTACTACGGCTACCACTCGCTCGGCGTCTCGCCGGGCGACTGTCCCACCGACGTGGCGATCGCGGCGTGGCCGTGGGGCGCGTACCTCGGAGACGACGCGCTGGAGAACGGCATCAAGGCGATGGTGTCCTCCTGGCGCAAGCACTCCTCCTCGCAGATCCCGACGAACGCGAAGACGACGGGGCTGTACGTCAACTCCCTGCTCGCGGGCGAGGAGGCCCGCCGCAACGGCTACAAGGAGGCGATCGTCCTCAACAAGGAGGGCAACGTCGCGGAGGGCCCCGGCGAGAACATCTTCCTCGTGCGCGACGGCGAGATCTTCACGCCCGGGCTCTCGGAGTCGATCCTCGACGGCATCACCCGCAACACGGTGATCGAGCTGGCTCGCGAGCGCGGCTACACCGTCCACGACAACGTGAGCATCTCCCGCGGCGAGTTGAACACGGCCGACGAGCTGTTCTTCACCGGCTCGGCGGCGGAGGTCACCCCGATCCGGCAGGTCGACAACGTCGAGATCGGCAACGGCTCGCGCGGGCCGGTCACCGAGGAGCTGCAGACCGCGTTCTTCGACCTCGTGGAGCGTCGCACCGACGACCACGAGGAGTGGTTCACCTACGTCTGAGCCGCCGGCGCGCCGTCCGGTCGAACCGCGGCTCCTCGCGCGCGCCCGATCGGTTCGGATCCCGTCACCGGACTGAGCTACCGACCACGGCAGCCGCCCCGAGGAACTCGACCCCGACCACGACCTCGATCTCGCCTTCGATCTCGCCTTCGACGGCGACCGGCCGCCGGTCGCTTACCCGTCCGCCTCGGTCTCCGTCGAGGTCCCGGCGTCGTCCGCTGTCGTCGTTTCGGTTTCGTCTTCTGCCGCCGTTTCGGTCTCGGTTCCGGCCTCAGCTTCGGTCTCGGTTTCGCCCTCGGGTTCGGTTTCCGTCCCCGCCTCCGTCTCGGTCGGCGACGGCTCGCCGAGCGAGAGATCCGCCCAGGCGACGGTCCCCTGCTCGACGACGTTCGCCGGTTCGAGTTCCGGGGCCGTGAGGACCCGCCGATCGTTCGGGAAGAGCCCCTCGGGCCCGGGGACCGAGAACGCGTCGTCCGACACGTCGTCCTCCTCGGGGTCGATCACGACGATCCGGCCGACCATTCCGAGCCCCAGGTGCGGCAGGCAGAGGTAGTCGTACACCCCCGGCTCGGTGAACTCGTACACCCACGACTGCCCCGGCGTCAGGGGCGGGGAGGTGAACGGTTCGACTCCCTCCGGAACCCGCCGCGGTACCTCGAGGTCAGGTTCAGCGAGCTCCGTGAACGCGGTCACCGTGTGGAGACCGTTGACGTCGACGAACTGAACGAGGTCGCCCGGTTCGATCTGCAGCCCCACGGGGTCGAAGAGGAACTCCGCGGGGACCTCGAGGAACGACCCCGGTGAGTCCTCGTCGGGTTCGGACGGGAACTGCGGGTGGTCGCCCTCGCCCTCCTCGGTGGTCACGTCCACGACGTGCTCGACGGTCACGCCGTCGGTCTCGTCGGCCGCGAGCGGGTACCCGAAGGTGGGGTCCACGAGGTCGTCGAGCACCGCGTCGCTGCCGGCGGACTCTCCGTCGCCCCCGTCGTCGCCGTCGTCTCCCGATCCGTCCCCGTCCTCGCCGTCGTCCTGCTGGCCCGCGACCATGCCGGCCCCGCCCAGCGTCGCCGCCGCGGCGGCCGCCCCGCCGAACTTGATCACCCGTCTGCGCGACGCCTCCGGTATCCAGCCGTGTTCGTCCGTCGATCCGCCCCTCTCGTCGGTTTCGTCGCTTTGGTTCGACATGCGGACACACTGTCCACGCGACGCTACATTGCTACCTCCTCCGTACGGTCGAGTACGGTCACCCCTAGCCCTCCGTACGGTCGGGTACGGTCACCCTGCGAGAACGGAGCCGGAGGAACGGACAGCCTCGCAGTCGATCCGTTCGGTCGACGGGATCGCACGCCCGACGGGAGTAACGAGCCGTTTCGTCGACGGTCGGAACCGGTCGTCAGTTGGTCCGCGAGGGAATCGAGGTGGGTCCCGCCGATCAGTCGTCCTCGTCGCCGTCCCGCTCGCGGACACACTCGCGCACGGGCTCGACCAGCTCGTCGGCGACCGTGTACGGGTCCGTCTCCCTCGCCAGCACGCGGTCGGCGAGCGCCTCGATCCCGCCGCGGGATTCGATCACGTCCTCGAGCAGGCCGGCGGTGTCCGCCCGCACGAGCTGCCGGATCTCCTCGGCGTACCGGGTGCGCGCCCGCTCGTCGATCCGGCCCGTCTCGTGAAGCCAGTCGGCGTGGTCGCCGAGCGTGTCGATCAGCTCGTCGACGCCGGTTGCGTCGGTGGCGACCGTCTCGACGACCCGCGCGTCCCACGCCTCCTCGTCCTCTTCGTCGAGCGCCACCTCCGCCATCTCCTCCTCGTCGACGGGGCCGTGGTGGCCCGTGTCCAGCCCCGCGGCGGGGTTCTCGCGCATGTGGATCATCTCCTCCAGCTCGGCGACGGTGCGCTCGGCCCCGTCCATGTCGGCCTTGTTGACGACGAACACGTCGCCGATCTCGAGGATGCCCGCCTTCAGCATCTGCACGTCGTCGCCCGACCCCGGCTGGACGAGCACGCACACCGTGTCGGCGGTCTTCACGATGTCGACCTCGTTTTGCCCGGCGCCGACCGTCTCGATGATCACCTTGTCCTTGCCGAAGGCGTCGAGCGCCTTCACCGCGTCCGCGGTGGCCGTCGAGAGCCCGCCGAGGGTCCCCCTCGCGCTCATCGACCGGAAGAACACGTCCATGTCGCCGACGTTGGAGGCCATGCGGATGCGATCGCCCAGCACCGCCCCGCCGGTGTACGGCGAGGAGGGGTCGACAGCGATGACGCCCACCGTCTCGTCGCGGTCGCGATACGACTTCGCCAGCTTGTCGACCAGCGTCGACTTGCCGGCGCCGGGGCTGCCCGTGATCCCGATCACGTCCGCGGTCCCGGTGTGGGTGTGGAGCGCGGAGACGATGTCGCGGTACCCCGGCGAGCGGTTCTCGATCTTCGTGATGACGCGCGCGAGCGCCCGGTGTTTCCCGTCCAGCAGGTCGTCGACCAGCGACGACTCCGTCCCTGTGACCGTCATCACTCGCGGTCGTGGACGTTCTCGCGGACGAACTCGATCGTCTCCTCCATCGGCGTCCCCGGCCCGAAGACGGCGCCGACGCCCATCTCGAGGAGGTCCTCCCGGTCGTCGTCGGGGATGATGCCGCCGACGAGGATCAGGGTGTCCTCGAAGGCGTCGTACTCCTTCAGGCCGTCGACGATCTTCGGGACGAGCGTGTTGTGCGCCCCCGAGAGAATGGAGATGCCGAGGACGTCGACGTCCTCCTGGACGGCCGCCTGGACGATCTCGTCGGGCGCACGGTGGAGCCCGGAGTAGATGACCTCGAAGCCGGCGTCGCGGAACGCCCGCGAGATGACGTGTGCGCCCCGGTCGTGCCCGTCGAGGCCGACCTTCGCGATGAGACAGCGGATCTGGCGCCCCGTCTCTCGTTCTTGCGTACTCATGCGATCCGGTTGGACGCCGCCTGTGTTGACTTTAACGGACGTCCATGACGTGTCGCCTGCGGGGAGTCGTCCGGATCGGCGGTCGCCCGCCGGCCCCGCGTGGCGTACTACGGGAACTCCACGTCGGCGGCGTACAGCCCGAAGGCGGCGGTTTCGACCCCCGAAAGCGGGATCGGGACCGCGCCGACGATCAGGTCGGCCGGTCCGTCGGTCGTCTCGCGTGTGATGTCGCGGTGGACGACCTCGTCGGGACCGTCGAAGCCGAACAGTTCCCGTTCGGTCTCGGTCGGGAACCCCTCCGACACCGGGCTGCCGACGCCGTCGGCGCCGAACAGCGCCTCGTAGGCCGTGTTCACCTCCACCAGGACGGGCTCGTCGCCGTCGGTCGACTCCACGTACACGGCCGGCGATTTGATCCCGTCGAAGAAGTAGTGGAGGCGGTCGCGCTCGACGCGGAGGTCCGCCTCCCGCTGGAGTCGCGCGAGCGCCTCCGCCGCGTGGGAGGCGACGATCTCGAGGAACTCGGCGTCCTGCTGGTCGAACGCTCCCGTCCGATCGGTCGTCACCTGGAGAACGCCGTGGTCGCCGACGGGGGTACTCAGCACCGAGGCCACGTCGTCCGCGTCGCGGATCTTGTCGGGGTCGGCGTCGTACTCGTTGACGACCTGCGTCTCCTCCGTCCGGTACGTGCGTCCGATGACCCCCTCGTCGGTGTCGGCCTCGACGTCGTAATCGTTCGGGAGCGTATGGCCGTACGGGAAGAAGGTCCCGTCGTCGAGCATGGCGAGGACGACCTCCTCGTGGCCGAGGGCGTTCGTGACGGCCTCGACCACGGTGTCGCTCACCTCGCGGACGGTCTCACAGCCGGTCAGCTCGCGGGTGTAGGCGTTGAGCGCCGACAGCTTCGCGTTCGCCTCCGTGAGGGCGTTTCGCTCGCGTTCGCGCTCGATGCGTTCGGCGACGCGGCGCACGAGCAGGTCCGTGCCGCCGTCGGTCGCGATCACCTCGTCGACCGGGACCGACGGGACCTCGTCGCCGTAGACGATCAGTGGCACCTCCCCCGCCTCGGAGACGAGATTCTCCACGCAGGTCGACCGATCGGACACGACGACGACGCAATCGAGCGTCGGCCCGAGTTCGCGGAGGAACTCCGTGGCGACGGCGCCACGTTTGTGCAGGACGGTCGCGTTCAGGCCCGATTCGATCGCCTCCACGACGTCCGCGCCGAACTCGTTCGGCGTCTGATCCGACACCGCGACTAAGACGCGCGCGTCGTGTACGGTGGCCATCGATCGTCCCGTCGCTAATGAAGGGGTAGTGTTCAGATAAGCTGGTTCCATGCGAAGGCGAACGCTTGAAGCCAATTTTCGACGGTGTCTGCTTCGGCGTGGCTAAAACAGTTTGAGAACTGGTTAGTTCGTCGTTTTAGTTCTCTGAAGACACGTTCAACGGCATTCCGATTACCATGTTTTTCGTATCTGTAATCGAGGCCGTGTCGGTGAAGTGCCGCTTGCAGCCACGGTGCGGAATCGACGAGAAAGAGCGCGTCATCGACGAGATGTTTGTCGCGGAGTTCCGCAAGAAACATCTCGGTAATCGCTTGATTTCTCGTCGGAGAGAGCTTCACGTGCAACAAACGATTCGTGTCGGGATCGACGGCAGCGTACAGCCAGAACCGTTGGTCGTTGAGCTGGATCACGGTCTCGTCAACCGCGACGTGATCCGGATTGGCGCCATCGAGGGGCTGTAGATCGGCCTTCTGAACCCAGTTGTGAACGGTCGTTCGACAGCGGTCGACACCCAACCTATCGAGAATTGAAACGGTATCCGAAAGTGATAGTCCAGCCAAATGGAGTCGGATACCGAGCTTCATCGCCGGCTCGGGTGTCGCCTCTCGCTCCACAAAATCTAACTCGAAGCAATCGCTACCTCCGTCGAGGCGGGCGATTTCGAGCATTGATCACTCAAAAATCGTTCCGCCTCACTCTTCATCCTTATCTGAACACCGCCAATGAAGGATCCCAAAGAGATAACTCATTCGTCTACCCGGTCTCGCGCCGACCCGCCGCCGGCGGTCGTACGAGTGTGTGACTCACACGTGTTCGTTCAGGAACTCCACGATCGCGCGGTACGCCTCGATCCGGTTCTCCAGCTTCGAGAAACCGTGCCCCTCGTCCTCGAAGATCAGCTTCCGCGTGGGGACGTGCTCGCTGGCCTCCTCGACGATCTGTTCGGCCTCGCCGACGGGAACCCGCGGGTCGTTCGCGCCGTGGAGGACGAACAGGGGCGCCGCGATCTCGTCGACGTGATTGATCGGCGAGACGGACTCGAGGAACTCACGGTCGTCAGCCAGGCTGCCGTACTCGGCCTCGCGCAGCTCGCGGCGCCAGTCGCCGGTGTTCTCGAGGAACGTCACGAAGCTGGCGATGCCGACGATGTCGATCCCGGCGGCCCACAGGTCGGGGTACTCGGTCATCGCCGCGAGCACCATGAACCCGCCGTAGCTGCCGCCCATGGCGACGATCCGCTCGGGGTCGACGACGGGGTGATCGTGGAGCCACTCGACGGCCGCCTCGATGTCGGCGACCGAGTCCATCCGGTGTTCCACGTCGTCGAGGTGGCTGTACGCCTTCCCGTACCCCGAGGAGCCGCGGACGTTCGGCTCGAACACGGCGTAGCCGTTGTTGAGGAAGTACTGCTTGACGGCGTTGAACGACGGCCGGCGCTGGCTCTCGGGCCCGCCGTGGATGTCGACGATGACGGGCGTGTCGCCCTCGCCGGCGTCGTCCGGCGTCGAGAAGAACGCCGGGATGTCCCGGCCGTCGAAGGTCGGGTAGTGGACCAACTCGGGCTCGACGAACGTGTCCTCGGGGATGCCCGCGGTCGCGGCGTGGGTCCACCGCGTCGCCTCGCCCCGTTTCACGTCCACGACGTACGTATTCGTGTTGACGGTGCTGCCGGTGACGGTGACGGCCAACCGGTCGGCGTCGGGGCCGAAGGAGACGCCGCCGGCGACGCCCTTCGGGAGGTCCGGCTCGGCGAACGGGTCGACCCGGTCGGGCGCGGTGAGCTCCCCGACGGTGATCTCCGTGTAGCCGTCGACGTTGCGCGAGTAGGCGACGCGGCCGGTGTCCTCGTCGACCGCGACGCCGTCGACGTTCCAGCCGTCGCCGTCCTCGACGACGAACAGGTCCCCGAGGGTCCCGCCGTCGGCGTCGCCGGCCCCGCCGGCTCCGCCGTCGCTCCCGTCCCCGCTGCCCCCTCGGTCGCCGCCGGCCTCGTTACCGAGCGCGATCCGCTCCAGCCGGAGGGTGTCGGAAGCGTGGTCGGTGCACACGTACACGCCGTCGCCGTCTGGCGCCCACTCGGGGCTCTGGAACCGTGCCTCGGTCGCGTGCGGCGTCAGATGGGTGAGTTCGCCGGTCTCCACGTCGAGCACGTGGAGGTCGTGGTCGAAGCTCGCGTGGGCCTCGTGGACGAGCACGCGCGTGTCGTCGGGCGACCACCCGGCGACCGATAGCCAGCCGTCGCCCTCGTACACCAACTCGGCCTCGTCGCCGGTCTCGTCGCGCCCCTGCACGTACACGTCGAAGACGGACTCGTCGCGGCGGTTCGAGGCGAACGCGAACCGCTCGCCGTCGTGGGACCAGCCGCCCCAGCGGTGTTTCGCCTCTGGCATCCCCGTCAGCTCGGTGACGACGCCGGAATCGGGGTCGAGCCGGTACAGCTGCATCCGCTCGTCGCCGCCCTCGTCCATCCCGAAGGCGAGCTCGCGGCGCTCGGGCGACCAGTCCACGAACGTGACGCGCTCCTCGTAGAACGTGTGTTGCTGGGGCCAGGCGGCCGGCTCGTCGAGGCTCCACACCTGCGGCGTGCCGGTGGTGTCCATCAGGAACGCGAGGGTGCCGTCGGGGGCGAACGCGGCGCCGTGGGCCGAGCGCACGTTGAGGTAGCGCTCGATGTCGTAGGTCGGGTCGCTCATGGCGTAGTAGTCCCCGCCGCGCATCGAAAACGTTCGGGTCGGCGAACAGGTTCGATCGCGCCGGCAGGGCGCCGCCGGCGGCCGCCCGACCCCGGGGGAGTATCGCCTCCCTTTTTATTCTCCCACCGGTACCGGATCGCACAATGCGCGTCGCGGTGGTCTCGATGGACACGGTGGCGACGCGGGACGCGCCCGCGGTCCGCCGGACGCGGCGCGTCGCCGCCGGGCTCGCCGCCGCCGGACACGACGTCCACTGGCTGTGTGCACAGTGGTGGGGCGGCGAGATCGAGCACTTCGAGCAGGACGGCATCGAGTACCACGCGGTGACCGAGCGCCCCTCGTCCGGGCGGTTCCGGTCGAAGCTCCCGTTCGTCCTCCGCCGCGTCGACCCGGACGTCGTCCACGCCGTTTCGGTGCCGCCGGGGCACGCGACGACCGCCAAGACGACCGCCGCGATGCTTCGGGTCCCGGTCGTCCTCGACTGGTGGGAACGCGATCCCGACCGCGGTTCCGGCCGACAGTACCGGAAGGCCGCGACGCGCGCCGACCGGGTGATCGCGCCCTCCGAGACGGTCCGCACCGCCGTGCGCGAGCACGGCGCCAGCGACGTGAACGCCCGGGTGATCCCCGAGAGCATCGACATGGACCTGGTGCGGTCGGCCGACGCGGACGACCGCTTCGACATGGTGTGGGGGCGCGACCTCGACGGCGACGCCAACGTCGGGGAGTTCCTCCTGGCGCTGGCGGAGCTTCGCGACCGCGACTGGACGGCGGCGATCGTCGGCGACGGGCCCGCCCGCGACGACGCCGAGCGCATGGCCGCCGACCTCCGGATCGACGACCGCGTCCGGTTCCTCGGCGACCTCGACGAGGCGGCGTTCGTCCCGGTGTTGAAGGGGTCGCACGTGTTCGCCCAGACGGCGACGTACGAGCCGTTCGCGACCGGGTTGCTGTGGGCGCTGGCGTGCGGCTGCGTCGGCATCGTCGAGTATCAGGCGGGCTCGTCCGCCCACGAGCTCGTCGAGGGGCTCGACCGCGGCCGACTGGTCACCTCCCCGCAGGAGTTGGCCGACGAGATCGTCGCCTGCGGCTCGCTGCCGGAGTGGGAGACCAACGACGGGTTCGCCGGCTTCGACCACGACGAGGTGCGCTCCGAGTGGGTCGAGTGCTACGAGGACGCGATCGAGGGGCACGGCTGGCTCTGAACCGCTTTTCTGACGAGGGGTTTCCTCGGCCGCCTCCGGCGGCCTGCGGGAACCCCTCGTTGAAAACCCGTTCATGACAAAAGGGCCGCTCGCTCGCCAGCCTGCCGGCTGGCTCGCTCGCGGTACAACTGCTAGTGACTTCCGCACCGCCACCGCGTCCGCACAGCTTCCGCGACCGCACCGCCACCGCGTCCGCACAGCTTCCGCGACCGCACCGCCACCGCGTCCGCACAGCTTCCGCGACCGCACCGCCACCGCGTCCGCACAGCTTCCGCGACCGCACCGCCACCGCGTCCGCACAGCTTCCGCGACCGCACCGCCGCCGCGTCGCCTCCCCGCCGTCCCGCCACGGATTCGATCGACGGATATACGTTCGGGAGACGCCAAGCCGCGTGCATGGAAGACGACACGCTCAGCCGCCGGAGCTTCATCCGGGGGGCGGCGGGCGCGACCGCCGCAGCCGGCGCGGTCGCCGCGGGATCGGGGACCGCCGCCGCGCAGGCGACCGCGGACGGCGAGGGGACCGTCGAGGTCGGCGCCGGCAGCGACGGACTCCTGTTCACGCCCGGAACCGAGGAGACGTTCTACGTGACGCCCGGGACCACGGTGACGTTCGAATGGGTCTCCGGCGGCCACAACATCGCCGTCAACAGCCAACCCGATGGAGCCGGCTGGGAGGGCCACACTCCGATCGAGGACGAGGGCTTCTCGACGGAGTTCACCTTCGAGACCGTCGGCGTCTACGAGTACGTCTGCGAGCCCCACGCCTCCGTCGGTATGGAGGGAACCATCGAGGTCGTCGAACAGCTCCCGACCCCGACGCCGACGGCCGCCGGCCCGCCGGAGGTCCCCGACTCCGCCAAGAGCCTCGGCATCGCCTCCTTCATCGCGATGGTGTCGACGCTCGGCCTCGCGTTCTTCTTCACCAAGTACGGCGGCGACTACGAACCGCCCGAGGAGTAACCGAAGGGACCCGCCGTCGGATTCGGCCGACGGTTCCACATCGTTTCGACCGCCGTTTTCGATCCCGCTATCGCCGACGAGTGACCGGTGCCCGTGATGCGAAACCTGGAGGCGTCAGTCGTCGTCGCCGGCGGTGACGCCGACTCCGTCGCCGACGCGCGACCCGTCGTCCGCGGCGGTGTCGGCTCGTCGGACGGCCGCCCGGAGTCCGGCCTCGGCGATCGCCGCGCCGTGGTCGGCGGTCCGGCCGACGGCGTCGACGGCCGCGGTCAGCCGGGGGTCCGCCCCGTCCGACTCGAACAGCCGGCGGTCGAGCGCGCCCGTCGCCTCGCGGAGGTCGTCGCGCGCGACCAGCGCCCCGCGGGCGGACGCGATCCCCCGCTCGTCGACGACGACGTCAACCGCCGCCTCGACGACGTCGCGCGCGTCGCGAGCGCACTCGCGGAGGTCGGCCCCGACGCGCTCGTCGACACAGTCGTCGAGCCGACGCGCGGTCTCGGCCAGCTCAGTCGCGCGGCGGGCGACGCGTTCGAGCTCCCGGCTCGTCGTCCACAGATCGAACAGCTCCGGCCGGGTGAGCCCGAGCGCGTCCACCTCGTCGAGCCGCGAGAGGCTGCGACGGAAGTGTCGGTCGACCAGCGCGTGGAGGCGGCGCGCCTGGTCGCCGCGGTCGACGACGGCGTCGTGGCTTCCCCCGTCGAGCACGGCCGCCGTCGCGTCGCGGTGCGTCGACAGCGCGACGAACGACAGGTGGCGCACCGACTGTCGGATCGAAACCTCCGACGGATCCAGCGGCGTGGCCGCGGTGATCTCCGAGTCGGTTCCGTCGGCGACGGTCGTCCCCGTAAGCCCTCTGGCGGTGCGTTCGATCTCGCGGCGCGTCTCGACGGAGAACCCGTCCTCCGCCTCGATCGTCGCCCGGTCGACGCCCGCGGCGTACGCCGCTCGGAGGAGCCGCCCAGCGTGGGTCGGGTCCGCGCCGTCGACCGGCAGGTCGACACGGCCGCCGCCGGACTGATCGTCCGCCGCCGCGTCCGTCTCCACGACGAGCACGCCGTCGAGGTGGGCGTGCAGCGAGACCTCGTCGCCGGGCTCGACCCCCTGCGACTCCGCCCACCCCTTCGGCAGGGAGACGCTGTAGGTGCCGCCGCCGACGAGCTGGATCTTGCGTCTCGTCATCCGTCCGGGCGGAGGGTGTCGGTCGGCGCGGTCGAGCGTGTCGAGCCCACGGCGATCACCCGAACTTGCCGCTGATGTACTCCTCCACGCGCTGTGACTCGGGGTTCTCGAAGATCTTGTCGGTCGCGTCGTACTCGACGAGCTCGCCGCCGGTGAGGAAGACGGCGGTCTGGTCGGAGATGCGCGCCGCCTGCTGCATGTTGTGGGTGACGATGACGACCGTGTACTCCTCGCTCAGGTCGTCGATGAGGTCCTCGATCTTGGCGGTCGCGATCGGGTCCAGCGCCGAGGCGGGCTCGTCCATCAGGATGACCTCCGGGTCGACGGAGAGACAGCGGGCGATGCAGAGTCGTTGTTGTTGGCCGCCGGAGAGCCCGAGCGCGTTGTCGTCGAGGCGGTCGTTCACCTCGTCCCACAGCGCGGCGTCTCGTAGGCACCGTTCGACGAGTTCCTCGCGCTCGTCCTCGTCGGATCGGCCGAGCAGGCGAGCGAGCAGGCCCGTCTCGAGGTCGCCGTGCTTGCGGGGGCCGTAGGAGATGTTGTCGCGGATCGACTTCGGGAACGGGTTCGGCGACTGAAACACCATGCCGACGCGCTTGCGCAACTCGACGAGGTTCACGCCCTCCTGGTAGATCTCCTCGCCGTCGAGCCGCACCGAGCCGTCGATCCGGGCGGAGCTCACCCTGTCGTTCATCCGGTTGAGACACCGAAGGAACGTCGACTTGCCGCAGCCCGAGGGGCCGATCAGCGCGGTGACGCTCCGCTCGGGGATGTCGATCGAGACGTCCTTCAGCGCGTGGTCGTCGCAGTAGTGCACGTTCAGGTTCTCGACCGACAGCTTCGCCCGCCCGGCGAACTCGTGATCGCGCCACTCCTCGCGGACGCGCTCGTCGCTCTCGCCGGTCGTCGTCGTGGTCGTCGCCGTCGCCTCGGCCGATTCGCCGATCTCGCCCGCCTGTCGTGTCTGTGTTGTGTCACTCATTGTCACTCGTACCGCAGCTTCCGCCGGAAGTAGTATCGCGTGCCGATGCCGATGGCGTAAAACGACAGGACCACCAGCAGGAGGACGAGCGCGGTCGCCCACCGGAACTCGTCCGGGTTCGCGACGTTCTCCCCGAGACCGACGCCAGCCGTGATGAGCGCGAACAGTTGGTAGGGGAGCGCCGAGGTGGCCTGGAGCAGCTCCGGGTTCGCGACGAACGGGGGCGACGCGGTGAACTCGAAGCCGCCGATAACGTCGACCGTCTGTCCGCCCGGGACGAACGTCCCGCCCGCCATCGTCAGCAGGATCGGGGCCGTCTCGCCGGCGATACGGCCGACGCCGAGGATGACCCCGGTGACGACGCCCGGCAGCGCCGCGGGCAGGACGACGCTGCGGATCGTCTGCCACTTGTTCACGCCGAGGGCGGCGCTGGCGTCGCGGTACTCGTCGGGGACCGAGAGCATCGCCTCGCGGCTGGTGATCAACACCAGCGGGAGCAGCATGAACCCGAGCGTGATCATCCCCGACAGCAGCGACTTGCCGTTCCCGAACCGCGGGACGAGGAACGCGAAGCCGAACAGCCCGAAGACGATGCTCGGCGTCGACCACAGCCCGTTTGTCGCGACCTCGACGGCCTGCGTGAACCGGCCGCGGTCGGCGTACTCGGTGAGGAAGACGGCCGCCCCGACCCCGAGCGGCACCGCGAACAGCACCGCGCCGACGACGAGCCAGACGGTCCCGACGATCGCCGGGAGTACGCCCTGGTAGTCGTTCAACAGCGCGACGCCGTTCATCACGAAGGGGACGGAGAACGGCACCCGGACGCTCACCTCCAGTCCGAACAGCCCGAGCGTCGTCGACGGTCCGACGCCGGGGCCGAACTGGGCACCCGTAAGCAGCCCGGGGACTCCCTTGACGACGGTGAACGCGACGAGGACGAACAGGAACGCGACGATCGAGAGCGCGTTCAGGTAGACGAGCGTGTACGCGCCGAGGTGCCGGCCGCGGGCGCCGAAGCCGCCGTACGCCTTCGCGGCCGCCCAGCCGGCGACCATCGCGCTGAACAGGGTCGCGACCGGGATGACGAACGCGGCGGTCAGCGACGCGCCCTGCTCCCAGCCGAGGTCGAACACCCACTCGGGGCCGAGCGTCCCCGTCAGAAACACCAGTCCGGTCAACACGGGTACCGCCCCGATCGGGACCGTCGAGCCGACGTCCTCCCGGGGGAGGACGGTCGCCGCGAAGGCCACGGCGCCGGCGAGGAGCCCGACGGCGGCGGTTCCGATGTCGCCGATCAGCAGGCTTCCGACGCCGCTGCCCAGGACGACCCACAGGGCGCCGGCGACGACTCCGGCGATCAAGCCGGCGGTCGCGTCCGGGGTCGTCGACACCGCTTCGAGGCGGGACCCGACGCCGAAGACCATCACGGCCCCGCCGAGCAGGACGAGCAGGGTCCCCAGCAGCGACACGGTCGGGACGCCCGCGACCGAGCCCGTGATCGACACGAGGTCAGCGAGCGCCACGATCGAGAGGCCGAACAGCAGCGCCGAGATCGCGACGGCGACGGCGGCGACCGCGTCGGTTCCGGAGGTGTCCTGACTGACGAGTTCGGTTCGCGTCGCGCCCGCCATCAGATCTCACCCCCGAACTTCTCGCTCATCCGCCACTCGATGTACTGCGAGCCGACCGAGATGACGAGGACGGTGACGAAGAGGATCACGCCGGCGACGAACAGGGCGTCCATCTGGAGGCCGTCGGCGTCGCCGTAGTTGCGCGCGATGAGCGAGGTGAGGGTCTCCTGTCCGTAGAAGACGTTGTACAGCGGGTCCGTGAGCCGGGGCACCCCGCGCAACATCACCGTCGCGGCCATCGTCTCGCCGATCGCCCGCCCGACCCCGAGCAGTACGGCCGCGGAGACGCCCGAGAACGCCGCGGGGAGCGTGATCGAGGTCATCGTCTGCCAGCCGGTCGTGCCGATCGCGAGCGACCCGCTCTTCATCGACTCGGGGACGCTCGAGAGGGCGTCCTCGGCGACGGAAACGACCGTCGGCAGCGCCATCAGCCCGACGACGATGCCGACGAAGAGGTACGTCCCCTGCCCGTTGAGGTCGAACTGGGTCGACGCCCACGGACTCAACACGGTGAACCCGATGAACCCGTAGACAATGGAGGGGATCCCGGCGAGTATCTCGACGCCGGGCTTGACCGCCTCCCGGACCATCGGGGGCGCGATCTCCGAGAGGAACAGCGCCGCGGCGACCCCCAGCGGGCCGGCCACCGCCGTGGCGATGACGGTCACCATCACCGTCCCGTGGATCATCGGCACCATCGAGTACCGAACCGGATCCGACACCGCGTCCCATCGCGGCTCGATGAACATCCGGAGCCCGGGAACGCTCACGCCGAACACGGTGGCGCTCTCGTAGGCGATCACCGGGATCGACTCCATGAAGATGAAGACGATGATGAGCGCGAGGACGAGGACGGTCGAGACGGTCATCATCAGCGTCACGACGCGCGCGGTGACCTCCTGGTGGCTGATCCAGCCGTAGCCGATCGCCGCGATGGCGACCGCGAACGGGAGGACGGTCAGCGACGAGACCAGCAGGAAGCCGACGAACGTGGCGGCCATCGACGCGACCGCGACGACGACGGCCGCGAGCGCCGCCGGTTCGGTCTCGTCCACGAAGTCCCTCCCCCGGCGAACCCGCCGCCGGAGGGCCCCCAGAACGCCCGATTCTACCCGTTCCGTGTCTGTTGTCATTTCAGTCAAATAGTATCGTTCGTTGCCGCGCTGTCCCGGGGGTGCGGAGGCGACCGCCCCCGACTCAGTAGTCGATCCAGTCGCTCAGCTTCTCCCGCTCGGATTCGATGTCGGCGGTCGGCAGCGGGATGTAGTTCACGTCCTCGACGAACAGCTGCTGGCCGAAGTCGGTCAGGAACATGTTGAGGAACGCGGCCTCGCGGCGGTCGGTCCCGCTGGGCGTGTCCTCGGTGATCTTCGTGTACATGTGCAGGTCGCGGTTCAGCGGGTACTCGCTGTCGAAGATCGTGTTCTCCGCGTCCGGGTCCGGCTCGTACAGCGTGCCCTCGAAGTCGATCCCGATGGGCGTGACCTCCTCGCTGGTGAACGCGAGCGCCATGTACGCGATGGCCCCGTCGTTCTGCGAGACGAGCTGGGCGACCTGCTGGTTCTGCCCCTGGCGGGTGTCGACGTCCATGGGCGCGTCGGCGTCGCCGAGCATGTTGAGCCTGAACGCGGTGTCGGTTCCGGAGCCCTCGGCGCGGCCGATGACGTAGATCTCCTGGTCGTAGTCGACGCCCTCGAGGTCGCTCCAGTTGTCGACCTCGCCCTGGAAGATCCGACGGATCTGATCGCCGGTGAGCTGGGTGACGCCGGCGTCCGACACGTCCGAGCTGACGACGACGGGCTGGCCGTCGCGGCCGACGACGTGGTCGACGACCTCCTCGTCCCTGCGCTCCTCGCTCCAGTCGAGCTCGGCCGTGATGGGGCCCGAGGAGTTGCCGATGTCGACGAGGCCGTCGACGACCGCCTCACAGCCGGTCCCCGAGTGCGAGAGGCCGACCGTCGTCGGGAACGGCGGATCCGACCGCTGTTCGGTCGGCTCGAAGCCGGCCTTGCTCGCGAAGTAATCGGCGATCATCATGTCCGGCTCGCCCAGCTCCTCCCAGCCCGGAACGGTGCTCTCGGAGTTGGACCCCCAGTACTCGCCGTCGCTCGGCGGCGCGTTGGAGTTCCAGTAGGAGCTCCCCTTGTTCGAGATGGGGTACACCGTCGAGGACCCCTCGGCGTTGAGCAGGGACGTGTCCGTTCCGTCGCTATCGGCCGACCCGCTGTCGCCGCCGGAGTCGCCGCCGGAGCCCCCCGATCCGCCCGACCCGTCCGAGGCGTCGGTGTTGGACCCCCCGCTGGAACCGGAACAGCCCGCGAGCCCCGTCGCGCCGGCCGCGCCGGCGGCGACGAGGAACTTTCTCCGCGAAACGAACTCGCTCCGAGCCGCTTTCTCCTTCGTCATCACCTGAACGCTCCCGGGATTAGTAAAAAGGGGTTTATAATAGGGGTACCCGGACCCGGGTACTCCGCCGGAGGACACGGGTGCGGTCAGTACCGATGAGAGGACCGCGTCCCGGTCACGTGCGGTATATAGGACTCCGTTGGTGACGGAGTCGGTACGTATCCGAACGTATACACGTCAACTACGGAAAATATTTGTCGCGGTAGCGGCGAGCCTCGACCGAGCATGGAACGTGCCGAGCGGTCCGAGGACGGCCGGATCGGGAGTCGATCCGTCGAGGACATCGCCGAGACGGTCGCCGCGGCGGACGGCATCGACGCGGGAGACTCCGCGGAGATCGCGGCGACGCTGCGAGGGGTGGCCGTCGACGGCGTCCTCACCGGGGAGAGCGTCGACTCGGCGATGGCGCACCTCTCGAAGGTCGTCTCGACGCCAGCCACCCGCGTGGAGCTGTCGCGGATGGAATTCGATTCCGCGCGCGAGGACGCGACCGAGGTGGCCGACGTACCGAGCGTCGCCGCCCGGCTGGACGGGTTCGCCGCACGCGTGGGGGCGATCGAGTCGGACGTGGAGACGCTGGACGCGGACCTCCGGGACCTCGTCGACCGTGCCGAGGAAACGGCCGTTCCGGCGGACCCTTCCGAGAGCGAGGGAGTCGAGCTGTACCGGATCGCCGCCGAGGGTCGACGGATCCACGCCGAGGCGACGCGACTCCAGGGGGAGGCCGACGAACTCACGACGGAGATCGAGTCGTTCGGACGGTGGATCGCGCGGCCCTCGGTCCGACACGACGAACTCCGGACGGACGCCGAGGAGTTGACCGCCGCGGTCGAGGCACTGGAGGACGATGCGGCGTCCCTTGCCGACGCGGTGGACGCGGCCGACGCCGCCGACGCGGAGGACGCCACCGACGCTGACGACGCCGACCACGGTGACGGCGACGCCGATGTCGCCGACACCTCCGCCCGAACGTGGTTCGACTGCACGCTCCGCCGCCGCGTGTTGGAACTGCAGGCCGCCGACCTGCGCGCGGCGGCCGCCGATGTGACGACCGTCGACGAGCGGCTCGGGGCCGAGCCCGAGGACCCCGCCCACGAGGCCGTCCGGGACCTGACGGCCGACCTCGAGGACCGACTCGCCGTGACCGCCGACCGGCTCGACGCGCTCGCCCGGCAGTCCTGGCGCGACCGGTACGACCGGAAGTCGGAAGCGATCGACGAGGACCTGGCGACGGTCGAACCGCCGGTCGAGTGGGGAGGCGTGCTAACGGCGCTGGAGAAGGCTCGGGCGAGCTAACCGGGAGTTTCGGCCACCGTCGTGACGATACTCGATCGCAATCCGGAAACTACTGTCTCAAAAACAACACGTTCATGAGTGAGTGTCCGAACGATCGATCGGGGGGAGAAGAAGGGTTCACGGGGGGATCGGGGAGTTCACCGAGGGATCGGGAAGTTCACTGGAGGCAGCCGACGTGCCGCCGACCGATCACCGGGGGGATCGGTCGCGGCGGCCTCCGTCGGCGCCGGCGCTCCGCACCGAGTCGCCTATAGGGAGTAGTCGTTGCCGCCGTCCTCGCTCGCGAGGAACGCCGTCAACAGGTCGATCGTCGAGCGGATGTCGTCGCCGTGGGCGGTCTCGGTGACGGTGTGGAGGTAGCGCGTCGGGATCGAGATCGCGCCGACCGGCTTCGCGCCGTTGGCCTTCTGGAAGGCGGCGGTGTCGGTGCCGCCCGAGGGAAGCACTTCGAGCTGGTGCTCGATCCCCTCGGCCTCCGCCACGTCGCGCAGGCGGCGCGTCACCTTCGGGTTCGTGATGACCGAGCCGTCCTTGAGTTTCACCGCCGTGCCCTCGCCCAGCCGGGTCACCTGCTTGTCCTCGGCGACGCCCGCGGTGTCGGAGGCGATCGTCACGTCGAGCGCGACCGCCAGATCCGGGTCCACGTCGACGCCGAGCGCCTGGGCGCCCCGCAGGCCGACCTCCTCCTGGACGGTCGCACAGAAGTGGACCGTCGCCTCCGGGTCCGCCAGCTCGCGGGCGGACTCCAGCATCGCGAACAGACACACGCGGTCGTCGAGCGCCTTCCCGGTGACCGTATCGTCCATCTTCACCGTCGACTGCTCCATCGTGACGAGGTCCCCGACGGAGACGATCTCCTCGACCTCCTCGCCCTCGCGCCCGAGGTCGATCACCACGTCCTCGACGGCGTCCTCCTTCTCGCGTTCCTCCTCGGAGAGCGTGTGCGGCGGTACCGAGCCGATGACGCCCGTGAGGTCGCCCTGCTGGGTGTGAACGCGGACGCGCTGGGCGCGTAGCACGCGGGCGTCCCACCCGCCGAGGGCGTCGACCTTGAGGAAGCCGTCGTCGGTGACGTGTTTCACCATGAAGCCGATCTCGTCCATGTGGGCGGCCACGGCGACCTCGTAGTCGCCGGTTCCCTCGACGGTCCCGATCACGTTGCCCATCGAGTCGGTGCGCACCTCGTCGACGGCCCCCTCGAACACGGTCCGAACGCGGTCGCGGACGCGGTCCTCGTAGCCGGGGACGCCGCTCGCCTCGGTCAACTCCCGCAGCAGGTCGAAGTCGAAATCGAACGCCATGGCCGCCCGTTCGGCACGGCCCCGATTAATCGCGGGGGTTCCGGCCCGGACCGCCGGGTGTGAAAACTCTCCCGGAGTTCTCTGTGGTTCCGGAACGCTTTTGCGGTCGTCGCCCCGCGATGTGGGTATGTCAGACGACGTCGAAGCCGACCTCCGCGAGCAGTTCACGGACGCGTTCTCCGGCGCCGACTTCCCGGTGTCGAGCCAGATGGACCTCGTGCCCGCGCTGCCGCAAGGCCCCGGGACGAAGTTCGAGTCCGGCGACTTCTCGGTCACCGCGATGGAGCTGGCGGCGAAGCTGGGCTCCAGCCAGGACTTCCCCTACGAGGACGTCGAGTCGCTCGTCGACGACGTCATCGAGGGCCTGAAGGACAACGGGATGATCTGAGCGGCGACGACAACCTGCCCTTCTCGAACTTTCTCGATCCCGCGTCGGCGACGGCGCCAGCGACCGCACCGGCGACGGCGCCAGCGGCCCCACCGGCGACCGCGGCGACGGATCGTCGCCCGACCGGCGAGGGGTTCAATAGCGACCGTCGCCAATCGCGGGTGTGATCGGTGAGTGGCTCGCGGCGCTGCCGGGATGGCTCGTGTGGGGCGTCGCCGCCGGCGTGGTCGCCTCCGCCGGCGTCGCGGGCGTCTTCCTCGCGGCCAACCGCCTGTTCCCGGACCCACCCGCACGGACCGGTGCCCCCGACCAGGGGTCGCTCCGGCGGAAGGCGGAGATCCGCGACTACCTCAGGCGCATCGACGAGCGGTTCGTCGAGAACGCCGACCTCGACGGCACGCGCGTCGAGTTCTACCTCCCAGAGCGGGACGTCGCGCTCACCTTCGACGTCCACGCGTACTTCGGCATCCGCGACGACGAGGACCGTCACACCCGCGTGATCCTCTGTGAGCACGAGATGCCCGGCCGCCACCTCGGGCGGCGCCTCCCGTTCGAGGTTCCCGACCTCCACCTCGGACCGGACCCGACCGCGAGGCCGGTCACCGCCGCCTTCGACACGCTCGATCTGCCCGCCACCGCCGACGAGGAGTCCGTCGAGCGGGCATACCGCGAGAA
This sequence comes from Halobaculum roseum, assembly GCF_019880245.1. NCBI lineage: Archaea > Methanobacteriati > Methanobacteriota > Halobacteria > Halobacteriales > Haloferacaceae > Halobaculum > Halobaculum roseum. Next base: position 2,623,226 of record NZ_CP082286.1, read on the forward strand.
GGTGAAGGAGACCCACCCGGACCAGGGCGGGAGCCGCGAGGCGTTCTCGGAGGTTCGAGAGGCGTACGCGACCGCGCTGGATCACGCCGAGGAGTCGTCCGGGACCGGTCGCGGCCGCGTCTGACCGACCGTCCGTTCCTACCGCGAGATCCCGCCGTCGCCCTCGGCGACGACGCGTTCGACCTCTTCTGGGGTGACGACCGCGAGGTCGCCGGCGATCGTGCGCTTGAGCGACGCCGTCGCGGCGCCCCACTCCAGGGCGGCGTCGATGTCGCCGCCGAGCGCGCGCTTCGAGAGGAAGCCGCCGACGAACGCGTCGCCGGTGCCGATGGCGTCGAGCGTGTCGGCCTCGTACACAGGCTGCTCGAACACCTCTCCGTCGTGGAGCGCGAGCGCGCCGCGGTCGCCGCGGGTGATCACGACGGTCTCGAAGCCGAAGTCGGTCGCCAGCCCGTGGGCGACCTCGACGGCCTCGCCGTCGCGGTCGAGTACCGCCTCCGCGTCGCGCTTGGCGACGAACAGCGCGTCGACGTGCTCCAACAGGTCCGTCAGGGTCTCGCGGGCCTCGGCGTGGCTCCAGAGCTTGCTCCGGTAGTTCAGATCGAAGCTCGTCGTCGCGCCCGCCTCGCTCGCCCGTTCCAGCACCGCCCGGGTCGTCTCGGCGGCGGCATCGGACAGCGCCGGGGTGATCCCCGTCGTGTGGAACGCGGTCGCGTCGTCGAGCACGCCCAGCGGGATCTCCTCGGGCGCGACGGTCGTCACCGCGGAGTCCGCGCGGTCGTAGATGACGTTCGTGCCGCGGGGCTCGCCGCCGTGTTCGAGGTAGTAGGTGCCGAGGCGGGCGTCGTCGTCCCACGCCACGCCGGTGCGGACGCCGTGGGCGCGCAGTTCGCTCACGACCCGGCGGCCGAGCGGCGAGCGCGGGAGCTTCGACAGCCACACCGAGTCCAGCCCCAGCGACGCGCCCGCGACGGCGACGTTGCTCTCGGCGCCGCCGACGCGCACGTCGAACTCCTCGGTCGTCTCCAGCCTGGTCCCCTGCGGCGGGGAGAGTCGCAGCATCGTCTCCCCGAACGTGACGAGGTCGGTCATGCGCGAGGCGACGGCGGGGTCCACCAAGAAGGGTCTGGAAGCGCGGCGGCGACGAGTCGATCTACTCCGCGCGCCGCCCGCCGTGGCCGGGATAGTCGCGCTCGAACCGATCTTCGATCTCCCCGCGGCCGAACTCCACGAGCACGGGCCGTCCGTGCGGGCACGCGTATGGGTTCTCGCAGGCGTCGAGCGCGTCCAGCAGGTCGGCGACGCTCCCCTCGGTCAGCGAGGTGTTCCCGGTCACCGACGGGTAACAGGCCAGGTCGGCGAGCAGCGCGTCGGCGACCTCCGAGACGGGGCGGTCGCCGGCGGTCACCTCGTCGGCGAAGGCCGCGAGCACGTCCCGGAGCAGATCCGGGTCCAGCGTCGCGTCGAACACCGCCGGCACCGCCGTCACCGCCACGGCGTGCGTCGGGGGGTCGTCGCCGCGGTCGCCGTCGGAACCGCCATCGCCGCCCTCGCCCCCGCCGCGCTGCTCCACGCGCTCCGCGCGGAACCCGACCTCGCGCAGCGCCTCGCGGAACGTCTCGAACAGCTCCGACTCGCGCGCGGTCAGCTCCAGTTCGACGGGCGTCGCGAGCGTCTGCGCGGGCGCGCTGTCGCCGACGGCGTCCCGGAGCCGCTCGTAGTTGACGCGCTCGTCGGCCGCGTGCTGGTCGACGAGGACGAGGCCCTCGTCGGTCTCGCAGACGACGTACGTGCCGTCGTACTGTCCGAGCACGCGCATCGACGGCAGCCGGTCGCGATCGGTCCGCTCGTCGGTGGTGCCGCCCGCGAGCGTCGACTGCGAGGGCGCCCCCCATGTCCGGGATCGATCCGACGGCGTCGCTTCCGAGGTGCCGGGGTCGGAGCCGGCGCCGTCGGCCGGCCCGTCCGCGTGCTCGCGGTCGGTCACCTCGTCACCGCCGTCCGCCCCGTCGCCGCCGGACTGCCACGCCCGCGGCGACGGGGCCCCGCCCGCGGTCGCGTCCGTCCGCCCGCGCTCGGGGTGATCCGTCGGTCGGTCGGTCGCGTCGCCGCTCCCGCCGAGACCGACGCGCCACGCCGCGTCGCCGTCGTCGGGATCCGTGTCCGTGTCGGTCGCGTCGGCCGTGTCGACCGCTGACTCGGTGGCCGTGCCGTCCGTCCCTTCCGCGTTCGTGTCGCCCGTGCCGTCCTCCGGCGGCGACACGCCGTCCGTCGGGGCGTCCGTCGGATCCTCCGGAGTCCCGGCGTCGGGGCCGCCCCAGGCGTCGAGCACCGAGGAGGTGGTCTCGGCACCGGCGCTCGTCGCGTCGGCTGTCTCCGGGTCGGCGTGGTCGTCGGGGTCGGCGGTTCCGTGACCGTCGTCGTCGCCGTCGTCGTGCTCCGCGTCCTCCCGCCGGTCGCGCGCGGCGCGCTCGTGGTCGGTGCCGGCGCCCCCGACGACCTCGGGGTCGACGGCGGCCTCGTCGGGGGCCGAGCGTCCCCGCGGCGCCGACGAGCGCACGAGACCGTGCTCCAACAGCGCCGCCCGGACCGCCTCGCGGACGGTTCCGATCACGTCCGCGTCGTCGTCGAAGCGCACCTCCGTCTTGCGCGGATGGACGTTCACGTCGACGGCCGGGGCCGGCACGTCGACGAACAGGACGGCGAACGGGTAGCGGTTCGTCGCGAGTTGGCCGCCGTAGGCGTCGACGACGGCGCCGCGCAGGTCGCCGTCGCGCACCCAGCGGTCGTTCACGTAGGTGGTGAGGTACTCCCGGCCCGCGCGGGTCGTCTCCGGATGTGAGACGAGCCCCGAGACGGACACCGCTCCGGAGTCGGACTCGTGGGCGACGTCGACCATCGACTCGGCGACCTCGCGGCCGTAGACGGCGAGGACGGCCGAGCGTCGGTTCCCGTCGCCGGGGGAGGCGAACACCTCGCGGCCGTCGTGCTCCAGCGACACCGCCACGTCTGGGTTCGCGAGCGCGTACGCCGAGACGACGCCGCTGACGCGGTCGAACTCGGTGGCGGGCGTCTTGAGGAACTTCCGGCGCGCGGGCGTGCGCCCGAACAGGTCACGAACCTCCACGGTCGTGCCGACGGGACAGCCCGCCGGCTCCACCTCGCCCTCGTCGCCGTGATCGACGACGAGTTCGGCGCCGGTGTCGGCATCGGGGGTGCGCGAGCGGACGGTCAGTTCCGCGACCGCGCCGACGGAGTGGAGCGCCTCCCCGCGGAACCCGAGCGTGGCGACGCCCGAATCGAGGTCGTCCATGCCGTCGAGCTTGCTGGTCGCGTGTTTCGCCACCGCCATCGGGATCTCCTCGGGGGGGATGCCCGCGCCGTCGTCGCGCACGCGGATGCCGTCGATGCCGCCGTTCTCGACGGCGACGGCGACGCGGTCGGCGCCGGCGTCGAGGGCGTTCTCGACGAGCTCCTTCACGACGGAGGCGGGTCGCTCGACGACCTCGCCCGCCGCGATCTCCCGGACGGTGCGGTCGTCGAGCGCGCGGATCTCCCCGGTCATCGCTCGAACGCTCGGGGTCGAGGGGTATCAATCCCGTGTTCGGACGCGACTCCGCGTTCGACCCGTGGCCGACCACGCATGCTCCGTGCACCGCGATTCTACGCGCTGAGAACTCCGGCGGATCGATTAAATACGCTTTCCGCATCCGCAGGGACACGCAGATGAGCAGGAGTGGGACGCAGGAGGGAGTGGGACCCCGAGCGGTCGAGCGGGAGCGCTCCCCGAAGGCCGAGCTGGTGTTGACGCCGCCGGGACCGGACCGACGGACGATGCTGAAGCGGCAGGCGGTCGCGGGGTACGTCGATCACCCCACCGTCGTGGAGTTCACCTACGACTCCGACCCGGTGACGCTGCACGAGCGCTGGCGCGCCGAGGTCGGCGCGCCGCCGTGTCACATGATCGTCGACGCGTCCGGAACCGGCGAGGTCCCTGGGCCGCGCGTCGCCGCCGACGGCGGCTCGTTCGCCGTCGAGGGCGCGCACCCGCGGGACCTCACCGGGCTGTGCATGAAGTGGCAGGACGCGCTGGCGGAGGCCCGCGGGCAGGGGAACCTCTTCGTCGCGTTCGACTCGGTGACCGCGCTCCTCCAGTACGCCGATCTCGGCGTGGCCTATCGGTTCCTCCACACCCTCGTCACCGGCGTCCACCGCGCCGGCGCCCGTGCGCAGTTCTATCTCGACCCGAACGCGCACGACGAGCGGACGGTTTCGACGGTGCAGGGGCTCTTCGACGCCGTCCGTCGGATCGGCTGACCCCGCCTCGCCGGCGGTCGCGATACGCTGATTTCTCTCGCCCTCGTAGGAGTGTGTATGAGCCTCCGAAGACGCTTCGCCGACCTCGACGTGTTCTGGGAGCGCCACGCGAACCCCAAGAGCGGGTGGTCGCGGCTGCTCGCGACCCCGCTGATCCTCCTCGCCGTGTACCTCAGGAGCAAGCGGATCCTCGCCCTCGCGCTCGGGTGGACGGTCGTGAATCCGGTGCTCTTCCCGAGAGTCGACCGCGAGATCGATCGGCCCTCGATCATGACCCGCGGCGTCGACGCCGAGCGCGCGTGGCTCCGCGGCGACCTCGACCCCGGCGCCTGGGAGCGGCTCAACGGGCTCTCGGCGGCGCCGTTCGCCTACGCGCTGTACGCCGCCTCCCGCCGGCGACCCGTCCGCGCCGCCGTCGCGGGCGCGGTCTCGATGGCGCTGAAGCTCGCGTTCGTGTTCGGGATCGCCCGGCGCGACGCGAGGCGACTCGACGCCGCGCGCGACGACTGAGCGCCTATCGGGCCGCACGGGCCGAGCCGCGCCGGCGACGTCCTCCTGTGACCCTTGACGAACCGCTGGCGTTTACCGCGGAAGTTCCACTTCCTCGCCGTCTCGCGGTTTCACCGCTCACGGGTCACTCCGTTCCCCGTTCGCTTCTCGTGGCCTCCCTTCGGTCGGCCACGCACCGCTCGACTTACGGGAGGTCTACGACCTCCCCGTCCGCCCACACGGTCGGCTCCGTCACGATCCCGTCGAGATGCAGCGGCGCGTCCGTGTCGCCGCCGATGCCCGCGTCGTCGCCGATGGCGATGTGGACCGTGCCGGCGGCCTTCTCGTCGAGCAGCACCGACCCGACGAGGTCCCTGACGCCGACGTTCGTCCCGATACCCAGCTCCGCGAGGTTGTACGCGTCGCGGCCGACCTCCTCGGCGGCGGCCTCGACCTGCTCGCGCACCTCGTCGTCGGAGATGTCGGTGACGTAGCCGTCCTCGACCTCGAACCGGAGTTCTCGCCCCTCCAACAGCCCGTACGGCATCATCGTCCCGTCGACGACGTAGGTGCCGTTCGCGTCCTCGGGGCTGACGAACACCTCGCCGGCCGGGAGGTTCGAGAACGAGCCCGCCTCGCTCACGTCGCCGGTATCGGCCAGGAACTCCCGGTCGCCGGGCTCGAAGGTGATGTCGGTGCCGGCCTCGGTGGTCACGCGGATCTCCTCGGCGTCGCCGATCTGGTCGAGCACGTCGTCGCAGTGGCGGGCGATCGCCCCGTAGTCGGCGTCGAGGCCGGTGACGAACACCTCTCGGGTGATCCCCGGGAGCGTCGCCCCGCGGGCGCCGGCGTCGCAGGCGGCGCCGCGGGCGCGGGTGTGGCTCAGGCTCTTGGTCGTCGGCGCGAGGAAGGCGTCGGCCTCCCGCATCGCGGCGGCGACGGGCGCGGGCGGCTCCTCGCCGTGCTGGCTCGCGGGCGGGTAGCGGACGATGCTCGCGTCGTCAGTCACCTCGCTGGCGACCGCGTACAGCGCCTCGCCGATCTCGGCGCGCTTGTCGTCGGTGACGACCGCGAGCGACTCGTCGTCCCCGAGATCGAGACACTGGTGGATCGCCGTTTCGGCCGCGGCACGGAGGTCGTCGTCCATACCGACGCTGCGACCCGATCCCGTTTGGGCCTGTCGGAGCGACAGCGACGCCGATATCGTCGGGACGATTCCGGCGAATTCCGGGAGCTTACTCGTTCTGTAGTTGTTTTCTGGTTATCCGACCCGTAACGATTAACCCCGGGCACGAAGGAGAATTCGACAATGATCCAGGTGGGCGTCAACGGGTACGGCACGATCGGGAAGCGCGTCGCCGACGCGGTGTCCGCACAGCCCGACATGACGCTGACGGGCGTGGCGAAGACCCGCCCGAACTACGAGGCGGAGGCGGCGATCCGGAAGGGGTACCCGCTGTACGCCGCGATCCCCGAGCGCGCGGACCTGTTCCACGAGGCCGGGATCGACCTCGCGGGCGAGGTCGAGGACATGGTGATGACCGCCGACGTGGTCGTCGACACGACGCCCTCCGGGATCGGCGCCGACAACCGGGAGCTGTACGAGCGCTACGACACGCCCGCCGTCTTCCAGGGCGGCGAGGACGCCGACGTGGCCGACGTGAGCTTCAACGCCCGGTCCAACTACGATCTGGCGAGAGACGACGGCGTCGAGACCGCCCGCGTCGTCTCCTGCAACACCACCGGGCTCTCGCGACTGCTCACGCCGCTGATCGAGACCTACGGCGTCGAGAAGTCGCGCGTCACGCTCGTCCGCCGCGGCGGCGACCCCGGACAGACCTCCCGCGGCCCGATCAACGACATCCTCCCGGACCCCGTCACGGTCCCCTCCCACCACGGCCCGGACGTGAACACGATCATCCCCGACGTGGACATCGACACCCTCGGCGTGAAGGTGCCGGCGACGCTGATGCACCTCCACTCGGTGAACGTCACCCTCGATGCGTCACCGTCGGCAGAGGAGGTGCGCGAACTGCTCGGGGACGAACCGCGGCTGTTCCTCGTGCCCGAGGAGACGGGCATCGACGGAACGGGGAAGTTGAAGGAGTTCGCGATGGACACCGGCCGCCCGCGCGGCGACCTCTGGGAGAACTGCATCTGGGAGGAGTCCATCTCGATGGAGGGGAACGACCTCTATCTGTTCCAGTCGATCCACCAGGAGTCGGACGTGATCCCCGAGAACATCGACGCGGTCAGGGCGCTGCTCGACTGGGAGGACCGCGGGACGAGCATGGCGACGACCGACGAGACGCTCGGCGTGGGGCTGGAGTCGCTGTTCGACGGCCAGCGCCAGCGCGTGGTGCCGAAGAGCAACGGCGACGATTGATGCGAGACGCGAGGAAGCGAACATAGTGAGCGACTGAGCGTCTCGGAAGGACGGCGGCGAGGTCGTCTGGCCGAGCCGCCCACAAATGAGGCGAGACGCGAGGAAGCGAACGGAGTGAGCGACTGAGCGTGCCGGAAGGACGGCGGAGCGGTCCCCGTGCCGTACTTGTTATCCCAGGTCGCGGACGGTCACGTCCCCGGACGCCGTGTCGACGAGCATCGCCGCCGGCTCCTCCTCCCGGCCGGGGATCGGCACGCCGCCGGGGTTGAGGTGGACGGTGCCGTCGCGCTCCTCGTGGACGCGCTCGTGGGTGTGCCCCCGGAGGACGTAGTCGTAGCTCCCGCTGGCGATCAGGGCGTCGACGATCGGCTCGCTGGTGCCGTGATAGACGGCGAACTCGGCCCCGTCGAGCGTCAGCGACGCGAACTCGCCGTGGTAGGAGCCGAACCCGCGGACGGCGTCGGCGAGCGCCCACTCGCCGTCGTTGTTGCCGCGGACGGCGTGAAACTCCCAGTCCGCGTCCGACCCGTCGACCGCGTCCGGATCGAACGGCGTCGCGGAGAACGGCGCGACGATGTCGCCGCAGTGGATCACGGCGTCGGCGCCCGCGTCCGCGAACGCCTCGACCGCGGCCTCGACGTACTGTGCGTTGTCGTGGGTGTCGGAGACGACGCCGACGAGCATGGGTGGGGCGTCACGCCGGGAGCTAATCAACGGTCCGCCCGAACCGCCGCGACCACGGCGCGGGCTTGCGAGACTATGCTTCGCGCTCGGCGCTCCGAATCAACAGCTCGACCGCGGGCAGCGGCTCGCCGGTGAGCGCGCGGATGTACGCGCCGCCGGCGATGGAGACGTGCGAGAAGTCGTCCTCCGACATGCCGTACATCGTTATCGCGCGGGAGGTGTCGCCCCCGCCGACGACGGAGAAGCAGTCGGTGTCGGCGATGGCCTCCAGCACGCCGACCGTGCCGACGCTGAAGCGCTCGTCCTCGAAGACGCCGAGCGCGCCCTTCACGAACACGGCCTCGGAGTCGCGGATCGCGGGCTCGTAATCGGCGACGGTCCCGGAACCGATGTCGAGGAACGCCTGCGTCTTCTCCACGATGTCGTCCACGTCGACCTCGGCGCGCTCGTCCTCGGCGTCCTCGTACGCCAGATCCGACGCGAGCGTCACCTGCTCGCGGCGCTCGTCGAGGACCGAGCGGATCGTCTCCTCGTTGGCGTCCCACTGCTCGTCGAACAGCTCGGTGTCCACGTCCTCGCCGACGGGGTAGCCGGCCGCGCGAAGGAACAGCTCGCCGGCGACGCCGCCGAGCAGGAACCGGTCGACCTTCCCGTCGAGCGCCTCCATGACGCCGATCACGTCGGTCGCCTTCGTCCCGCCTACCACCATCGTCACGTCGCCGTCGAACTCGCGCTCGGCGATGGCGGTGTTGGCCTCGTACTCGGTCTCCATCACGCGGCCGGCGTAGCTCGGCAGCCGGAGCGGGAACCCCACCAGCGACGCGTGCTTTCGGTGCGCGGCCGAGTACGCGTCGTTGACGTAGGCGTCGAACTCCGGAGCGAGCGTCCGGACGAAGTCGCTGTCAGCGTGCTCCTCGGGCTCCTTCTCCGGCAATTCGTCGTCGGTCATCCGGGTGTTCTCGAGCAGGAGCACGTCGCCTGCGTCGAGGCCGCGGACGGCCCCGAGGGCCTCGTCGCCGAACGTGTCGCCGACGAAGTCCACGTCGGCGCCGGCGTGCTCGGCGAGGATGTCGGCGTGCTGTTCCAGCGAGACGAAGGTGTCCCTGCCCGGGCGGCCCTGGTGGGCCATAAGTGCGACACGGTGGCCGTCTTCGGCCAACTCGGCGACGGTCTCGGCGTGCCGGGAGAAGCGGCGATTGTCCTGTACGACGCCGTCCTCGACCGGGGAGTTGAGGTCGAGGCGGACGAGGACGCGCTGCTCGGCGGGCAGGTCGTCGAGGGTACGGAAGGAACTCATCGTCCTGGTGGTCGGCGCTGTGCGACTTAGAAGGCGCGGATGCCGCGAACGCGGTCGCTCGATCGGTGGCGAACATGTGGCCGTGCTCGGGGCAATGACGGACGGGCGGGGCAGTCCAGTCCCGGTACGTCACGTCTCGTCGGCGCGCCGTCGCGGTCAGCGCATCGGGGTGGCTGGTGCGGTATCGGTGAAGAAGGTTCGTTCGGGCGCGTCTCGCCACGTTCGTACGCGACGGGTCAGTCGTCGCTCGCTTCGGCCTCGGTCCTGGAGGCGCGCTTCGCGGCGCGATCGATGAACTCCTGCGGGAGCTCGTCGATCTCTCCGGCCTGTACGCCCCACAGGTGCGCGTAGAGGCCGTCATCGCTCAGCAGCTCCTCGTGGGTGCCGCGCTCGGCGATCTCCCCCTCCTCGAGAACGACGATCTGGTCGGCGTCCTTGATCGTCGAGAGGCGGTGGGCGATGGCGAAGGTGGTGCGATCCTCGGTCAGCTTGTCGATGGAGCGCTGGATGAGCATCTCCGTCTCGGTGTCCACGTCGGAGGTCGCCTCGTCGAGCACGAGGATCTCAGGGTCCTTCAGGATCGCGCGGGCGATCGAAAGCCGTTGGCGCTGGCCGCCCGAGAGCTTCACGCCGCGCTCGCCGATCTCGGTGTCGTAGCCCTCCGGGAGGTTCGTGATGAACTCGTGGGCCTCCGCCGCCTTCGCGGCCTCGACGATGTCCTCCTCGTCGGCCTCGAAGGTGCCGTAGGCGATGTTGTCGCGGACAGTCCCGTAGAACATGAACGTGTCCTGGCTCACGTAGCCGAGCGACCGCCGCAGGCTCGGGATCGTCACGTCGCGGATGTCCTGCCCGTCGATCTCGATGCTTCCCTCGTTCACGTCGTACATCCGCAGGAGCAGCTTCAGCACCGTCGACTTCCCGGCGCCGGTCGGGCCGACGAGCGCGAGGGTGTCGCCGCCGTCGACCTCGAAGGCGATGTCGTCGACGATGGTCTCGTCCTCGTCGTAGCCGAACGTCACGTCGTCGTAGACGACCGTCCCGTCGTCGACCACGAGGTCCTCGGCGGCCGGGTCCTCGACGATCCGCGAGGGTGTGTCCATCAGGCCGAACAGGCGCGCGCTGGAGGCGCGGGCACGCTGGTACATGTTGATGATGGAGCCGAACTGCGCCATCGGCCAGATGAACCGCTGGGTGTAGAGGATGAAGGTGGTGAACACGCCGACGGTCAACTCGTTGCCGCCGGTCAGCCACAGCGGCGCCTCGTCGAGCACCCACAGGCCGCCCACGGCGAAGGTGATGACGAAGCCGACCCCGGCGATGACCCGAAGCGCGGGGAAGAACTTGATCCGGGTGGTGATGGCGTCCCAGTTGGCGTCGTAGTACTCGCCGGAGACGTCGTCGACGCGGTCGGACTCGAACCCCTCGGTGTTGAACGTCTTGATCACCTTGATCCCGCCGAGGTTGTTCTCCAGCCGGGAGTTGAGGTGGCCGACGGTCTTGCGCACGTCGGCGTACTTCGGCTGGATCACGTCGATGAACTTCCAGGTCACGACGGCGATGACGGGGACCGGAAGCAGCGAGACGATCGCCAGTCGGGGGTTCAGCCAGAACATGATCCCCGCGATGCCGAGCACCATCACCGACAGCCTGAACGCGGAGTTCATGCCGTCGTTGAGGAACCGCTCCAGTCGGTTCACGTCGTTCGAGAGCACGGACATCATCTCGCCGGTCTGCTTCTCGGCGAAGAAGTCCATGTTCAGCCGCTGCATCTTGTCGTAGGTGTCGGTTCGGATGTCGTGTTGGATGTTCTGGGCGAAGGAGTTCCAGCCGAAGTTGCGGATCCAGTGGAACACCGACCCGCCGAAGAACGCGAACGCGATGATGCCGACGGTGAACAACAGTTGGTCGCGGGGACCGGTCGGGATGACGCTCGCGGGCACCAGCGGGAGGTCGAACGGGATGTTCTGCTCGAACACGGCGTCGATCGCGATCCCGAGCAGCAGCGGCGGGAGCAGATCGAGGATCCGCGCGGCGACGCTGCCGAAGAAGCCCAGCCCGAAGTATCGGAGGTTCCTGGACCCGTACTCCGAGAACAACCGTTTCATCGGGTTATCCGTCTTCTCACGGATATCCTCGAAGGGGTCGTCCTCGTCGGAGGGATGACTCATTACATACTCTCAGCGACACCAGAACCCTAAACGGTTCGCTTCGAATCGAAATACCCCGGAGACGCCGCAGTCGGCGGCCCTCTCCGTCGGTTGGCTCCGCGCTCGGCTCAGTAGTCGCCCGCGATCTCGACGGTGTCGCCCTCGCACACGTCGTGATCGTTCGTCCAGCCGTGCGGCACTTCGAGCACGTACTTCCCGGTGCCGCGGTACCGCCGGAGCTCGGAGTCGTTCGTTCCCTCCGGCGGGAGTTCGGCGTGGTGGATGCGGGTGATCGTCCCGTTGGCGGCGATGAACACGATGTCGATCGGGAACGCCATGTCGCGCATCACGTACGCGTACCGGTCCTCCTCGTCGTGGACGAACAGCATGCCCTCGTTCTCGCCGAGCGACTCCGTGTCGGAGAGGCCGGTGTAGCGCTTGCTGTAGGTGTCGGCGACGCGCGCCTCCACGGCGCCGAGCTCGGCACCGTCCTCGTCGACGACGGTGACGGTCGTGCGTTCGTACTCGCCGTCGCTCGCGACGTTCGCCACGGTTCCGGTGCAGCCGGCGAACACGACCAGCAGCGCGATGAGCGCGGGGGCGACGCGGCGGCGGACGGCCATACCGGTATCGTCGGGCGGCGGGCGGGAAAGGGTATCGGGCAAAAGGTAAGCGTTATTCGAGCGCGGGCGGTGTATTCGGGTACGGGCTCGTGGTCTAGTGGTTATGACGCTTCCCTTACAAGGAAGAGATCGGTGGTTCAACTCCGCCCGAGCCCAGTTCTGCCGCCGACCCGGCGAGGAGCGAAGCGACGAGCCGTCGGCGGCGTCCGGCGTGTCAGGAGTTGAGCCCTGCAAGTCGCGCGCAACGAACGAAGCGAGTGAGCACGTCTTGCTCCGGTTCAACTCCGCCCGAGCCCATTCGAGCGCCCGAGCGGAGCGAGGGCCGAGATGTTCTGCGGGTGAGGAGTGAACCAGACGAGTCGCAGCCCGGGAAGCGAACGGAGTGAGCGACCCGGAACGTCTCGGCGTGGTTCAACTCCGCCCGAGCCCGGTTCTGCCGCCGACACGGCGAGGTTCCGGCTAAATGAGCTACTGCGCGGGGGCGGGGGCGTGGGTCGCCTCGGCGTACGGGAAGTTCTCGATCGTCTCCTCGCGGAACGCCTCCTCGTCGAAGGAGTACTCGCCGTCGAAGAAGTCCATCAGCGTGTGCGTGTCGCGCATCGCGTTCTTCAGGCACGTCGAGGCGCCGGGCGACGGGGTGATGTTGAAGATGATGTCCTTGCCGACGATCTTCGCCTCGCCCATGTCGAGCGAGCGCTCCTCGGTGTCGACGATCTGCGGCCGGACGCCGCCGTAGCCCTCGGCGCGCTCGATGTCGTCGAGTTCGACGCTCGGGACGACCTTCCGGACGTGCGGGAGGAACTGCTTGGGCCCGACGGACGGGAGGTCGTACACGAGGTTCCGAAGCACGTACGGCAGGAGGATGCGGTCGGCGAGGATGTTGGCGTAGCTGAGGAACGCCGCCGCGTTGAGCCCGAACACGTCGAGGAAGTCGGGCACCGTCGAGACACGCCCGCGTTCGAGCGCGGGGACGAGCTTCGCGGTCGGGCCGAACCGCGTCACGCTGCCGTCGTGCACGTCGGCGTCGCCGTGGACGGCCGCGAAGGGGAGCTTCTTCATCTGCAGCGTGTAGACCTTCCCGTTCAGGAGGTCGTCGGCGAGGAAGAAACTGCCCGCGACGGGGAGCAGGACCTTGTTCTGGCCGTATCCAAGCTGCTTCGCCATCTGAAGGCTGTGGGAGCCGGCGGCGACGACGGCCGCCTCCGACTCGATAGTGCCGGCGGTCGTCTCGAACGTGTAGCCGTCGGGCGTCGGCTCGACGGACTCGACGGCCGTCCCGGTCCTCACGTCGACGGTCGCCTCCTCGCGGGCCTGCTCGACGAACGACTTCGTCGTCTCGCCGTAGTCGACGACGTAGCCGTCGGGCGTCTGCAGCGCGAGCATCTCCGTGTCGAGGTCGCGTCCCTCGACGACCTTCGGCTCGATCTCGGCGATCTCGTCGCGGCCGATCGGCCGAAGCTTCGGGAAGAGGTCCCCGAATCCCTCGTCGTGGTACCGCTGCTCCAGCTTCTCGACCTCCTCGTCGCCGACGCCCAGCACCATCTTGCTGCGCTTGGCGTGCATCTCCCGGTCGGCGTCCTGGTTCTCGAGATAGCCGGCGAGCAGCTCGGCGCCCTCCTTGACCTCCTCGGCCTTCTCCAGGGTGTAGTTGGTCTCGATGTCCCCGAAGTGAAGCGTCTGGGAGTTGTTCGTGTGGTGGGAGTTGATCGCGGCGATCTCCGGCTCCTTCTCGATCAGCGCGATCGACTCGATATCGGTGAACTTCGCCGTCGTGTACAACAGCGACGCACCGCTGATACCTCCGCCGACGATAACGAGGTCGTACGTGTCGGACATTGTGTGAAGGTGCTACCTACACTGCGATACTGGAGGCAGATAACTCATCTTCTTTGCGTCCGTCGTCGGTCCCCGCAGTCGGGCATCGGACGGTGCTCCCTCGGGCCGTACTCCCTCGTATCCGGGGCGAGACATTATTTACAACAGTTCGAAGGAATCTTCAGTGTCAGCGGAATCCCTCCTGACGAACTATGAGTGACCGAGAGACGTGGACGTCACGAGTCGGCTTCATTCTCGCCGCCGTCGGCAGCGCGGTGGGGCTCGGAAACATCTGGTCGTTCCCCTTCCAGACCGCCTCCAACGGCGGTGCGGCGTTCCTCGTCGTGTACCTGTGTGCGGTGTTCCTGCTCGGGTTCCCCGTGATGCTCGGCGAGTTCGTCATCGGGCGACGGAGCGAACGAAACGCCGTGGAGGCGTTCCGGTCGCTCGGCTTCGGCGAGTGGTCGGTCGTGGGCGGCCTGGGGGTCGTCTCGTCGTTCGTGACGCTGGCGTTCTACAGCGTCGTCGGGGGATGGGTGTTGAGCTACATCGTCGGCAGCGTCACCGGCGGCTACCTCGGCGACGCGGGCGCGTACTTCGGCGCCGTCTCCGCGGGTCCGATCGCCGTCGCCGCCCACGCGGCGTTCATGGCGCTGACGATCGGGATCGTCGCGCTCGGCGTCACCGACGGCATCGAGCGGGCGACGAAGCTGATGGTGCCCGCGATCTTCGTCCTCATGGGCGGGCTCGCCGTCTGGGTGAGCACCTTCGAGGGCGCGGCCGCGGGCTACGCGTACTATCTCTCCCCGGACGTGGGCGTGATCGCGGGCAACCTTGCCGGGATCGTTCCGCCGGCCGTCGGACAGGCGTTCTTCACGCTCTCGCTGGGGTTCGGCGTGATGATCGCCTACTCCTCCTACCTCGGACGCGACGACAGCCTCCCCGCGGACGGGTCGGCGATCGTCGTCGTGAACACGCTGGTCGCCCTCATCGCGGGCTTCGTCGTCTTCCCGGTGCTGTTCGCCATCGAGGGGTCGGTTCCGGACTCGGGCGGGGCCGGCACGGCGTTCACCGCACTCGCCGGCGCGTTCAGTCAGATCCCGGGCGGCCAACTCATCGGTCTCGGCTTCTTCGTCGTGCTCCTGTTTGCCGCGCTCTCCAGCTCGATCAGCCTCCTCGAGGTGCCGACGTCCTTCGTCGCCGACCGGACCGGGTACGATCGGACCGCGACCGCGGTGGGCCTCGGCGCGTTCGTCGCGCTCGCCGGCGTGCCCACCGCGCTCGACACCGGCATCCTCGGTTGGTACAACGACATCGTGTTCGAGCTCCTGTTGCCGCTTGCGGTGCTGTCCCTCTCGCTGTTCGTCGGCTGGGTCGCCGACGACCAACTGGCCGCGGAACTGAACCTCGGAAGCTCGTTCGGGAGCGGCTTCTCGACGGTCTGGCTGTGGTGGATCCGGGTCGTCATTCCGGTCGCCATCGGGGGAACGCTGTTGCTCGGGATCCAGTCGCTGCTCGTGAAAGCGGGGATCCTCGCGGCCCCGATCGTCCTCGGGTAGCCGGTCGGTCCCCGTAGGCTCGCCTCGACGACGCGCCGGCGCCCCCGTCTCGAACTCGGATTACTTCGGGTTGAGCCGACTGAACGGCCACCCCTCCTTTTGTTCGTCGGGACGGTACGGGCTCTCGATGCATGAGCGCATTCGCGGGGAGAAGCCACGATGAACCTGAAGACGGTCGCGGTCGTCGGCGCCGTCGTCGCGGTCGTCGCCGTCGGCGGCGCGGCGGCGTTCATCGCCGGGATCGGGCCGCTGGGCGACATCGGCGGCGGGCAGTCCGACACCGTGACGGAGACGCCGGAGTCGACCGGGACGGTGTACGACGACTCGAGCGGATCGTCCGGCGACGACGGCGGCGAGGGTACCGCATCCGACGGGTCCGGCGGCGACTCGCTGCCGCCGTACACGTTCGCCGTCACGTCGATCGAGGAGTGCGGGCAGACCTGCCGGGACGTGACCGTTCGCCTCGACAACAACCGAGACGAGACGGCGACGGGGATCAGCGTGTACACGCGGATATTCGCCGGTAACTCCACCGCCTCGGGCGACAAGGTGTGGGAGGAGAAGCGCGACGTGGGGAGCCTCGAGGCCGGCGGATCGACCACGGAGACGAGTCGCGTGAAGCTCTCGTACTCGGAGGGGTACCAGGTCCAGCAGGAGGACGGGTGGATCACGATCCTCACGACCGTCGAGTCGGACGACGTGACGATCACGTTCAAGGAGCGACGCGACGTGCTGTGACCGCCACCTAGCGTGGCGATTCGAAACGCTTTTTCATACTGCCGGGGTTCGTTGAGTTGCGCCGCCTTAGCTCAGATTGGGAGAGCACTCGACTGAAGATCGAGCTGTCCCCCGTTCAAATCGGGGAGGCGGCATTTTCCGAACCCATCGTCGCGAGCGAAGCGAGCCGCACGCCCGGAACGTCTCGGCGAGCTCGAATCGGGGAGGCGGCATCATACTCACGGTTCAAATACTTGCGGTGCTGCAAGGGTGATCTCCCAGGGTTTCTCGGAACCGATTTACCGATCGCGAGCTGCGACTGTCGTCGCACTTCGATCCATATCGGTGGTACTGCGCGAAGGATCTCGAATACGCACATTCAGTACGTACCTGAATACATACTCCGGTACACGAGTGACCACCCGACCTCTGCTGTCGCTCAGAACTCACCGAAATACGGACCTACTCACTCACTGTGGCAATGGAATCAACTCCGACGGGTCGTCCATGCTCCCACTCGACAGCGAGGACCACGTCTCGAAGCGAGTTGAGTCTGCGCTCGACAATGTCCAGTGGATGTGAGTCGATGAATTCCGCAGGTTCGTGCGCGACGGATGTCGCGCCGTCGTTGACCTGCAGATGAACTGGTCCGAGGTCGTCGTGCGTGTCATCCTGGTGCCAGCCCACCAGCAGACTTCGATCTGGCTCGATCCAGTTGAACCAATAGTACTCGTGTGGCTCCCCAGTCTGCAGTTGGAACCCGATCTCGACCCGCGCGGTCGCCACTGGGTACTCGCCGTCTAAGAACTGGCGTGGGTTTACCTCAGCGACGGCCCGGTACGGGCCAGCTTCACGCGGCTCAGCGCGTCGCTGCCGAACGTTCTCGAACTCACCGCTGAGTCGGTTCTGGATGCGGTCGTGGAGCCGCTTGTTCTGCAAGTTCGCCCGATTAGCGAGGAAAACAACCATTAGGCGAGTGTCGAGGGAGAGTCAGTCCGCGGCGACGAGAGTTCGATGACGTCATCGTACAGTTGGAGAGCGTGTTTCACGAGCCCGAGTTCCGTGTTGATCGCCTCCCACGTGGCGATCACGTTGCGACGTTCACGAAGTTCCTCCGTCGAGAAGTCCTCGTCCGCGAGTTGTTCCCGGAACTCATCGAGCGAACTGACCTCGTACTCCGCAGCCAGCTCTTCTTGTTCCTCCGTTAGTTCTGTGAGTTGACTCTCTAGTTCGTCACGCGAGTGAGCCTTGATCAGGTCGGTCACCTCGTCGAAGAGCATCCGTACGGGATTCAGATCGTAGGCTTTCGTCCCGTCGACAGTCGTTTCCGTGACCCAGTCGTCGCTCTCCAGTCGCCGGAGTTCATCGTCGGCCGTTGCGCGGGAAACGTCGGCTCGGTCCGCGATCTCTTGCACCGCCGTTGGTTCGTCCAGCAGCTCCACGACGTGCCGGACGCGCTCACGTCCGCTCATTGTCTCCGTCCACGATCCTGGGTTCGATTCAACCATTCGACTAGGTCTTGGACCGCTCCGCTCAAATAATTTATCTTGGTTCAGATATCCAGATGAGGAGTGATTCGTCCTTCGGTGGAAGGCGGTTCAGATGCTGGGAGGCGGCATAGTCTCCGGCCGACAACGCGAACGAGCGTAGCGAGTGAGCCGTCGGTCGGGAATCTGTACCCCCGAGCCGGTTTCACCTTCGAGTTCGGCCGGCGAGTCAATTTCCTCCCGCAGTCGACGAGGCCACGAGGTCGCTGTCGCCGGCCCCCGGATCAGCTGTCCTCATCGCGGCGGAACACCGGCCAGCGGATCCGCCAGCCGGCCCACCACAGTTCCGCGCCGGCCCAGACGGCCGCCGTCGCGCCGAACGAGAGGGTCGCGAACAGTTCCACGATCCCGAACCACGGTGGGAGGACGTACAGGATACCGTTAACGACGATGCTCGGCAGGACCGCGTCGAGGGCATCGAGCGACTGTTTAGGGACGGACGCGGGGTCAGGGACCGACTCACGGGGGCCGGTCCCGCCGACCGACCGCGTCTCGAGGCCGAGACGCTCGGCGCTCTCGGGGTCGCCGGCCTCCGGGGCGCCGTCGATGTGTTCGATGTCGTAGGCGCCCTTGGTTTCGACCTGCCAGACGACGTCGCCGTCGCGGTCGAGTTCCATCACGCGCGCGCCGTTGGAGTCGACGATCATCGTGTGCCCGTTCGACAGGCGATCGGCGTCGCGGGGCCACTGCATCCGCGAATCGGACCACTCCCACGACTGTCGCCACTCGCCGGCCTCGCGCTGATATTCGACGATGCGACCGTTCTCGGAGTCGGCGACGAGCACCGCCGGGCCGCCGTTCTCCTCGGTGATGTACTGCGGGTTGTGCTGTTCGTACAGCGTGTCATGGTCGCCGTCGTCTCCGAGGGTCCACTCCTCCTGGAGACCCGTCTCCCTGTCGAGGAAGACGACCTGGTCCTGGTTGCGGAGGCTGACCATGATCCGGCCGTCCGGGAGCGCCTCGACGTGATTCAGGTGGGTCCAGTCGCCCGGATAGATCCCGCCGCCAGAGAGCGGGAGGTCGGTTTGCGCCTCCCACTCCCACTCGATCAGCTCCCGCTCCGTGTCGAGGACGAACACGCGGTCGTAGGCGATGTCGCCGACGACGACGTGGTCCTCGTCGACGATGTCGATCGCGTGCCACTGGTTCCGGCTTCGGGGGTTGGTTCGCTCGTACAGTCGCTCGCGGTCGCCGGTCGTCAGGTTCAGCCGCTCGACGACGTTCCGGTTGCACGGGACCGTCGAGTGACACGATCGGCGATCCAGGTTCCGCGTCGCCACGTAGATCACCGTCGCGCGCGTCCCCGGAACGTGGACGATCTCGTTGTAGACCGCGTACTCCTCGTCGTAGTGAAGGACGGAACCGTTCGGCGCGAACGCGACGAGGAAGTTGTTCCCGTACTGACTCGTCGTGACGACGGTCGTCCCGTTGCGCGGCTCGACCGCCCGCTCGCCCGTCTCGAAGGCCGGACCCTGATCCGTGTTTCGCCCGTCCACGCCCTGTACGGAGGCGACTGCGACGGTCCCGACCGAGAGGGTCACGAGGAATGCGACACAGAGTCGTATCGCGGTGCGGCCGTCGATCACGAGTAGGCGTACGGGAACAATGGCCAGTGATAAGTGTTGTCGTGGGTCACGGATCAGCGAGGCGACATTCGTCTCGGCGACGCCGCCGCGAACGGGAAGGCACCGCAACCGAGAACCGGGACGGTCGAACGACGGTCTCGCCGTCCTCCCCGGGAAAACGGTCTTGTCCGCGCGGAACGTCGGGCCACCGATGCGCTCCGACGCGCCCCGCGCTCGGTCCGACCCCCACGGCCCGCTCCTGTACCTGATGAGCCTGCTCTACGTGATCGCGGGCGTGGCGCACTTCCTCGCGCCGACGCCCTTCGAACGGATCGTCCCCCGGGAGTTGCCCGCCCCCCGAGCGCTCGTGTACCTCTCCGGGCTCGTCGAGATCGCACTCGGAATCGGCGTGCTGATCCCGCGAACACGCCAGATGTCCGCGAAGGGGTTGGTCCTGCTGCTGCTCGCAGTGTTCCCCGCGAACGTCAATATGGCCGTCCGCGACGTGGGCCCGAACCCGCTCCCCGAGCGCGCGGAGCGACTCTACGACGCGGCGCTGTGGATCCGACTCCCGCTCCAGGGCGTCCTGATCGCGTGGGCGTGGTGGTATGCGCGGGATGACTCAGCAGAATCAGCCTGACGTTGTCGCTCCGAGCACCCTCCCCGACGGGTGGTCGCCCGGCCCCACGTCCCTTATCACTTCCCTCGCCGAAGGCGAACCCGACCATGACGAAGCTCGCGATCACGCTCCGGCGTGGAGAAGACATGTCCGTCGAGGAGTTCCGAGAGTACTACCGGGAGGAACACGCGCCCCTCGCGGCCGACCTGCCCGGACTCGAGCGATACTCCGTCTCGTTCCCGGCGGACCCCGAGTCGGCGTCCTACGACGCGCTCGCGGAGCTGTACTTCCCCGACGACGAGACCATGGCCGCGGCGTTCGACTCCGAACTCGGCCGGGAAGTGACCGCCGACGCCGAGACGTTCGCCGACATGGACGCCGCCGAGCGCGTCGTCCTCGACGAGGAGGTCGTCGTCGACTGACCGCGTCGTTCTCGTCGGGGAGCCCCTCATCGACGACGGGAAATCGACGAAATTCATCGACACAATCCTCATACGTGTCGATCTCTCCGCCGCGAGTGGGTCGTTCACACGCGCGGCGGTGACTCGGAAGGGTTAACCGTCGTCCTCCGCTCGTGTCGTGTATGGCAACTGGGAAGGTCGACTTCTTCAACGACACCGGCGGCTACGGATTCATCGAGACTGAGGACGCGGACGAGGACGTTTTCTTCCACATGGAGGACGTCGGCGGCCCCGACCTGGAGGAAGGTCAGGAGGTCGAGTTCGATATCGAGGAGGCCGAGAAGGGCCCCCGCGCGAAGAACCTGCAGCGCCTGTAAGGTTCCGACGAGTCGGTCGCGAGACCGAGCCGCAGTTTTCACCGTTTTTCACCCGACAGCGAGCGACCGCGCCGCCGTTCGGTTCGGCCGAACGCGCCGGCGTCGGATCGCTCGCCAGCGACGCCGAGGGCGACACCGGCGCGTCGTCGGGGGGTCGCCGACGCGTTGCCGCCGCGACACTGGTGCGTCCCCGCCGCGACACCGGAACGTCGCCGGCGCGACACTGGGGCGTCGCCGGCGCGTCGCTTATTTCCGCCCGCGCCGAACCCGTCGACGTGAACACGGTTCGGCGACCGTCGCGTCGGCGGTGGTCATGGTGACGGCGACGACGCTGCACGAGCCGGCCCACCGCGAGGCGCTGTGGGAGCTGGAGGCGGCGTTCGACCGCGGCGACCTGATCACGCTGTTCGGTACCTGTACGGTCGAGTACGACGGCCGCGCCGCCTCCTCGCTGGGGCCGGGCGCCCGCCTGCTCGTGCTCAAGCCGGACGGGTCGGCGCTGGTGCACACCGACGAGGGGCGCACCCCCGTGAACTGGCAGCCGCCGGGGTGCGAACACCGCGCGGCGGTCCGCGACGGGGGCCTGCGCGTGCGAAGCGTGCGCACGTCGCCCGCGGAGACGCTGGACGTGCGCTTCTCGGCCGTCGACCAGCTCGCCGCCTACGGCGTCACCGGCGGCCGGTCGGTGGAGGTCGTCGGCAGCGAGGCCGACCTCAAGGAACGCGTCCTTGACGACCCGGAACTCGTCGAGCCGGGGTTCGAGCCGCTGGCGACCGAGCGCGAGTCCGACGCGGGCCCCATCGACGTGTTCGGCCGCGACGCCGAGGGACGGCCGGTCGTCGTGGAGCTGAAGCGCCGGCGCGTCGGCCCGGACGCGGCCGGACAGCTCGCGCGCTACGTCAACGCCGTCGAACGCGAGGAACCCGACGGCACCGAGGTCCGCGGGGTGTTGCTCGCGCCGTCGATCACCGACCGCGCCCGCGAGCTGCTCGCCGACGAGGGGCTCGAACACGTCGCCGCCGGACCGCCGGACGGGGACGGGGATGCCGACAGCGACGGCGGCGGCGAGACGTGAGGAGCAAGGGGTGTGCGGGTCCCGGTTCGGGGCCCCGTCGGACCGATCCGATCGCCCGTGGGGACCGGCCACACGGCCGGCGGGCGAAACGTAGGCTTTAACCACGCCACCGCCGTCGTCACGGACAAGTAACCATGTCCGACAAGCCGGCCTCCATGTACCGGAAGATCGACAAGCCGTCGTACACGCGGCGGGACTACGTCACCGGTATTCCGGGCTCGAAGATCGCACAGCACAACATGGGCGACCTGACGAAGGACCCCGAGGACTACCCCGTACACATCTCGCTGGTCACCGAGGAGGACGTCCAGATCCGCCACGGCTCGCTGGAGTCGGCGCGCCTGTCGGCCAACCGCCACCTCATCCGCGAGCTGGGCGAGGGCAACTACAAGATGGTCCTGCGGAAGTTCCCGCACCAGATCCTGCGCGAGAACAAGCAGGCGACCGGCGCGGGCGCGGACCGCGTCTCCGACGGGATGCGCCAGGCGTTCGGCAAGCCGGTCGGCACCGCCGCCCGCATGGGCGCCGGCGAGACCGTCTTCACGGCCTACGTCGACGTCGACCAGGCCGACGCCGTGAAGGAGGCGTACCGCCGCGCGTACAACAAGATGTCCCCGCCGTTCCGCGTCGTCGTGGAGAAGGGCGAGGACCTGCTCGTCCGGTAAGTCGGACGCGTCGCGGTCCGAACGGTTCGTTTTCACCGCTTCGACGGGTATCAGTAACGAGCGACGGCTCCGTCGCCCGCGACGCCCGGTTCTCCGTCGGCAAAACGACAACCCGGAACCGAGTGAAAACGACGGGCAGCGGCGGCGAAAACGCGAAACTCCGGCAGGTCTTTGCCCCGCGAGCGAGCATCCACACCACATGACAGGAGTACGAGTCGCGGGGGTCGGGCTGACGCCGTTCGGCGAGCACGCCGGGCGGACGGGCCGGGACCTGTTCGCGGAGGCGGCGCTCGCGGCGCTCGACGACGCCGGCGTCGCCGGCGACGACGTGGAGCACCTCAACTACGGCAACTTCATGGGCGCGCTCGCCGAGCGTCAGGGCCACCAGGCGCCGCTGATGGCCGAGGCCGCGGGGCTGCGCTGTGCGGGCACCCGGTACGAGGAGGCGTGCGCCTCCGCCGGCGTCGCCGTCCGCGAGGCGGTCCGCGCGGTCCGCTCGGGCGAGAACGACGTGATGCTCGCCGGCGGGATGGAGCGCATGACGAACCTCTCGACGGCGGACGTGACCGAGTCGCTCGCGGTCGCCGCCGACGAGCTGTTCGAGGTGCGCGCGGGCGTCACCTTCCCCGGCGCGTACGCGCTGATGGCCCGCGCGTACTTCGACGAGTACGGCGGGGGCCGCGAGGACCTCGCGCACGTGGCCGCGAAGAACCACGCCAACGCCGTGAACAACGAGTACGCGCAGTACCAGCGGGAGATCACCGTCGAGCAGGCGCTCGACTCGCCGGCGGTCGCCTCCCCGCTGCACCTGTTCGACGCCTGCCCGATCACGGACGGCGCGAGCGCGCTCGTGCTCGTCTCCGAGGAGTACGCCGAGGAACACGACCTGGACGCGCCGGTCGCGATAACCGGGACGGGACAGGGCGGCGACCGTGCCGCGCTGCAGGACCGCACGGACATGGCCCGCACGCCCGCCGCCGCCGACGCGGCCGCCGAGGCGTACGGCGACGCCGGTGTCGCCGGCGACGAGGTCGACGTGGCGGAGGTCCACGACTGCTTCACCATCGCGGAGGTGATGGCGCTTGAGGCGCTGGACTTCTTCGACCCCGGCGAGGGGATCGGCGCCGCCCGCCGCGGCGACACCACCCGCGACGGCGACCTCCCGGTGAACCTCTCGGGCGGGCTGAAGGCGAAGGGCCACCCGGTCGGCGCGACCGGCGGCTCGCAGATCGCGGAGATGACCCGCATCCTGCGCGGCGACCACCCCAACAGCGACGCCGTGCCCGACGCGACGGTCGGGCTCACCCACAACGCCGGCGGGACGGTCGCCAGCGCCGTCGTCCACGTGCTGGAGGTGGCGGAATGAGCGACCCCGAGCCCGACGGGCCCGCTGACACGGGCTACGACGAGTGGGCCGACTCGCTGGCAGAGGGCGGCTACTACATCGAGTGTGCGAACGGGCACGGGAACCTCCCGCCGCGGCGCGTGTGCCCGGACTGCGGGAGCACCGACCTCTCCGAGGAGCCGCTGCCCGATACCGGCGAGGTCGCCACGTTCTCCGAGGTCCACGTCGCGCCCTCCGGCTTCGGCGAGGAGCCGCCGTACGTCACCGCGGTCATCGACTTCGGCCTCGTCCGCGTCACCGGGATCGTCCGCGAGTTGTCCGCCGACGAGATCGGGATCGGGACCGCCGTGCGGCCGGACGTGGAGCGCAACGACGCGACGGGCAAGCGCCTGGTCGTGTTCCGGCCGGCGTAGGGCGGCCGCCGCGCTCGCGGCGGACCGCCCGTCGCGAGTTCACTCGATCCGTTCCAGTTCGTCGGTGTCGTAGTCGGGGACGGACACGGCCTCGTCGAGGTCACCTGCGACGCTCCCGCCGCGGATCGCCTCGTCGAGCGCCTGCCGCAACGGCCACAGGTCCGGTTTGACGTACGCGTCGTCGCTGCGCCACGCGTAGCGGACGCGCCGGTCGGGGTCGATCAGGAAGACGCCGCGTTTCACCATTCCCCGGTGGCCCTCCCATTCCTCGTACTTCACGTCGTACGCCGCCGCGACGCTGTGGTCCGTGTCCGACAGCAACGGGAACCCCAGGTCATAGGCGTCGGCGAACGTACGGTGCGCGTACGTCGAGTCGCCCGAGATGGCCCACGGCACGACGTTGGGGGTGGCCTCGAAGAAGTCGGCGTCGCGGATGGCACACATCTCGGGCGTACACACCGGGCTGAAGTCGGCCGGGTAGAAGAACAACACCACGTGGTTCCCGGCGTCGGTCGTCTCCGACAGCGAGAACTCGTCGCGCTCGGCGCGGACGACGCCGACGATCGAGAAATCGGGCGCGAGGTCTCCCGTGGTCAGCATGGTCCGCTTAGTGTTTGTGACCGATTGTCAAGGGTATTTCGGCGCGCGTTCAGTCGTCGCCGTCCTCCTGCTCGACGGTCACCGTCTCGTCGGGGCGTGCGCCGGCGACGACGCCGACGAACTGGTCGCCGAACTCCACGTGCGGGAGCAACATCGCGTCGTCGAACACGACCAGCTCGCAGCCGGCGGCGTCCGCGAGGTCGCGGCCCTCCGCGAGCGGCGGGAGGTCGGCCTCCCGTCCCCACACGATCGTCGTCGGCGCGTCCAGCGTCGCGAGCGCGTCCGCGAGATCCACGTCGCTGTTCAGGAACCCGGAGACGAACGACGCGGGGGCGAAGCGGGCGTTCTTCTGGTGGGTCGTGCGCCACTCGTAGTCGGGCCAGTCGTCGCCGGCCTTCTCGGGGTCCCAGTAGCCGTGGTCGGCGTTGAAGTAGGCGATGGAGGGCTTGGAGGCGAGCAGCCCGAAGACCGCCTCGCCGACGATCGGCGCCCGGATCAGCTCCCGCACCGCGGTCTTGGGCGGCTCGGGCCCCGCGACCGCGGTCGGGCACACGAGCGTGAGATCGGCGAGGTCGAGGCCGTCGGCGACGGCGGCGACGTACGCGCCCGTCAGCGACGAGGCGACCACGCGCGGCTCGTCGTACTCCGCGAGGAAGTCGCGGACGAAGTCCTCGTACAGCGCCGCCGAGTAGCGCAGCGGCGGGCGATCGGAGCGCCCGAACCCCGGGAGATCCGGGGCGACGACGTGGTAGTCCTTCGAGAGCGCGGCGAACACCTCGCGCCACTCGCCGGCGGAGCCGGCGGCGTTGATCCCGTGGAGGAGGACGAGCGTCTCGTCGTCCCCGTCGCCGGCCTCGGTGTAGGCGATGTCCATCCCGCGCCAGCGATAGGTGCGCTGGATCCCGCGCAGCGGCGGTTCGAGCTGTCCCGCCTTCGCGCGAAGCGCGCGCGTCGCCGCGACCGTGAGACCGGCGCCGAGCGCGGCGTACGTGATCGTCGAGGAGAGCTTCGATCGGAGAGTCATAGGCGATCGTAGGGCCGCCGTGAACTTAGTTCGCGTGGCAACCGACCGACACGGCGGTCCGCGCCGGCGACTCGGCGATCGGACCCGCCGGCGACCCGATATCGACTCGACGACGACGCGACGACGACTCCGCGATGGACGGTCGATCGGTCGGCCGGGTCTCGCGGAGTTACAACGGCTCCTCGCCGTCGACGATCCGGAGACACCGCTGTGCCAACGCCGGCACCCGCGTCTCCATCGTCGGGTACAGCGGGTCGTCGCTGTTGCCCTCCAGGTACCGCCGGTAGAACATCTCGCCGAGGGCTGCGAGCTTGTACACCGCGAGCGTCCGGTAGAAGCGGTCGTGCTCGTAGTCGATCCCGGTCGCGTCCTCGTAGCGCGCGACCAGATCCCGCCGACTCGGGTACCCCTCGCGCTCCATGAACGTCGAGGTGAGCTCCGGCGTCGCCGGCGCGGGGTCGCCGGGGTCGCGCCAGAAGGAGAGCATCCACCCCAGGTCGGTGAGCGGGTCGCCCAGCGCCGACAGCTCCCAGTCGAGGACGGCGACCAACTCGGGCGGCGTCCCGGGCGCGAACATGACGTTGTCCAGCTTGTAGTCGCCGTGGACGAGCGCGTGCTCGTGGTCGGCGGGGACGTTCGCCCGCAGCCACTCGGTGACCTCGGCGATCTCGGGCACCTCGCGGTCCTCGGCGGTCACCTCGAACGCCCACCGGAACTGCTTCGCCCAGCGGCCGACCTGCCGTTCGGTGAAGCCCGCGGGACGCCCGAACTCGCCGAGGCCGACCGTCCCGGGGTCGACCGCGTGGACCGCCGCG